>DAOTWP010000337.1:0-47365 GCA_034435675.1 Anaerolineae bacterium
TGTGTCAAAGCTTTGCCAGATTTTGGTCGGGATTCTGTCCAATTCCGTACAGGTCGTACAATGCCGCCCGGTAATGTGCATAAGCCGCGCATACACGTATACGTACATAACGGTGTCTGGAAGTCGTTCAATCCAGCGCTCGGCGCAGGGTTTCTGCCAGCCTCCGTACCGCCTGTGTGCCTTCGCGCCCGGCCTTAACGAGCGCACTGCCAACGATAAAGCCATTCACCAGCCCATTCATCATGCGGGCGTGTTCTGCTGTACTGATACCAAACCCCAGTACCAGCGGCATGTCCGTCTGTTGGCGCACCCGCGCAATAAACTCGGGCACGTCAGGCGGCAGGTCGGTGCGCGCGCCGGTGACGCCGGTCAGCGACACCATATAGATAAAGCCAGTCGCCTGCTGCGCCACCAGTGCAATGCGGTCAGCGCTGCTGGTGGGCGCAAGGAAAAATACCAGCGCCAGCCCTTCGCGTGCGCAGATTGCCGCAATCTGCTCCGCTTCTTCCGGCGGCAAATCGGGCACGATCAACCCGTTTGCCCCGGCAGTTTTTGCCTCGCTGACAAAGCGCTCCATGCCATATGCCAGCAGCGGATTGAGATAGCCCATCAGCAGCATTGGCTGCTGCACGCCGCGTTCGCGCAGTGCCCGCACGCCCTGTAAACAGTGATTGACAGTTGTACCATTGTCCAGTGCTGTCTGCGTCGCCGCCTGGATAACCGGACCATCCGCCAGCGGGTCGCTGAACGGGATGCCAATTTCAAACCCATCCGCGCCCGCCGCTGCCATCGCCAAAATCACATCCAGTGACGCCTCGTAATTCGGATAGCCGATGGGGAAATAGGGCAGGAAAGCTGCACGTTGCTGCGCCTGTGCTTGCGCGAACATGGCATTGATTGCTGCCAAACCCTGCAATTCTATAGATTCACGCATTTGATTCATCCTTTAGCCCGATAACAGCCCAACAACCTTGTATTGCCACTCCGGTCGGCGACACTCTGAACTGGAGCGGCACTAGCTCACCCGCAAGACCGCGATATTCACAAATCGCCCATTCTCATAATGGAGCCGCACGCCTTCACAGTAAGCGCAGTAACGCCCCCATGTGGCATGATCAGCATCCGGCAGACAGGCGACCGCCCCCGCTTCAATAATCCCACCATGGGTAATCAGCAGCGCAGCACCGCTGTCCGACAACGCTGCTGCAATCGAACGCCAGAACTCCGCCTGTTGTGCCGCAAACTGTGCTGTTTTACCGCCCTTGCGCACGGCAGCGGCAAACGGCGCGAAGCCCGCGTCCCAGGCAACCTCCACCTCAATGTCATCTGGCATGGCGCTCAGGCGCTCGTCCTGCTCGTCCACCGCAAAACCCATCGCAATGGCGGTTTCGTAGGCACGCGGGATACTGCTGGTGATAACGCGCTCGAACGTGCCCATTGTTTCGCCGACACGCCGCGCAAGGCTGACTCCTGCCTGCGACAGGTTCTGACCAGGTTTGCGACGCATGGTATGCCGCCGGACTTCAACAAAACGCATCTTCACTGCTCCTGTGACAGCGGATGCAGCAGTGCCGCCAGCCCCGCCGCGATAATCTCATGTGCGACAGCGACACGCCGCTGCCAGTGCCGTGCGTCCGCATCGTACTGCGCCGCCATTTCACGCTGGCGTTCGCGCCCGGCGGCGTTGTCCTGATACTGGTCGGGAATTTCCCAATCCAGCCCATCCACTTCGACATGGCTGATCTCAAACCCCGCCCGATACAGCAGCACAATCCATTCCGTATCTGCACCCAGCGCGCGCACTGGCGAACTGTGCGCCAGAATGAACTCACCAGCACGGCGGCTGAAGCCCTTTGACCCCGCGCCAAAATCCATCGGCTGCCCCACAACCTGCGAGAATACAGCGTTGATGATCTGCTCGGTTTCAAACATCGCCCGCGGGTGTGTTGCCCATGCCTGCGCCGTCCTGCCAATCACCAGGCAGTCACGCTGCTGGACAAGCTGTATCGCCTGCTGCCATTCCTGTGGGCGAGTTTCCGCCCAGCGAATCAGCCGGTCCATATCGACATAGTGAACGTGATCGGCATCGGTTTCCAGCGCCAGTCGCAGTGCCGTATAGCGCCCGCTGCCCCATTCGCTGTTGACAACGGTGCGCATGCCCGGCAGCGCTTGCAGTGCCATAACATCCTCACTGGCAGCAACCGGCGGCAGTGAAACAATCACGCTGCTGTAAACCGTTTGCAGCGCGGGCAGCAGTCGTTTCAGACGGGGAATTTCCCCACGTGGATGGAAGGTTGTTGCCAGCACAACGCTCACTGCCTGCTGCTCCTTATGCGATACATACGCATAGCGCCTTTGCCCTTATCATGTCAGGTGCAATTCTTTCATGACTGTATCAAGGTCTTTATCGCCGCGACCGGACAGATTCACCAGCAGAATGCTGTCCTTTGGCATCCCCGGCGCGCGTTTGATCACATCTGCTATCGCGTGGGCGCTTTCCAGTGCCGGGATAATCCCTTCCAGTCGGCACAACATCTGGAATGCCGCCAGTGCTTCGTCGTCGGTGGCGTAGGTGTAGAAGGCGCGTTCCGTCTGGCGCAGGTAAGCATGTTCCGGTCCGACGCTGGCGTAGTCCAGCCCGGCGCTGACGCTGTGTGTGTTGACAATTTGCCCGTCGGCGGACTGCATGACAAACGAGCGTGTGCCGTGCAGCACACCGGGTCGTCCGATGTCCGGATCAGCAAAACGCGCGGCATGTTCACCCCCGCCGATGCCGCGACCGCCAGCTTCAACGCCAATCAGTTCAACAGCTTCATCATCGCGGAAGGCGTGGAACAGCCCAATGGCGTTGCTGCCACCGCCCACACAGGCAATGCAGGCGTCTGGCAGCCTGCCTACCGTGTCGAGCATTTGCTGGCGCGCTTCGCTGCCAATGATACTCTGGAAATCGCGTACCATCATTGGGTAGGGATGTGGACCCAGCGCAGACCCCAGCAGATAGAAGGTGCTGCGAACATTGGTCACCCAATCGCGGATTGCCTCGTTAATGGCATCCTTCAGTGTTTTGCTGCCACTTTCTACCGGGATGACCTTTGCGCCGAGCAGTTTCATACGAAAGACATTGGGCTGCTGGCGGGCAATATCCACACTGCCCATATACACCTGGCATTCCAGCCCCAGCAGCGCTGCCGCCGTTGCGCTGGCGACACCATGTTGCCCCGCGCCCGTTTCCGCCACTACACGCTGTTTGCCCATGCGCTGTGCCAGCAGTGCCTGCCCGAGAGCGTTATTGATCTTGTGCGCGCCAGTATGCGCCAGGTCTTCGCGCTTGAGGTAGATTTGCGCGCCGCCCAGGTGTTCGCTCAGCCGTGCGGCATAGGTAACCGGAGTCGGACGCCCGGTATAGGTTGCCTGAAGCTGCGCCAACCGCGCCCGAAAATGTGCATCGGCAATTGCATCCCGATAAGCGGCGGTCAGTTCATCGAGCGCGGGCATCAACGTTTCGGGCACGAAGCGCCCGCCGAACTCGCCAAAGTAGCCGCGCGCGTCGGGCAGAGTGGTGGTCAATGATTCGTGTTTCAATTCAAGTGTGCTCATCAGTATTCCTGTATTGGCAGTGTTTCAGTTCACTTCGGTGGCGGATTCAGAGGGTGCCTTACATCCCTACCGTCTTACTACGCCGTTCCAGCAGCACAGTGTCGCGCCATGTGCCGGTCAGTTCATGGAAGCCAATGCGCTCCCGGTAGCCGACCTCGCGGAAGCCGCAGCGTTTGTGCAGCGCAATGCTGGCGACATTTTCCGGAAAAATGCCCGCTTGCAGGGTCCAGAATCCGGCGGCTTCCGCCGCCTCAATGAGTGCCGTCAGGAGGAATTTGCCTGCCCCCTGCCCGCGTGCTGCCGCTGCAATGTAAATCATTTCTTCTGCAACCCCGCGATAGACATGCCGCTTAGAATAGGGTGATAGCACCGAAAAGCCGATAACCGCGCCGGATGCCGTGTCGCGCACCACCAGGCGGCATGACGCATGCTTACCGGCTGACCATGTTTCCCAGTCCGGCGGGGCATCAATCTCGAATGTTGCGTTCGCGCCGCGAATACCTTCCAGATAGATGGCACGCACGGCAGCCCAGTCTTCGGGCTGCATCGGGTCAATATGCAAAGCCGCAGGATGCACCATGTTCAGATCACCAGATGTTTTTCGCCGGACAGACAGCGCTTTGCCAGCACCAGTGCCCGGTAGGTATAGCGGTCGTACTGCACTATGAAGTCATTCAGTGCGAGCGTAACCCTGCCCGCATTGAAACCCACTGCCGCCGCCGCGATGCTGCTGCATTCCCCCGCGAACAGCGCCAGCCCATCGTCAATAGCAAACTGTACCAGCCCGCTGACTTCATCCGCTGCAAAAGCAAAACTGCTCAACGGACGGTTATGAATCAGGAAGAAGATGTCGTTAAACTCGTAGTCCACCAGCCCACGCTGACGTGTCACGGATGCGCGCATGCCCACCGGAATCAGAGCATCGAACTGCACCGTTATACCGAGTTCCTCCTGTATTTCGCGCACGCCGTCGGCAATCGTTTCCCCGGCGGCGTAATGACCGGCTGCGGTGATATCCAGTAGATTGGGGTAGAACTCTTTATCGGGTCCGCGCTTTTGCATGACGATATAGTCGACGCCATCCTCTGCACGAAAGATCACCCAGCAGTGAAATGTGCGATGCCAGTCGCCATCACGGTGAACCTCGTCGCGCGGTTTCACACCCAGATGGCGTAAATTCTCGTCGTAGATGTCCAGCAGTTCACGCATGTGGTAGTGTTCCCCGCACTGCGGCAATGAATGCCGCAACCAGCGCCGCGTCTTTACTGCCCGGCTTGTCCAGCGCTTCAACCCCGCTGGCAACATCCACGCCCCAGGGCGCAATCGCGGCGATTCGTCCGGCGACATTCTCCGGTGTCAGCCCGCCTGCCAGCATCAGGCGCGGCACCTGCGCCTTGACCGCCAGCGCGACCTCGGTGCTTGCCTGTTCGCCAGTACCGCCATAGAGCTTCGGGTGATAGGCATCCAACAGCAATGAAGGCACACGTTCATCCACGGGCATCAGCGGCGCGAAATACTGCACATCATCAAGTGCCTGAGCCTTGTTCATCGGGCGCACCGCCTTATATGCCAGCCCATGCAGTTCCTGCATCATGTCATCGGATTCATCACCCGAAAGCTGGGCAAAATCCAGCCCGATGCGGTTCATCAAGGCGGAAACAGTGCTGGCAACCTCGTTAACAAAGACGCCAACCAGCAGCGGGCAGCGTTCGCCTAGCGCGGCGCGCAGTCGGTCACAAATGGCGGTGGCAGCTTCTGGCGCGAGATAACGCGGTGACTGCCGGTAGCAGTTGAAGCCGAGCAGATCTGCGCCTGCTGCTGCCGCCATGTGCGCATCTTCATAGGTGGTTACCCCACAAATCTTGATTCTGACCATCGCCGAGACCCCTTTGCTGCCGTGCTGTATACCACCAGCATAACGCAAATTCACTGGTGAGCGGAACGCGACTGGCTGCTAAACAGGTGTACCTGCACACCTATATCGGCAGATCTCAGCAGTCCTTCGCCCACCAGAACAGCATGCACGCCTGCCGCTGCCATACGCGCTACGTCCGCTGCACTGCGAACCGCGCTTTCGGCAACCAGCGTGATTTCCGGTGGAATCTGCCGCGCCAGCCGTTCGGTAATGCTTAAGTCTTCATGGAAGGTTTTCAGGTCACGATTGTTGATGCCGATCACCTGTGCGCCGAGCTTCAGCGCCCGTTCCAGCTCCACTTCGTTGTGGACTTCGACCAGCGCCGCCATACCATGACCGACAATCTCAGCATGCAAATCAGTAAGCCGGGCATCGTCAAGGGCAGCAGCAATCAGCAGTACGGCGTCGGCATGATGTGCCCGCGCCAGCGCTACCTGATAGCGATCGAGTACAAATTCCTTGCACAGCACCGGAACGCTGACAGCAGCACGAACGCTGCTCAGATATGCAAACGCACCCTGAAAGAAGTGTTCGTCGGTCAGCACAGAAATCGCTGCCGCGCCGTGTACCGCGTACAGCGTGCCGAGCGCAACAGGATCAAATGCCTCCAGCAGTACCCCTTTGCTGGGAGAGGCTTTTTTGACTTCGGCAATCAGCGCTATATGCTGCCCGGCGTGCAGTGCCGCTGCGAAGTCGCGCACGGGGGTGGCTTCGGCAGCGGCATGCAGCACAGCATCGAGCGGTTGGCGGGCGCGGTAAGCGGCAACTTCATCCAGTTTATGCGCCAGGATTTTGTCCAAGATCGTTTCTGTTTTCACGAACATCGTTCACCACGTCCCTGTGCGCAAGTCATCCTTTATTGCATAAACTGCTGCGAAGCTGCAATCAGCGCATCAAGCTTATGCAGCGCTGCCCCAGTCTCAATTGAGTCGCGCGCTATGCTGATTCCCGCCCGCAAATCCTCGGCTTTGCCCGCCGCCCAGATTGCCGCACCTGCGTTGAGCAGCACGACATCGCGTTTTGCGCCGTCTACAGTGCCATCCAGCACCCCGCGCAGAATACGCGCATTGGTCTCAGGGTCAGCGCCCAACAGATCCGAGATATGCGTACCCTTAAAACCATAGTCTTCGGGCTGCAATTCATAGGATCGTA
The DNA here is from genome assembly GCA_034435675.1 of Anaerolineae bacterium. Taxonomy (GTDB): domain Bacteria; phylum Chloroflexota; class Anaerolineae; order Aggregatilineales; family Phototrophicaceae; genus DAOTWP01. The sequence continues at coordinate 6,665 of DAOTWP010000337.1, forward strand.
CACTGCCATGATCGAAGAAACTGACCTGATTTGGACCTGTCGTCGTCAGTTCATCCACGCCGCCATAACCGCTGACAATCACCGCACGCTCCGATCCCAATTTGCCGAGCACGTGTGCCAGCAGATCGGTCAGGTCTGCGGCAAAAACGCCCATCAACTGCCGCTTTGCACCCGCAGGATTGGTCAGCGGTCCGAGGATATTGAAAATCGTGCGGACGCCCATCTGCCGCCGGGGTCCTATCGCATATTTCATCGCGGGATGCAGTCTGGTGGCAAAAAGAAAGCCGATGCCGACTTCATCCACACACTGCCCCACCTGTTCGGGAGTCAGTTCCAGGTTTACCCCCAGCGCTGCCAGAACATCAGCGCTGCCACTTTTGCTGGTTGCTGCGCGGTTGCCGTGTTTGGCAACCGGGATGCCTGCCCCTGCTGCGACAAATGCCACCGTCGTGCTGATATTGAAAGTCCCGGATTTATCACCGCCTGTACCACAGGTGTCCAGCAGCAGCATGCTGTCTGTACGGGTGGGTACAGGCGTCGCATTAGCGCGCATCGCGCGCGCGCTGCCGACAATTTCATCCGAGGTTTCGCCCTTCATGCGCAGTGCCATCAGATACGCCGCAATCTGCGCATCGGTAGCCTCGCCGGACATAATCTGGTTCATCACCGCTTCGGCTTCATCTTCCTGCAAATGTCCAAAGCGGCTAAGCAGGTCAATTGCGCGCTGAATATCCATGCTGCTACCCTTTAGCCTTTAGACCGCTACCGGCACTTTCAGTTCCAGAAAATTTTGCAGCATCCGCGGACCAAACTTCGTCAGGATGCTCTCCGGGTGGAACTGGACCCCCACCACGGGGTAATGTCGGTGGCGCAGCCCCATGATTTCGCCGCTGTCGGCAAAGGCGATGACTTGCAAGACATCGGGCAGGGTGATTTCCTCGACAATCAGGCTGTGATAGCGCGTGGCAACAAACGGGCTGGGCACACCAACGAACAGCGGATCACCTTTGTGATAGACCATACTGGTCTTGCCATGCATGAGCGTGGGGGCGCGGGTGACGACCCCGCCGTATGCCTGCCCGATTGCCTGATGCCCCAGGCATACGCCCAGAATCGGGATCTGCGCACCAAACTCGCCGATGACTTCCAATGATATGCCCGCATCGTCAGGATCGCCCGGTCCTGGCGAAATGACGATGTGTGACGGGCGCATAGCATGAATAGCACTCAGGGTGATCTGGTCGTTGCGCGCAACACGCAGTTCCGCGCCCATCTCGCCCATCTGCTGCACAAGGTTAAATGTAAAACTGTCGTAGTTGTCAATCACGAGCACGTTAGTCATGCCCTTCATCCTCCATTTCTCGAAATGCGTTGGATGCCAGCCCTTCCAGATGCATCACATCGTTCGTGGCAACCAGGCGCCATGCTGCGCCATCATTTTCACGGGCAATGGTCGTCACGGAGGAGTTAGTGATGCCAACGGTATACAGCTCATATTCCGGCACAAGGTTGTCAATCAGCATATTCGTGGCATTGGTATGGGTGATAATGCCGACAATTTCACCGTCTGCCTCTTCCAGAATAGCCTCAAGGGCTTTCAGAACCCGCCCGCGCACATCCGCCCGCGATTCGCCGCCCGGAATGCGATAATTCTCCGGGTTTGCCAGCAGCGCCTGATACTGGTCAGGATACCATTCGTGAATCTGCTCCAGGGTTAAGCCCTGCCACTGCCCGACATGCCGTTCGCGCAGGCGTTCGTCCATAATTGGATCGAAACCCAATGGTTTGGCGAGAATCTTTGCCGTTTGCATCGCACGGCGCAGATCACTGGTATACAACGCGCTTAGTCCGATATGTCGCACATATTTGGCAAGCGCCTGGACCTGCGCGCGCCCATGCGTATTCAATGGACTGGCAACCCAGCCCTGATAACGTCCTTCCCGATTCCAGTCTGTTTCGCCGGGGCGAATGAGAATAATGCGTTTGACGGTCATTTTGTCTCCTACATCAATCCACGTTCAGCAAAGCGAAGAGCGACAGACAGCGCCCGCGCCTTGTTGTGGCACTCCTCATGCTCACTGGTGGGGTCACTGTCGGCAACAATGCCTGCACCAGCCTGAATGTACACGGTATCGCCCTGCATGACGAGTGCCCGAATGGTAATGCAGGTATCCATTGAGCCGTCAAAACTGAAATAGCCGACTGCGCCGCCGTAAGGTCCGCGACGTGTGCCCTCCAGTTCTTCGATAATTTCCATGGCGCGGACTTTGGGCGCGCCGCTGAGTGTGCCCGCCGGGAAGGTTGCGCGCAGCAGGTCAAACGCATCCATGCCGGAACGCAGTTTGCCCTGTACCTGACTGACAATATGCATCACGTGCGAATAGCGTTCGATATACATCATATTGGGCACGCGCACACTGCCATAGTCACAGACGCGCCCCAGATCATTACGCCCCAAATCCACCAGCATGACATGTTCGGCGCGTTCTTTAGGGTCGTTGAGCAGTTCTTCTGCCAGGGCATTGTCTTCCGCATCGCTGCTACCGCGCTTGCGTGTCCCGGCAATTGGGCGGTTGTAAGCAATGCCGTCTTCCAACCGTACCATCATTTCGGGTGATGCGCCCATCAGGGTAAAGGTATCGCTGAAGCGCAGGAAAAACATATACGGAGAAGGGTTCAGTGCCCGCAGTGCGCGGTAAATGGTCAGTGGCGCAGCGGTTGTGCGCCGTGTGAAGCGCTGCGACAGCACAATCTGAAAAGCATCCCCGGCTGCGATGTATTCTTTCCCCGCGCGCACCATCGCTTCGTACTGTTCCTGCGTCATATTGCTGCGCAGTTCTTCATCGAGGGAGTCGCCGGTCAGTTGCAGCGCTGGCAGCGGGTTGCCCAGCGCGGCGGCAAGCTGGTCAATGCGCCGGATGGCATCTGCGTAAGCGCCGTCAGGGCTGCCAGTGTTATGGGCGTTGGCGAGGATAATCAACTGGTGCTTGGCATGGTCGAAAATTACCAGTGTATCCACCAGTAGGAAGGCGAGATCGGGAACATCCAGATCGCGCGTGGCGGTTTCCGGCAGGCGTTCGATATGCCGCACAACATCGTAGCTGACGAACCCGACGGCGCCGCCGACAAAACGCGGTAGCCCCGGCAGCGCTACCGGGCGCACACGCCCAAATTCCGCCTTGACCACGCTGAGTGGGTCTTCGCCGGGTTCCAGCGTCCGCGTACTGCTTTTTCCGTGCAGGGTATGGGTCACCCGGTTTCCCGTGACGGTGATAATGCCTTTCGGATCAACACCGAGAAACGAATAACGCCCAACCTGTTCGCCGCCTTCCACGCTTTCCAACATGAACGAGACCTGACCTGCCGCTGCCAGTTTCATGTAGACCGACACCGGGGTTTCGAGGTCTGCCAGCAGCGTGCGATAAACCGGTACAAGGTCGCCTTGCTGGAACAGTTCCTGCACTGCTTCACGGGAGGGGTGTATATCTGTGCGCGCACGCGCGCTGGGAAATGTCGCCACCATAGCCGCCGTCCTCAATCAGGCATCACGATCAAAAAATCCCCACCTCGCTCAAGGACGAGAGGGGATTCCCGCGTTGCCACCTTGATTCTTACGGTTCTGGCGTCAATAAGACGCATTTCCGCAAGCACTCAACCGGTACGGGCAGACTTAAATGCCGATACCGCGCGCCATGATAACGGGACGCTTCCGGCTCGGGCTACTGCTGCCACCTTGTGGTGGCTGTTCGCCCAGGCAACTCCCTGGTCCATTCTATTCCGGCGTGTGTACCACCTTCACAGCTTCTGGCGGCTCTCTGAACACCGTGTCGAAATATACTCGTCCAGATCAACATTTTTATAAGTTGGATTGTTGCAAACGATCGTAACGAGGAACAAGCTGCTTGTCAAGCAGTTGGCGCCAAATCGCCCAATGGACAGATTCATCAGGCGCGGTGCGCTCGCCGGGCAGCATGCAGCCCACTGTCTTTCGCGCCGGGCAACTCTGGGCTATACTAAAAGTTGCACATAGGTTCTAGGAGTGCTGACCCTTGTCCCTGACCAATCGTGAAATTGCCGAGATTTTTGCTACCTGCGCGGACCTGCTGGAAATCAAAGGTGAGATCGTTCATCGTGTGCTGTCCTACCGCCGCGCCAGCGAAACAATACGAGAACTCGCGCGTGATTTGCGCGCCATCGCTGCTGAAAATGGGTTGACCGATCTGCCAAACATCGGCAAGACACTCGCCGAAAAAATTACTGAGCTGCTGGAAACAGGCAAGCTGTCCTTCTATGAAAGACTGACCGCCGAAATTCCCGTTGGGCTGGTTGAGGTGATGCACATCAACGGCGTGGGACCCAAGAAAGCAAAATTGTTCTGGCAGCAGCTAGGCATCATCAGTGTTGAGGCACTGCAAGCAGCAGCGGCAGCGGGCAAGCTGCGCGATCTGCCCGGCATGGGTGTCAAAAGCGAACAAAAGGTATTGGAAGGCATTGCCGCCTTGTCGCGCCGGACAGGGCGTACCCCGCTGGGCGACGCGCTGCCCGCCGCGCAGACACTTCTGGAGCGTTTGCTGGCGCTGCCACAGGTGCTTCAGGGGGAGATTGCCGGGAGTATCCGGCGTGGGCGCCCCACTATTGGCGATGTTGACCTGCTGGTGGCGGTTGCGGATATGCAGGATTCGAAGCTCATTATGGATGCGTTTGTGTCCATGCAGGAAGTGGCGCGCATTCTGGGACATGGCGACACCAAGAGTTCTGTCGAACTCCACAACGGCTTGCAGGTTGATCTCCGCGTGCTGGAACAGGGGCGCTGGGGCACGGCGCTGAACTATTTCACCGGCAGTCAGGCGCACAACATTCGGATGCGCGAACTGGCGCTGGATCAAGGCTACAGTCTGAATGAACACGCTTTCAGCCCTGTGGACGCCAACAAAACAATCATCGAGGACGCCCCAAAGACCCTTTGCTCCAGCGAAGCAGATGTGTACGCAATGGTCGGGCTGCCCTATATCGCGCCGGAACTCCGCGAAGACGCCGGAGAAATTGAGGCGGCGCAGGCGGGCAGGCTGCCAGCACTGATTGCGCTGGAGGATATTCGCGCCGATCTGCACATGCACACGACATGGAGTGATGGCAGGCTGAGCGTGCGCGAAATGGCGGAGGCGGCACTGCGGCGCGGGCGGCAGTTCATCGTCATTACTGACCATTCGCAGTATTCGACCATCGCCAACGGCTTGAGCATAGAGCGCATCCTTCAGCAGCAGGCAGAAGTGCGGCAAGTGGATGCCGACATGGGCGGCGCCATGCGTGTCTTTCATGGCGTTGAGATGGATATTCGCACGGATGGCACCTTGGACTACCCCGACGACGTCCTGGCGCAGTTAGATTTTGTCATCGCTTCGCTGCACTTTGGGCTGACGCAGGAACGTGCGCGGATCACCGAACGACTGCTGAACGCTATTCGCAACCCACATGTGGATTTGATCGGGCATCCGCGCGGGCAGTTGATCCCGGACCGTGAACCGGCGGATCTCGATATGGATGCCGTGTTTGCAGCGGCAAAAACACACGGCACCGCGCTGGAAATTAACGCCAATCCGCGCCGCCTCGACCTTGAGGCGCAGTTTGCCCGCCGTGCTGTCGAACTGGGCGTGCTGCTGGCAATCAACACCGACGCGCACAGTGAGCGCGATATGGACCACCTGCATTTTGGCGTGCGCACAGCACGCCGGGGTTGGGTTGAGGCGCATTCTGTGTTAAATACATGGGCACTGGAACAATTCACGGAATGGATCAACAGCAGGGGCAAGTAAACGTATGTCGGAAAAAACGCCGGAAAAACCCGTGCCTGCTGCGCGACCACCGCAGACCGGCACACCGGATACCACCCAGGTGAACAGCCCGCAGCACAGCACCCGCCCGATAGCTGCTGAGGATACCCGTGCTGTGACAGCAGCGAATGATACCCGGCATTTGCAACCTACGACGGAGAAACTGCCCCCGGCACAACGTCCTGCGCCCATAGCAGACCCGTATGCCGGACTGATTCCACCACCTGTTGCGTCCCAACAGCAGGCGCGCCCACCACGCCCCACGCGGAAACGACGCAAGCGTCGCGGGGGCTTGCTGCCGCCCATCTGGTCAATTCTGCTCATGCTGCTGCTGGTCGCGCTGCTGGTCGCCGGAATTGCCCTGTTATTCACCAGCGCCGGAGCAAACCGCCGCGTGAGTGTAAGCGAACCGCGCATCCTGCTCACCCCGCTGACCGTATCGGGCGGTGTACCACAACCGGGGAACCCGGCAGGCACACTGCTGGCAACGGCTACGATTCCGCCGGAGTTTGACAGCGGCGTGAATAATCCCCCGGCATTTGCGCTGCAAGGTCCCACGCTCCCTCCACCACAGATCAGCCCGACACCAGACGTGATCGAAGTAGGCAAAACTGTGCGCGCAACTACCGGGGTGCGTGTGCGTCAGGCGGCGGGCACGGACCAGACGGTGTTATTCATCAGCAATGAAGGGGAATTGTTTAGTGTGATTGGCGGTCCGCGTGATGCCAGCGGGCTGACATGGTGGCAGGTGCGCGCCGTGGACAGCGCGAACCGCGCAGGATGGGCTGCCCAGAGCGATGGTACGCAGGATTTGTTGATCGTGGTTCCAGCAGGGGAAAATGCGCCATGATGATTGATGATGCGGCACGCCGCGCAGCAGAACTGCGTGACCAACTGCATTACCACATTTACCGTTATAACGTACTCAGTGATCCAGTCGTCACCGATGCAGAATATGACGCGCTGTTCAACGAACTCAAGCGGCTGGAAGCAGATTTTCCGCAGCTCATCACACCGGATTCGCCGACACAGCGGGCAGGCAGTGATCTGAGCGAAGATTTCCCGAAAGTGCCACACCCAGCCCCAATCCTCAGCCTGGCGAACGCTTTTTCGCAGGAGGATCTGAAAGCATGGGAAGAACGCAACCTACGGATGCTGCCTGCCGGAACACAGTTGGACTATGTGCTGGAACCCAAGCTGGACGGGTTGACCGTTGTCATCACCTATGAAAACGGTGTATTGACCCGCGCCGCAACACGCGGGGATGGCAGCATTGGCGATGATGTCACCCCAAATGTGCGCACGATTCGCAGTGTGCCGCTGCGCATCCCCACAGCGCCCGATGGTCCCGCGGCGCCAGGACGGCTGGTAGTGCGCGGCGAAGTGCTGTTCCTCAAACACGATTTTGAGGCATTAAATATCAGACAGCGCACGCAGGAACTGCCACTGTATGTCAACGCACGCAATACCGCCTCCGGCACGCTCAAGCAAAAGGACTCGCGCATTACCGCTGAACGCCCACTAACTGCGTTTGTTTATGGAGTGGTCGAGCTTGTGGGTAAACGGCTGGATCAGCAGTGGGATATGTTGAATTATCTGCGGGATTTGGGATTTCTTATCCCGCAGGATGTCGCGCATTATCCCACACTATCCCACATTATCCAGCAGATTCCCACATGGGAATCCCGCAGAAAACAACTTGACTACGAAATTGACGGCATGGTAATCAAGGTCAATGATCTACGAGTCAGCGCGGAATTGGGAATAGTGGGCAAAGACCCACGCGCGCAGATTGCCTACAAATTCCCCGCGCAGGAAGCAACCACCCGGTTGCTTGGCGTCACGGTCAGCGTAGGACGCACCGGCAAAATCACACCCACCGCGCAGCTCGAACCCGTTTTTGTAGGCGGGGTGACCGTCAGCAGCGCCAGCCTGCACAATTACGACCAGATTGAGAAGCTGGATATTCGGCTGGGGGATACGGTCATCATCAAGCGATCTGGCGATGTCATCCCCTATATCGTCGGACCTGTGCCGGGCAATCGAAGTGGCGCAGAAACGCCGATCCTTCCGCCGGAAACCTGCCCCTTCAGCGGTGATGTCATCGTGCAGCCTGACGGCGCTGTGGATTATTACTGCCCGAATCCGCGCTGTCCGGAACGGGTCTTCCGCAGTATTGAATTTTTCGCTTCTCGTGGGGCGATGGACATCGAAGGCATGGGACCCCAGACGGTCAAAACGTTGATTGATAAGGGCATTATCCGCGATGAGGGCGATATCTTTTACCTGCAAGCCGCACCGCTGCTGGAACTGGACGGCTTCGCACAGAAAAAAGTTGACAACCTACTCAAGTCTATTGATGATGCCCGGCAGCGCCCGCTGGCGCAGTTCCTCGCCTCGCTGGGGATTGATGGTGTGGGCAGCACCGTCGGGACGATTTTGGCGACTCACTTCGGCTCGGTTGACGCGCTGCTGGCAGCAAGGGTTGAGGCAATACAGGAAGTCGAAGGTATCGGGCCGATCATCGCGCAGAATATCGTGGATTGGTTTGCCGATAACTATCATCGCGGGATTCTGGACAGGATGCGCGCGGCAGGGGTCAACATGCGCGGGGCGGAGAAACAGGTTGCCAGCGAGGCGCTGAACGGGCTAACCTTTGTGCTGACTGGCACGCTGCCCACCCTCAGCCGGGATGAAGCAGCCGCCTTGATTGAAGCACACGGTGGGAAAATCACCGGCAGCGTCAGTAAGAAAACCAGCTATGTCCTGGTTGGCGAGTCGCCCGGCAGCAAAAAGGATAAGGCGGAGCAGCTTGGCGTGCCGCTGATCAGCGAAGACGACCTGCGCGCGCTGATTAATTCGCCCGCTGTGCCGGATTAAGCAGGATAACTCCGGGGTCAGCACCTGCGGGCTGTTGCTTTGGCGTGAAGACGCTTACACTTGATGTTGGATAGTTGTGCCACAAAGGGCGACCTGTCCGGTCGCCTTTGCTTTCACCTCGGTTCAGCATAAGAATGCTGAGAAAGGGTTCGTTGTTCATGGATGGCAGTACCGCCAGAATTGTCATTAAAGCCGGGCGTGAAAAGCCTATTCGCAACCAGCATCCCTGGGTCTTTTCCGGCGCGATTGCCGCCGTAGAGGGTGATCCGCAGCCGGGTGGAATCGTTACCGTGTTGGACAGCAAAGGTATTTTTCTGGCGCGCGGCTACTACAACCCAAAATCGCAGATTCAGGTGCGGCTGCTGACATGGCAGGACGAACCGATCGACACGGCATGGTGGCAGCGCATGCTTCAGCGGGCGATTACGATGCGCAGCAGCTGCCAGCAGCAGGCTGCCGGGACTGCTGCGGCATACCGGCTGGTCAACGCGGAGAATGACTTCTTGCCGGGGCTGGTGGTTGACCGTTATAGTGACTGGTTGGTGCTGCAAGCGCTCACGCTGGGGATTGACCAGCGCAAGACTATACTGACAGAAATACTCACGGATCTGCTGCGCCCGCAAGGTATCTACGAGCGCAGTGATGTGGATGTACGCGAACGTGAAGGGTTGGGCATGATAACCGGTGTGCTATATGGAGCCGCCCCGCCGCAACCACTGGTCATTGTGGAACACGGGCTTAATATTCAGATGGATGTGCAGACCGGGCACAAAACCGGCTTTTATCTTGACCAGCAGGAGAACCGCGCACATCTGGCACAACTTGTCGCCCAGATTGACAGCACTAACCCGATTCGTGTGTTGAACGTGTTCAGTTACACGGGCGGCTTCGGATTGTTTGCCAGAAAAGCGGGCGCGGCGCAGGTTGTCAATGTGGATAGCTCGGCGGCGGCGCTGGAAACCGCCGAAGCGAATTTCGCGCTGAATGGGCTGAGCAGCGACAAAATTGAGTTTTATCAGGCTGATAGTTTTCAACTGCTGCGCGATTTTGCTGCCAGCCATGCCCATTATGATGTGGTTATCCTTGACCCGCCCAAGTTCGCGCAGAATGCTCAGCAGGTCGAAAAAGCCGCGCGCGGCTATAAGGACATTAACCTGAGCGCCATTCGTATCGTCAAACCCGGCGGGTATCTGATGACCTTCTCCTGTTCCGGCGCGATCACTGCTGACCTGTTCCAGAAGATCGTGTTTGGCGCGCTGGCAGACACCGGGCGGCAGGCACAGATTCTGCGCCATCTGGGTCCCGGCATAGATCATCCTGTGGCGCTGACATTCCCGGAAGGTGCTTATCTCAAAGGGCTGCTGCTGCGTGTATATTGATATCCCAGCGAAGTAAGGGGCAAACCGGCGAGCGCGTCTAATTCCTGTGATGAGGGTATCCGTATGCTACAGGGTTCAGGGGCTAACGTTATGAGTGAAACGATGGCAAAGATCCAGCATGCAGCGAACGAACGCCACATGCTTTACCGGATGGCAGGCAAGCAGCATCTGACCCCCAACCAGTTAAGCCGCTTACAGCAATTGGATCATCAGCTCCCAATGTTGTGGGATCACTACCGGCGTGAGCTGGCGATGACGCATTATCAGGTGGCAAAACCTACACATAAGCCGGAACGCAATCTGACGACGCTGATGAGCGATGCCGCATGACGCTCGCGGTGGGCAGACAATTCATCCGGGAGTGAACACCATGAGGGCACAATAGCATGTGCCCTTATTGTTTTTCTGCTTGTGGCGCGTACTGGATAATGCCGCGCCGTCCGTTGTAGCGCCATTTTGGATCAACGCCGTCTAACGCTGCTGCCATGCCGGGTGCAAGCCCGACAATGGGGTCGCTCTTGAGCGTGCGCAGTGCCAGCAGCGGCGCAGGGAAATAGTTGACCACATCGGCAAATGGGGTTTCTGGCGGCCAAATAGCGTCGCCCAGCAGGCGGCGGTAATTGGCATCGCCTTTGGAGATAACCAGCGCACTGCTGCTGAACCAGCGAGCGAGGTGTGCCGGGAGCTGCCAGGCGAAACGCGGGCTGTTCCAATAGAAATCCGGTGCCAGTCGCAGCCGCCCCGCTTCCAGTGCCAGCCGCAAGCGCTGCCCCAATGCCTGAAACTGTGGGTTTCGTGGGCTGGTTTCGAGCATGCTGATGAGTGCCAGCATATCGGGCACAGTGGTGTCGCTGACAAATGTCGGATGCATTTTGACGTGATAGACTATCTGACGCGCCGGGTCTTCCAGCAGCGCATCCATCAGAACGCAGTCCATAGTGAGTTCGGTGCCCGCATTGTCCGCAATGATATGTACTGCGCCCGGCGTGGACAGCAGGCGCGCAACAGCAGGCTCGCGGTCATCGCTGAGCAGATCTTCTGCGGTGGCAGCGCTGCCCTGCGCGGCAATCTGCGGCAGACTCAGATCAACCCTGTTACCCCACAGGGCATACCCTAGCAGCGTTTTCAGACGCTCCTGTGGGTCTGTGACCGGGAGCAGTGCCGTTTCCAACTGCGACCAAAGTGCCGGACTGCTATATTCTTCCGCTTTGTTGGGTGCAAACGGGTCGCGTCCGGTTTCCCACCAGCGCACCGCCTGTATCACCTGCCGGTAAAAATACATCTCGGCAAAGAACCAGACGGTGTTCAGCCAGCTTTCGCCGTCGCGTTCCGCGCAGTACGCTGCCCAAAGTTCATAGTCCGGGGCAGGGAAATCCAGCATTTGCAGCGGCGCATCGCCAGTGATGGTGTCATGCAGCCGGTTCAGCGCTTGCTGAATACTCTCAGGATAATCCAGGTTGCGCTGCTGAATATCGCGGAGGATACCAGGCACCCGCACAGCGATAGTATCGTGTCCGAACCAGTTGGTCCGGTTAGTGAGAATCGGCGACGGTGGTGTCAGCGAAGGCAGCAGGGTCACGGACTACACCGCCGTTTCTGCATGTTGCAGTTCCTGTTTGAGTTGCAATTGAAGCAATTTGCGCACCTTTGTGCCGGTTTCTGACCAGCTTGCTTCGCTCAGTCCCAGCTTTTCGCGGATTGTTGCCTCGTCGTCGTTGTTACGATAATCACGCACGGCGCAGGTCCAGCGCAGCACTTCAAACGAAATCTTGAACGGTATGCCTGCCAGTTTGCCCATGTCTTCGAGGATGTATTCCAGATTACGTGCGGTGCAGTTGAACAGGGTTTCTCTGGACTTGTATTGCTCGCGATATTCATCAAGCAGGGCGAGGATGTCCGGTTGCAGGGCGATACGGCGTTCTTTGTAGATATTTTTAGCGTTCTGTTTGATATACAGCGAAGGCTGGCGAGGATTTGTGCGGTCAAAGTGTTCCGGAGTCAGGCGCATTGCTTCGCTCTTTTTGATGCCCGTATCGAGGATCAGCCGGAACAGAAACTCCGCCCGCGTGTCCACCTCTTGTCCACGGCGGAATTCCCGCGCCGCAAGGATAACCGCCTGAATCTGGTCAGGCGAAAGCACATGCGACAGCGGTGCCGGTCCCGAACGCTGCAAGACCGCTTTCGCTGGGTCGCCGGGGATTGCACCAACAGCATGCAGCCACTTGAAAAAAACTTTCAGCGTCGTAACGCGCCGGGCATAGGATTTGCGGCTGCACGCCACACCGCGCCCATGTTCAAGCCATGCCAGAAATTCATTCAATGCGCGTGTGCTGAAACGTCCAATCGGGGTGAGTTTGCCGGAGTGCTCCGCGAGTAATTGCAAATCTGAAGCGAATGCCTTGACAGTATGCTCGGATTTGCCTTCGCTGACGAGATGTTCCAGAAACAAGGCAAACGTATCCTTAAGCGCCGTGTGCTTGTTGAGATCCTTCGTTGACACGGGCTGTCCGGGAAACAGCGGCATCTGGCGTAAGTCAGACATGGTTAACGGTCCTTTAACTTAATGACCTACTGACTCCATACACACAGTAAACCAAAACAAATTTTCTGTCAAGCAGGTCAGGTTGAGGGACGCATTCGTGCATGGTTTAATCACTTTGCATCACCGGATGAGTGATCCGGCTGATCGCGTAAAAGGCTTGCCTGTCAGGTCGACAATGGCGGAAAGCGGTGTGCAGGAGTGCACATAAACCATCGGTGGGGCAGGAAGGCACTGCTCAGGAATCTCTGTCACGCGCATGGTAGTACTCCGGTCGTTTGCTATGGCAGGCGCTTTGACCAGCAATAGGCGCTGCCCGACCTTGCCCCAATCTCGAAAGTGCCTATCTACAGATCAAAACTGTGCTGTGTTATACTTTTGACGATTGCTACATATTGAATGTGGAGAGAGTATCGTTGCTGCTCATAGGCGCGTTACAGGGACTATCGCTTCAAGAAATTCTGGCGTATTTATTGGCGCTGGGACTCACATTGTTAATTGGCATGACCATCCACGAATTCGCCCACAACTATGTTGGTCATTTGATGGGCGACCCGGTCCCGGCGCGGCAGGGACGGCTGACGCTTAACCCGCTGGTGCATATTAACCCTGTTGGCTGGCTCATGTTTCTGCTCATCGGTTTTGGATTTCTGGGCAGCGCGCCGATTGCGGCACATCGCATGCGCAACCCACGCTGGGGTTATCTGGCGGCAGTGGCGGCTGGTCCGCTGTCCAACCTGCTGCTGGCGATTGTGGTGGGCATCTTCCTGCGCATTGTGGGCGGCAGCCTTGATCTGCCGCCAAACTTAATCGGCTTGTTCCTGGGTCGATTCCTGTTTTTCATGGTCTATTTCAACGTTATCCTGTTTCTGTTCAATCTGCTACCGCTGTTCCCGATTGATGGTTGGTGGATTGTCTATGCGCTGCTGCCGCCGGATCTGGCGTATACCTGGGAACGCTACCGGGAATACAGTATGTATGCTTTCTACTTCCTGCTGCTGCTCAGCTTCCTGCCGGGCAGTTTTAATCTTTTCAGCCTGCTGATCGGGCAGCCCGCGCTCAGCATCACCCGACTGATCATTGGCTGACGCGCATGGCTGCATTGCAACAGCGTTTGCGCCAGGGCATGCTGGCGCTGCTGGCATTTTCGCTGACACCCGATTACACGCTGGCAGCGCGCTACCTGAACCATCAGCAGCTTAGGCTTTTCAAGCAGATGCGCCGCAGTGAACAATTGCACAGCCTGAATGTTCTGCGGGCGGTGCTGGCGCAGCAGGAAACGACACCCCATGAACTGGCGGTAGCGGCACTGCTGCATGATGTGGGCAAGTCACTGTATCCGCTGGCGCTGTGGCAAAAAATCATGGTGGTGCTCACGCGCGCAGGGCTGCCGGGTGTTTATCATCGTCTGAGCGAGCGCGGGCAATTGACACAACCCCTGGAGCGTCCGTTTGTGGTTTACCGCCAGCATCCGGCATGGAGCGCGGAAATGCTGGTCAGCACTGGCGTATCCGAGGTAACACTCTGGCTGGTGGCGCATCATCAGGAACAGGGCGCACAGTGGGCAGATCATCCTTATGCGACACTCTTGCAGCGTTTGCAGCAGGCGGATGACAGCAACTGACCAATTTTGCGGAACCCTGTGGCGGTGTCTCGTGACCTAATCGGGCAGGGCAACAAAGATAATCGTCTATAGACAAACAGGTGAAAATTGCTATGGCAACCGTTAGTATCGCCATTTTAGGGCTAAACCGCACTGGTGCATCGCTGGCGCTGGCGCTCAAGCGTTATAATGCCACGCCGGATGCCGCGCAGCAGTTTGACATCACCACTTACGATGGGTCACCGACCAACCTTAAGGAAGCGCGTGAAAGCGCCCTTGCGCCAACGATAACAGACCGGCTGCACGAGGCGGTCAGCGGCAAGGACATTATTGTGACTGCCCTGCCCTATGCGGACATTCAGCCTGCAATGGAAACCATCGCGCGTTATGCCCGCCCCGGCGTTGTCGTGCTGGATACGTCACCGCTCAAACTTCCAGCGATCGCGTGGGCGCGCCAGCACCTGCCCAAAGAGATGCACTATATCGGGGCGACCCCTGTGGTGAATCCTCAGTATTTGTTTGAAGGAGTGGACACCCAATCCTACGCGCACGAAGACCTGTTTGATCAAGGCAACCTGCTGCTGATGCCCGGTTTCGGCTGTGCAAAAGAGGCGGTTCAGCTTGCGTCAGATTTCGCGGAGATCTTGCGGGCGGCACCACACTTTATTGACCCGGCGGAACATGACAGCGTGGTTGCCGCCGTTGAAGGGCTGCCCGCGCTGCTTGGGTTGGTTGCCTATCAGCAGCTTTCCACACGCGACGGTTGGCTGGATGCTCAGCGGATGATCAATACATCCTTCGGGCAGCTGACACATCACTTGTTTGATACTCACCCGGACGATCTGCGCGACCTGCTGCTGAATAATCGGGATAACATGGTGCGTTATATTGACCAGATGCTGCGCGGGCTAACCGAACTGCGCGATTTGCTGGCGCGTGGCAGGCGCGATGATCTCGAAACAATTCTGGGCGATGTTGCGCAGGACTACGAACAGTGGTTCAACCGGCGTTATCATGCCCGCTGGCAGGATGTTGAAGAAGGTGACAAAAAATCGGCTGGGGGCGAAATTGCTACTGCCATGTTTGGATCGTTTCTGGCTAACCGCCTGTGGCGGCGGCAGCGCGACGAGGACAAGACAGAACAATAGGCACTACTGGTCTTGCGGGGGCGCTGCTGGGGTAATGGTCACAATCCTGTGGCGCAGCCGTAGCAGTGACAATTGAAGGCGGCGATTCGCGGCACTATAATGACATTTTGCTGAGTGTTTCCTAAGATGGAATGCATCTTCGAATGCTTCGATAGCAATCAGGAGCCAAAATGTCTGCCAAACAAACCCTTCTCCAGCGTATCCACAGCCGCGACGCCCTGATCAGCGTAGTTGGATTAGGCTACGTTGGTTTGCCGCTGGCGGTGGAATTCGCTCGTGCGGGTTTCCGTGTTATTGGGTTGGATGTCAACCCATGGAAAGTTGAACAGCTCAATAAAGGGGTAAGTTACATTCCGGATGTGCCGACAGACGATATTGCGCCGCTGGTGCAAAGCGGCAGACTGTGGGCAACTACCCGCTATGAAGATCTGCGCGATGCTGACGCCATCAGCATTTGTGTTCCCACACCGCTTCTCAAAACCAAAGACCCTGACATGTCGTATATTGTGCAGTCCAGCGAGGAAATCGCGCGGATCAGCCACCCAGGCATGCTGATCGTGCTGGAAAGCACCACTTACCCTGGCACAACCGAAGAAATCATGGTGCCGCGCATGGTCAACAGTGGTTTCAAGATCGGTCAGGATGTCTTTCTGGCGTTTTCGCCGGAACGTATTGACCCCGGCAACCAGCAGTTCGGGGTGCGCAACACGCCAAAAGTGATCGGCGGTGTTACGCCGGACTGCACGGAAATCGCTGTCGCGTTGTACAGCACTGCGATTGATCAAATGGTGCCGGTATCGAACCCGACTGCCGCAGAGATGGTCAAACTGCTGGAAAATACTTTCCGGGCGGTTAATATCGGCTTGGTCAATGAAGTTGCGCTGATGTGTGACCGTCTAGGCATTAATGTCTGGGAAGTGATCGCAGCGGCGACAACCAAGCCTTATGGTTTTATGCCCTTTTACCCCGGTCCCGGACTAGGCGGTCACTGCATCCCGATTGACCCCCTGTACCTGAGTTGGAAACTGAAAACACTCAACTATACGGCACGGTTCATCGAGCTTGCCAGCGAAATCAACACCTCAATGCCGCTGCACGTACTGGACAAAATCACCGACGCGCTCAACGACGAAAGTAAAGCGGTACGCGGCGCTCGCATTGTTGTACTGGGTGTTGCTTACAAACGCGATGTAGACGATGTGCGTGAAAGCCCGGCGCTGGACATTATCAGTCTGCTGCGCAACAAAGGCGCGGAAGTGGTTTATCACGATCCCTTTGTTCCCGGGGTTAACCTGGAAGGTGAGCACCGGCTCGAAAGCAGCCCCTATTCTGATGAACTGCTGGAACATGCCGACTGCGTGGCAATTGTCACCGACCACCGCTGGTACGACTGGCAGCATGTGCTGGATCACAGCAAACTGATTGTCGACACACGCAACGCGACTGCCAAGCGCAGTGGCAAAGCGCGTGTGGTTTCGTTGTGACGCGCGGGCAAAAATCTTATGGCGGTTGTGGGGTTGCGACTGTGTTACTATACTGGATAGGGTAACAACAGTGATACAGGAAACAGCACTCCGGGGAAGCCATGGAACTTTCGTATAAACTTCAAACCCTACAACCGCTTAAAGGTGCACTGGACATTATTCGTTATCTGGGAACTGCTGACGAATATACAGCGGACAGTGTCCAATTGATGGAAGCGCTGGATCTCAGCGAACGGGCATTCAGCAAAGCCATTCGCCGCCTTGCCACCAATGGCTATGTGCAGATGGATGGGGATCAGGTCTACCGGCTGCTGGACAAAGGGCAGGATGCCGCCGAAGAACTGGCGGAATTTGATGCCAGTGCCCCGGCAGATCAGGGCAGTGATCGCCGCCGCACACTCAGCACCGTTCAGCGCCGCCTGGTGGCAGCGCTCGCTCAGCCGTTGGTCGCGGGGAAGCCTTCGGCAGTCGTGGTTGGTTTTGATACCTCTGCCGACGGGCAGTCGCTCACGCAGCCTGCCGATATAGTCGTGCGCGTCTCGGTAATTCATGGCGAACCGGCTACGCCGGAGGATTTGCTGTTTTCGTTGGCGGACGACGCTGTGCAGGATATCGTGCAGGTTACAGCGGGATATTACAAACAAGTACGGCTGCGATTGCAGGTGTTTCAGTTGGGACCCAACGATGATGATATTCATGTCTCCGGCGGCATGTATGTGGATGTGGATGTTGTCCCCGATGACTCCTTCAGCAGCGGGCTAACGATTGCCTACAGCACGGATATTGGTGTTAATATCGAGTAGTCCATAATGAACTTGCGCCGTACAATGGACAGGCACTAAACCTGTCCGTTTTTATTGGTGGATTGCACCACGTCTCATATACCTCAGCAGATGAGTATCAACTTGAAATAAACTCGCATTAAATCTCAACTTGTATCTCGGTCACCCGTACAGACAACCCTTCTTAAATCGAACATATTTTTCCTCAAACTGCGAAATTGATCACAAACGTAGATATTTCTACGGCGGCTGCGGATAATGAAAAAGTCGGCTGAGGCAGGACGTAGCCACGAGTGCCTCAGCTGACTTTGACAAGCATGTGAATCCTACGCGAGATTCACAACAAACGCAAAGGGAGAGCATTTCATGCATAGAAGGTCATTTATTGGAGGGCTGCTTGTGCTGCTGGCGTTGTTTACCGCGCCCGTTCTGGCACAGAATACGCCCGAATCCCTAACGGTTTATTCTGGGCGCAATGAAGAACTGATGGCACCGATTATTGCACAGTTCACGGCAGAAACCGGTGTCCAGGTAAATATTCTGTACGGCGACACGGCGGCACTTGCCAACCAGATTTCGGAAGAAAGCGGCAATAGTCCCGCAGATGTGTATATCGCGCAGGATGCCGGAGCACTGGGGGCGCTGGGCGCTGCGGGTATGCTCGCACCGCTGTCGTCCGACATTCTGGAACGTGTACCGGCAAGTTTTGTATCCGGCGTGGGGCAGTGGGTCGGTATCAGCGGGCGCGCGCGCGTGCTGGTGTATAACCCGACGCGGATTGCCGAACTGGGGCTGACCCTGCCTGCCTCGATCCTTGATCTGACGGACCCGGCTTATCGCGGTCAGGTCGGCTGGGCACCAGCGAATGCCTCATTCCAGTCAAACGTGACCGCGATGCGCGTGCTGTTGGGCGATGACACGACGAGCGCATGGCTGGAAGGCATGGTCACCAATCAAGCGGTGTCCTTTGGCAGCAGCAATACCAATCTGAATCAGGCAGTTGCCAATGGCGAAATCGCTATGGGGATTACCAACCATTACTATATGTTTCGCATTCTGGCACAAACGCCCGATGCGCCGATTGCACAGCACTTCTTCCCGGCAGGCGACGCGGGATCACTGATTAACGTAGCGGGCGCGGGGGTGCTGGCAAGTTCGAATCAGCCGGGGCTGGCACAGCGATTCATTCTGTATCTGCTGAGCCGCACCGGGCAGCAGTATTTTGCCGACAACACCTACGAATATCCGCTGATTGCCGGCGTTGGGGTCAATGCGCAGCTCACGCCGCTGGAAAACATTCAGCCACCGGACATTGACCTTAGCGAACTGGCAGATTTGCAGACGACCTTAGAGATGATCGAAGCGAGTGGCGCGCTGGATCAGTAAGTGCCGTGTGCCTTGAACTGCCGCCGGGGTGAGATTGCGTTCACCCTGGCAGCGCTTCCTGGTATCCTCGCAAGCAGGCAGGCAACCCTTAATGATGAGGATTGTCACCGGGGATCCATGCTATTTGTCTTGACACGACACGGCGAAACCGTTTACCGTAATCCGCAGGGGCACAACCAAAGAAAGTATTGCGACTCAATGCAGCGTCTTGTTCCATTAAAGCCGTTAGAAATCTTCCAACAGATCCAACCCGCGCGGGCAATCCGGGGTTTTGGATTTCCTGCGCTGCCGCAGACCAATGCGCTGGTCATGATTAGCGCGGGGATTGTGGCGCTGGTGACTCTGCCTTTGGTATATCTGCTGCTGCGGGCACTGGGGGCAGGTACCGAAGGAGTCGATTACCTGCTGCGCCCCCGCACGCTGACAATTGTTGCCAACAGCGTACTGCTGGTCGGCGCAGTGACCGGCACAGCAGTGCTGGTTGGTGTGCCGTTTGCATGGCTGACCGCACGGACAAACCTGCGCGGGCGGCGAGTGTGGCTGGTGCTGGGTCTGCTGCCGATGGTCATTCCATCGTATATTGGCGCGCTAGCATATACGGAGGCATTCGGTCCGCGCGGGGCGCTGCAAAAACTGCTTGAGCCATTGGGTGTCAGTGAACTACCATCGATTTACGGTTTTTTCGGCGCATGGCTGACCATTACACTGTTCACCTACCCGTTTGTTGTCCTGCCGGTGCGCGCGGCACTGCTGAACAGTGATCCCGCGCTCGAAGAAGCGGGACGCAGTCTTGGTTTGAACCGCTGGCAAGTATTCTGGCGTGTGACGCTGCCGCAGCTGCGCCCGGCACTGGCAGCAGGCATGCTGTTGACTGCCCTGTATACCCTGAGCGACTTTGGCGCGGTGATGGTCATGCGTTATAACGCTTTTACCCGCGCTATCTATGTCACCTACAACAGTTCATTTGACCGTGATCGTGCCGCAGTGCTGGGGCTGGTGCTGGTGCTGCTGACACTCGTATTGGTGCTGTTTGAGCGCCGCATTGCTGCCCGCACCCGCAATTACCGCATTGGCACATGCACGCCACGCAAGCCGCAGACTATGCGCCTTGGCACATGGCAAACACCTGCGCTGCTGTTTTGTGGGCTGCTGGTTGGGCTGGGGGTTGCGATACCGCTGCTGGTGCTGGGCAGTTGGGCATTGAATCCTAACGTGACCAGCAGCATCCCGCTGGCGCTGCATACGCTGGTTATCAACACAGGCGGCACGAGTCTGCTAACAGCACTGGTGGTAGCTGCGGCGGCGCTGCCGCTGGCGCTGCTGGCAGTACGCGGCAAATCACGCTGGGGACGCTGGATGGTAAATTTTGCTTACGTGGGCAATGTGCTGCCTGGGATTGTGATTGGTCTGGCGCTGGTCTTTTTCGTCATGAATGCCGCACCCGGTATTTACCAGACTATCCCGGTGCTGGTGCTGGGTTACGCGATTCGCTTCTTGCCCTACAGCCTTGCCGCGACACGCAGCGCGCTAACGCAAATCAACCCGGCGCTGGAACATGCTGCCCGCAGCCTGGGACTGCATCCCTGGCAGGTGGCACTTCGTGTCACGCTTCCAATGGCAAAAGCAGGCATTCTGGGGGGCGCAGCGCTGGTGTTTCTTAATGCGATGAAGGAACTGCCCACGACGTTGATGCTTGCGCCAATTGGCTTCAGAACACTCGCAACACGTATCTGGACGGCGCAGGAGTCGGGCACGCTGGCGCTTATCGGCACACCAGGGCTGGTGCTGCTGTTTGTGTCGTGCCTATCATTGGTGCTGCTGTTGTGGCGTGATCATCGGGCGCAGGGTTAACAGTGTATTTGCTGGAGTGTCGCCAGATTAATAAGGCGTTCGACGCTGTCCCGGTGGTGCAGGGAGTAACGCTGGATGTGCGCGCCGGGCAGTTTGTCACCCTGCTGGGTCCCAGCGGCTGCGGCAAAACCACTACACTGCGGTTGATCGCCGGGTTTGAACAACCGGACAGCGGCACGATCAGCATCAACGGGCGGTTGGTTGCTGGAGTTGGTGCGGTTGTACCCCCTGAAGCGCGCCAGGTCGGCATGGTTTTTCAGGAATACGCCCTGTTCCCCCATTTGAGCGTGGCGGATAACATTGCTTTTGGCGTGCGCGGCAGCAGGCGCGAAAAGCAGGCGCGTGTCGAAGTGCTGCTTGCGCTCGTCGGGCTTAGCAATCTAGGACAGCGCATGCCGTATGAGCTTTCCGGTGGGCAGCAGCAGCGGGTCGCACTGGCACGGGCGCTGGCGCCCAACCCCAGTGTTGTGCTGCTGGATGAGCCGTTTTCGAATCTTGATGCTGCCCTGCGTCAGCAGATGCGCGCTGAGGTAAGGGCGATTCTGCGACAAGCAAATACCACCTGTATTTTTGTCACTCACGATCAGGAAGAAGCGCTGAGCCTTGCGGATCGCGTGGCGGTGATGTTCGAAGGGCAGATTGTCCAGTTCGACACCCCGCGCGCGGTGTATCACCATCCGGCGAGTCGTGCTGTGGCGCAGTTCATTGGCGAAGCAAATTGGCTGCCCGCACAGGCAGACGGGCGCAGCGCCGCGTGCGTCTTCGGGCATGTGCCGCTGGCAGAACCCGCGCATGGTATAGTAGATCTGCTGCTTCGCCCGGAAATGCTGCGCCTGACCCCTTACGCGGAAGAACACGGCGGGGAACTGGCAGCAGAAGTGTTGTGGACGGAGTTTTACGGCTACTACCAGCGCGTAGGGCTGCGTTTGCCATCCGGAACCACACTGGTTGCCCGCGCTGATGGCAACCAGTCTTTTGCGCTGGGTGAGCGGGTATTCGCGGCTATCAGTGGGGCACCACTGGCGTTTGCCTGATGCTCACCCGGTCAGATGCCCTACATTGATTACTGCGGGCGCAGACGATAGATTGCATCCACAGTCGAGAAGAACATGTCGCCGTTGGGCGCAGCAATCACATCCATGCGGCAGTCTGCATCCCCCAGGTCAAGGTCCTGGGTCTGCGTAATTTCTGTACGGGCGGTATTGAGCATAGCGCGGCGCAGCACCGCTCCGTTCCAGGTGCAAAAAAACAGGCTGCCATCCCAGCCCGGCAGCGCTGGGTTAACATAGACGGTGATGCCTGTGGGTGCCTGAGTTGGGGTAAACGACAGCAGCGGTGGCATATACAGCGGGACATCAACATAACCATCTACACCCACGCAGCCATAGTCGGCATTCCAGCCATAGTTGAAGCCCGGCAGAATCAGATTGACCTCATCATCGCAATCCGGTCCGTTTTCGGTGGCGTACACGTAGTCGCTATAGGGATCCAGCGTGAAATCAAACGGATTGCGCAGCCCATATGCCCAGATGCTGCTACCCTCAAACGGATTACCCTCCGCGGGGATGAGCGCAGGACCTTCGACCGCTTCCTGCACGCTGAAGCGGTGAATTTTGCCCTGCGGCACGTCGAGATTCTGCGCATTGGCCGCATCGCCGTAATCTCCCAGCGACACATACAGATTGCCGCCGGTATCAAAACGCAGGTTGCCGCCGTTGTGCAAAAGCTGCCCGTTGGTGATCGGCACACGCCACACAATCTGCGCATCGCCGCCTGTGCCGTCCGTTTCCCGAAAGCGCACCACCCGGTTTTCAGGATAATTGCGCGCAGTGCCTTCCGCACTGTAAAACAGCCAGATCAGCCCGTTCTGTTCATAATCGGGATCAAACGCGATCCCCAGCAGACCACGTTCCTGCAACCCGCTGACATCGGCAAAAGTGATCACCGGGGCGAGCTGTGAGCTGCCATCGGCGTTGACCACACGCACATTCCCGGTCACTTTTTCGGTATAAAACAGGCGTCCATCAGGCGCGAGTGCCAGTGCAACGGGGTAGTTGGCGACCACGTAGCGCTCGACGCTGTAGCGTACCCCGCTGGTTGGATCGGTGAAGGTTGCGGGCGCCTGCGGCAGCACGCGCCCAATACCACAGCAGAGCATCAATGCCACTGTGGCAAATGCAAAGAAGAGTCTATGCGGTTGTTTCATCCATTAGCTGCCCTGACCAGCTTTTCACGCTCCAGAGATAGCCACGCGGGCAAATCTCCGGTTTCAATATAATCGTAGCCGACATCCACCGCAGCGAGCGATAATCCCAGTGCCTTGACGAGATCCTCATGGCGTTCCACCGCGAAGTCGTAGATTTCCTCGTTGCGCAGGATATAGTCTACGCGCGCCTCTGCCCCCGCAGCGCCAAACAATGCGCACAGCTTTGCAGCGTCACCGCCCTGCGGGGCGGAAGGCTCATCACTGTCGAGATAATGCGGGTCGGAATGATATTCGTCCGCGAAACTGCCGTGATCATATGCCACGAAATATAAAAAATCTCCGTTGTAGACCTGCACCCCCAACGCGGGGCAGCGCAGTTCCCGCGACAGCACCTGGGTCAAGTCTTCCAGTAGATCTAAATCCATATCCTGCTCGGACAAGTCATCGTAGACAACCGTACAGTCCTGCATTTCATAGAGATACGCGGCACGCCGCCGCTGTTCCAACACGGAGGCGGCTAGCCCGGCAGACACCCCTTTCAGCGTGATATTGGTGTAGAACGTACCCAAGTGACACCCTTTGGATATTGCCCGGATAACGTCTGAAACGCTACTACAAATCGCGTAAACCGCAAAGGTGCAATTCTCGCGCCCTCATTCCAGAGGAACTTCGGGACGCCGCGCGATGAAACCAAGCGCGTAGATGCCGAACCCCAGCGCTGCCAGCAGCCAACCGAAGCTCCACAGCGCGAACAGGGGCACCAGCAGGCGCTGCGTCTCCAGATAGCCAAGGGTCAGGAAGCGTTCCATATAGACCTGCACCAACCCCGCGCCGCCCAGCGCCAGTGCACCGCCAACAATGCCAAATGCCACCAACCAGAAGGGCATCAGCCCGGTTACCCGGCGGTTCTGCCCGCGCAGTTCTGCCGTCGCCTGATTGACCACGCCCAGCACGAGCGCAACTACGCCCAGCGCAGTGAGCGTGAATTGTAGGTCGCTCAGGCGCGTGCCCAGCGTCCACTGCTGCACACTACCCGGTGCGGTAAGGCTGCCCAGCAACCCTATGCCGAGCAGCAGCAGCAGCAGTCCCAGCCCGAACCAGTGTGCTGCCAGCGTTGCTGTACTGTTGCGACTTGCCAGCGCTTTGTAAGCGTGTACAGCGAAGATCAGCAGCAGTACCGGCACCACGAACAAAGCCAGACTGCCCCCCACCTGCGCCAGCGCAGCACCGCCCGGAATTTGCAGTCCGGCAATAGTGACCAGTGTACCTGCCAGTGCCAGCAGCCCGGCAACGATATACAACTGCTGGTTAATCCATGCTGGTGTCAGGTTGCTGAAGCGGTGCATCAGCCAGAAGCCCAGCGCCGCCCCTGCCAGCAGCAGCGCCACGTTCCAGTTCAGCCCGGCTGCCAGGCTGCGCAGCGCGCGATCCTGCACAAAATCAGCGGCGGGCAGCAGCCCCACGAGGGTACACAGCATGCTCAGTCCCATGCCGCTGAGCCACACCGTCGGAATGGCTTCCCACGCCGGAATGCTTTGCACAGCGCAGAACAGGAACAGCGCCAGCAGCAGCACCAGCGCGGCATCGAGCAGCGGCGGTAGTTCCATCATGTGCCGCCCTTCCAACAGCCCGAAAAAACCGGCAAAAGTGGCGAGCACCAGCAGCGCAGTCCACAGGCGCAGTCCCCATACCAACAGTCTTTGGTTGTGCAGGCGGTTATCGCTGCGGGTGGTGGCGATGGCATAAATGCCGCCGCCCAGCAACCCGGTCAGTACGGTCAGGTGCAGCAGCACGTTTGCCCAACTGCTAACCTTGCTGTAGGGCAGGCTGCCCGCCAGCGGGTCGTCCCCCAGGAACTTGACGGCGGTCAGCAGTGCCAGTGCCGCGTAGAGCAGCAGCAGCAGCACCGTTTCGGCAAACAGGGCGTACGCGATGCGTTGTGTGCGGGTAAGCGGAATCATGGGCTATGCCTCCTCTTGCAGAGTCAGCAGGAATGCCAGCAAATCGCCAATTTCATCGCTCGAAAGCACCTCGCCAAAGTTTTTCTGCATGACGTCGGTGAAACCCTCGACCACGAAAGCACCGGGATTCACGATAGACTCGCGGAGATACTGGTCTGCACTCAGCCCGATAACCCGATGCCATGCGCGGTCAGCAATGCCCCACAGGGACGGGCCGATGATAATTACATCGCGTTCCAGAGAATGGCAGCTCGCGCAGCTGCGTGAATACAGCGCTCTACCGCGCTCTGCCGGGGTTGCTGTGGTATTCGTTCCTTCCTCAACTGCCTGGCCCAGATCAAAGCTGCCGCCCCCGCTGACAGCAAGCGCACGCGGTGGAAAGCTCCCCGCATTTTCCGGTTGTCCCACCCATGCCAGAAAAGCAAGCACCTGTTCCGTCTGCCCCTCGCGTATAACACTGCCGTCCGCAGCAAGCGCGCTGACGGTCAGCCCAAAACGCGGCATCACCCGTTCGCCGGGATGAAATGCCGCTGGATTCGCCATGAACGCGCGCAGATAGTCCGCACCGCGCTGGGCATAGATGCCGGTCAGGTCGGGCGCATAGAACCCACCCTGACCGTAAAGGCTATGGCAGCTTTCGCAACCGTGATCGCGCCACACCTGATAGCCTGCGACAACATTTGCCGGAACATCCGCGCGGGCGGGTAAAACGCTGCCCACCACAACGCCCACCAGCAGAATACACAGCGCCAGCGCTGCCGCAAAAAAACCTTGTCCGCCGCGCATATTACATCCCTATGCCGTTAATCAGGACTGCCAGCAGCAGCGCGCCAGCATAGACGAGTGCCGCCAGCAGCACTAACAGGGTTAACAATGTTACCAACCGCCAGCCAGAACCGGAAAGCAATTTTTCGGGTTTCACAAGAACCTCGCAAATAAACACGAAGCAAACACATTATTTACTGCGACCATTTTGGCGCAAATTATAGTGCGCGAACCAGCCACTCGCAACGCCTTCGCAACGCCTTCGCGCCGCCTTCGCGCCGCCTTCGCGCCGCCTGTTGTGCGCGTGTTGGCTGGCTCTGGTGTCGGCGTTGACGCTCCCCCAACACACGGCTATACTTGCGACATTCTCGTCCATTCACAACCAGAGGAACTGATGATGAGCGACAGTGCGATGATTAGCCCCGATCTGCTGGAAATTCTGCGCTGCCCGGTAGCTGTGCATTATAAGGACAAGGGTGAAGACCCCGGACGGCTTGAACTGGTCAAGGACACATGGCTCGTCTGCGCCGACTCCGGCTACAAATATCCCATTCGCAATGGTATTCCAGTGATGCTGGTCGAAGAAGGCGCAAAGTGGAAAGATACGCCGGTGGATGCTCTGCCGGTGCCACCCCCTGCCGAATAGCCTGTCGCGTAAAGGCTCTGCGCTGTCCCTGTGAACTACTCGCTGCTGCTGTCCGTTCTGCCTGCTTAATGCATCGGGATGGACAGTAGCATGAGTTCCCCCTGCTGCTGGTGCTTTTCCGCCGTATAATTTGCGCTGCTGCCCCCCTGAAATTGCCGTGATGTGCTCATCGGTGTATACTGCTTGCCATGAGGCATTTGACATGTGGCGATGACGAAATGGTGGGTGAGATCCATGGTTGAGTTTACACCCCACGAAGCACCTGCGCGTGAGGCTGCGGCACTCCCGGTACAGCATCCCGGCAGGGTGCTTGGGCGGGATGCAATTCTGCAAACCATTTACACGCATTTGACAGCAAATAAGCCGGTGTTTCTTTATGGTGTGCCCGGCGTTGGCAAAACCGCGCTCGCGGCGACTCTCGCCAGTGCCTATACTAACCGCCCTGGTGGGGTGTTGTGGTTGCATGTTGACGACAGCCCGCTGGAAGAACTGGTGGTGCGCGTGGGTCGTGCCTACCGTGTCGCCGAGATTGCGGGCAGCAATAACCCACTGGCGATGGTCGGGGCGGCAGCAAACACGCTCATGCAAAACAAGCCGTTTGTTGTGCTGGATGGTGCGCTCAACCCGGCGGTAGCGGCGGAGTTTGTCACCCGCTGTCTGGGCAGCCTGCCGGCGATGTTCATTGGCGAAACAAACCCCGGCGCTTCGCCTCACTGGGCGGCGGTTGAGCTTGAGCCGCTGGCGCTGGAAGATGCCACACTGGTGCTTCAGCAGCAGGCGAGCCTGAGCGATGACCCTTCGGAAATGGCGGCGCTGGCGCAAAAACTGGAGCGCTTGCCGCTGGCGCTGGTCATTGGCGCGCGGACCATGCTTGCCAGTAAACAGACCCCGGCGCAGTTCCTCGATATTCTGAACAAACTGCCTGCGCAGGACCCGGTTACCCTGACGCTGGGTGTCAGCTTTCGCGGCTTGAACAGTGCGCTTCAGGGCCTCGTCCTGATGATGGGCGCGATGTTCAACGGGATGGCATCTGCTGAACTGCTGAGCATGATGAGTGGTGCACCTGTCGAAACCATTCAGCAAGTGATGAACATGCTTGGCGGGCTGCATATCGTCAGCCGCGTGCAGCGGTATAACCAGCCCTACTACATGATGCACAGCAGCGTTTACCAGTTCGCCCAGAGCTGGCTGCGTAGTTCAAACCGCCTCGACGGTTTGCAGGAAAAGCTGCGCGATACCTTGATCGAATATGCGCGCAAATACAGCAGTGCGGACAGCACCGCGCACGATAAACTGGCAGCCGAGATGGATGCTTTTCTGGCGCTGGCGGCATGGTCGGCAGCGCAGGGGCAGCATGATGTCGCCAACCGACTGGTGTTTGCCATTACACAGGCAGGCGACTTCAGCCATGCACGCGGTTACGTCTATGAACTGCTGCGCCTAAACCGATATGCCGCCAGCCGTACAACCGCCTTCCCTGCCTACACCAGTGACCTGCCGCAGCCTGTAGCAGAACTGCTTGAAGACGAAGATGATGAGGACCTCGCCTACGAAGAAACTGGCGGTGACGAAGACCTCTACGACGACCTGGAAGAAGAAGAGACAGACAATGAGGCTGCTTTACCCGAAATAACCCGGCGTGCGGGTATTCGCGCGGAGTTACAGATAGAAGCAGCGGAAGAGCTGGATGAAGGTGAGGCAGAACTTGAAGTAGCGCTGGAAACCAGCGACGACCTTGACGAAAGCGACGAGGATGCGGCACAGGCTGACGCTGCTGCCCCGCCGCCTGAATTCAGCAGTGACGAGTCTACCCGCTTTCGTGCTCAGTTCACGCAGGCACGCCAGATTGGGGATCGCGGGAAGCAGGCGGAAACCCTGCGCGAACTTGGACAGCAGCAGGTTGACAAAGGGTTGCTCAATGATGCGCTGCTGACCTACACAGAGGCACTCAGCGCCTATGAAGCGCTGGGTGATGACGAAGGTCTGCTGGATGTGCTGGACAGCCTGTCTGCGTTGATGTTGAAGACCGACAACGCGCAGGCGGCAGTGCTGCATGCGTCACGCGGGATAAAGCTGGCGGAAGATCAGGGTAGCACCGAAACGCAGATGGATTTGCTGGTAACGCTGGGCGATGCGCGTCAGGAACTGGGGGAAAGCACCGCTGCCGTCCGTGCTTACAGCAATGCGCTGGAACTGGCGCGCGCCGCAGATGACGCACAGCATGAAGCGTTGATTCTGCACAAACTGAGTTTCGCGCAGCTTGATGATGGCGACGCGGATACCGCGATTAACACCTGGGAACAGGCGCTGGCGCTGTTCAAGAAGCAGGGTAAACGCAATTACGAAGGTCGCGTGCTGGGCGGTCTGGGCACGGCATATGGCGAACTGGAACGCTGGAGCGAGGCGATCAACTTCCACACGTCGGCACTTTACATTGCGCGCGAAGTGGACGACAGCGAAGAAGAATATCTGCAATTGACTAACCTTGCCTATGCATGCAGCAAGGCAAACCAGCTTGGACAGGCGGTGCTGCGTTATCGTCAGGCGCTGCATCTGGCATACGACAGCGAAAACCGCGAGAACATCGTCAGCACGATTGTTGATCTGGCGCGGTTACTCGCCCAAAGCCGCAAACATCTTGAGATTTCGCGGTTGCTGCTGGAAGACGCGGCACACTGGGAACCGCATGATCGCGACGTGCTGCGACTGAAAGAGCGCATCGCGAACGAACGTAATCTGGCGGATGCCAGCGGTATTGAGCAGGCACGGGTGACTGGCAGCAGTCGGGATTACGCTGCCAACGCTTACAAGCTGCTTGACGAATAGCAGACAACCGCGCGTTTGCGGCTTAGTATCTATCCGACAAATCAGCTTTCTTGTAGGTGCGGGGCGTGCCTCGCCCGGCTTGATGAATTTGCGGATAGGTCTTTAATCCGGCGCGCGGTGTAGTGCCTGAAGTATCTCCCGTGCGAAGCGGTGGTTATAGAGCAGGGCACGCAGTGCCGGGCGTGTTTGCAAAGTGGCTGCTGTGCGCTGAAGGGTCTGCAATGCCCGCAAGAAGTGTTCCTGACGCTCCTGTGCTTCAGATGTGGTGAATGCTAGTGCGTAATGGCACTGCCAGATATTGCGCCCGCCGTATGTGGTTTCATGTTGCAGTGCCTCCTGCAAGGTCAGCACTGCCTCTGGAATATCGAGATAATGCTGTGCCAGCCCGTGCCAGAGTTGTGCCCGTGCGTAAAGCAGCGGGTTTTTTGGCTGTATGCGTGACAGATAGTCGCGTCCATGTACTACACAATCCGTGTAGCGTTCGCTGAGTACTAGCCCGTTGATACAGGCAAGCTCAATCAACTGTTGTGTGTACATATCCTGCTGGCGCAGCAGTGCATTTTCCAGCAGTGCCATGCCGCCTTCGCTGTCGCCCGTCCAAAGCAGGCACAGCGCGCGGTTAATCTGAATCACCGGGTCACGGTAGCGCAGATGTTTTTGCAGTGCGTCTGCGCTGTCGAACAGGTCCAGGGCGAGACTATACGCTCCGATCAACTGGTGAACCATCCCGATATAACGCAGATTGAGCAGTTGATAGTACAGATTACCGTTCTTTGGGTTGCCTGCCTGCGCCTGTTCAAAGTAGTCTAGTGCTGTGCCAAAATCGCCGCGTTCGGCGGCGGTAATGCCTAACTGAGTCATCGCGCTGGCAGTCTGTATTTCACTGCCTAAGGTCTGCGCGGCGGACAGCGCACGCTGGTGAAACGCCGTACTTTCGGCAAGCTGACCGCGATAGTAATAAAAGCGTCCGAACGCGCGCAGGGTACTGCTCTGCAATTCCAGATTATCTTCCGGCAGCAGTTGGTAGGCATGATTTAATGCGTTAAAAGCATCGTCATAATTGCCCATGCTGCGGTAGGCGCTGCCCAGCGTCTGTGCCGCGATAATACGTTCTTCGAGCATGGTGCTGGCGGGCAATTCCTCCATGAGCATTAGTGCCGCCTGGCAGGCAGCGGTTGCTTCCTCGTAGCGGTGCTGCGCACTCAACACCCTGCCCTGCATCAACCACAGGCGGCTGACCTCCGGCAGCGCAACTTCGCGCGGGATATTCCCGGCAATGCGCAGTCCGGTTTCAATCAGCTTATGCGTCGCATTCAAGAACCCCTGCTGGAAGCGATACGCCGCCGCGCGGTAATAAACGGACAGCGCCTGTTCAAAATGCTGTGCTGCTTCCAACTGTTCCGCCAGCAGCGGCAGCGCCTGGGGGTTTTCGTCCACCCGTGAGAAGAGCCATTGAATGACTTCTTCGTGATAGCGTTTGCGTGTAACGTTCGTCAGCATTTGATAGGCAGCTTCCCGGTACAGCGCCAGCCGAAAGGCATATTCGCGTGTTTCGGGAAATGCGCTGCCCTGCACATGGATTAGAATACCACGCGCGACCAGGTCTTCTAGCGTCGCGTTGGTGTTGAACCCCGCAAGGTGCGAAACCACGCCTTCCCAGAACTGCTGACCGACCACAGAAGCATATTGCAGCACTTGCCGTGCCCCTGCTGCAAGATCATCCAACCGCGCTTGCAGCACACCCTGCAAACCGCCGGGCAGTCCTTGCAGCGCAGCGTCATAACGCAGCAGGTTAACCCGCCAGTGCCCGTCGCGCGTAGGCTCGAATGCGCCGTTGTCAAACAGCATCCGAACCAGTTCCTCAACAAACAGCGGGTTGCCAGCAGCGCGCTCACTGAGGGTTGGTATCAGGGCGGTTGGCAAATTCTGCACTGTGTGCAAAATCGTGCTGATCAGTGTGGCGGTGTCGGTATTGTCTAACGGAGGGAGCGAAACCTCGATATGGCGCTCGGCAATGGCGCGCATATATGCCGGATATTGGTGCTGGAAGTCTTGGCGGGCAGTCGCCAGCAGCAGCCCCCGGTAGGGCGCGAGATCATTGGCGATCAGTTCCAGTAGTTCAATTGACGGGCGATCCATCCAATGCAGGTTGTCAATCATAATCAGCAGCGGGTTTTGCATCGCCATTGCGCAGAACCAGCGCGAGATGATGTCGTAAGCGATCATCCACTGCTGCTGGCTGCTGCTTTTGAGCAGTTCGACAGCCGGGTCATCTTCAAAGCCGTATCCTGCCAAATATCCGATCACCGGAGCAGCAGAAGCGGGGGCATTGTGCCACGTGTGCTCCAGATGGCGGCGAATGCGTATCTGCGCTTCCTGTGGCAGCGTGCTGCTGGTGATGTTGCAGGCGGTTGCCAGCAGCGTTCGCAGCAAGCCGTAAGAGGAAGTCCGTTTTTCATATTGTGAAGTGATGCGCAGCAGCGTATAACGGTGCTCACGCAGCCGCCGCACTGCTTCTTCGAGCAGACGGGTTTTGCCAACCCCGGTATCGCCATAAACCGTGATGACCTGAAACGGCTCACTGACCAGCGCATGTTCTGCTGCCACTGTAATCCGTGCCAGTTCTTCAACCCGCCCCACGAACGGAATGGCGATACTGGCGATTTCCTGCGTGGTCATATGCTCGTCCTGCTGCCGCCGCCGCAGTACGACATAATAAGGCAGTGCTGTATCAAAGCCTTTCACACGCACGGGGGGTTGTTCCTCAGTCACGAACTGGTTGCGCACCCGTTGATAGGTTTGTTCATCAATCAGGACGCTGCCTGGTCGGGCGAGATCCTGCAACCGTGCAGCCAGATTCGTGGTTGTGCCCAGCGCTAGAAATTCGCTTTTGCTGGCAGTGCCAATCATGCCGACAATAACTTCCCCGGTGCTGATGCCGATGCGCGCCTGGAAGGCTGCCTGATGTTCCCGCTGGATCGCCACAGAGAAGGTTTCCAGACTTTGCTGCATATCCAGCGCGCACGCAACCGCGCGTAGGGCATCATCACCCCGGCTGCGCTGCGCCCCAAAAAAGCACAGCAGTCCATCACCAAGATACTGCCCGACTTCCCCGTCCCATTGATCGAGAATGTTGTTGAGCAGCCGATGCGCGCTGTCCATGATCGTTTTCCAGGTCTCCGCGCCCAGCCGGTATGCCATCTCCGTCGAATCCTTGACATCGACAAACATCACCGTCACCTGACGCAGTTCATCGCCGCTGACCACTGCCTCGCCTGGTTGCAGGGTCAGTGTGCGCAGCATGCGCAGTTGTTCATTGAGCGCGAACAGGATCACCCCGTAAGACTCCTCGCCGAACAGATGCCGGTTGGCTTTCAGTTCGTTGACGGCGGCGTGTATTTTGGCAATGCGACTGCGTCGGTCATCTCTCATGGTGCTGTTCGCTCGGTCCTGTCACATCGGTTGCCAGCCTGGTGCCTGACGCAGCAGCTAGCTCAGTGGCAACCGGAATCCAAAGCGGCTGCCAACACCCGGTTCACTTTCGACCCAGACTTCCCCCCTGTGACGTTCAACTACCGATTTGACGAGACTCAATCCTAGACCACTGCCTGCAATACCTGATGTCTGTTGATTCTTGACCCGATAAAAAGAACGAAACAAGTTAGGCAGGTGTGCTTTATCAATGCCGATGCCAGAGTCCTCAACGATAAATTCAAAGGATGTGGCGGTGGTATAGGCAAGCACACGCACAGTTTTGCCTTCAGGCGTGTACTTGATCGCGTTGCCGATCAGATTTTCCATTGCCTGACGGATGAGAACAGGGTCAAGCACAAGAATCAATGTTTCATCCAGTTGAATATCTGCCCCATATATCAGGTGCTTTTGGGTGGCTGCCGGGCGCATGTTTTCCAGCGTGGTTTCAACCAGCAGCTTGATGGTGATCGTCTCGTACAATTCCAGCGGCGATGTCTTGACCCGTTCTACCCGCAGCAGTTCTTCCAACATATTGTTCATGCGCTCAGCCGCAGTCTGGATGATGTTGACATAATCGCGCACCGGGGATTCACGCCCCGTATCATCCATCTCGATCATATCGGCATAACCGATAATCAGGGCAATAGGACTGCGCAGATCGTGCGAGGCTATGCGCAGCATTTCGTCTTTGAAACGGCTCAGGTCATGCAGGGTAGTGATGTCATGCAGCAGCACAATATGCCCTGCGACGGGCGCATTGCCTTCCGCAGCTGCCGCGTGATGCCAGACAGACAGCGTGACCTCGAAGTCGCGCTGGAAGGCTTCAGAGCGCAGTTGAAACGATTTTGCCGCTCGCTGATGTTCCATCACCTGCGTGTGCAGTTCGTAAAAGATCGGGTCAAGGCTGGCGTAATCGTGCAGGGTGCTGCCAATCGCTGCTGATGCCTGTGCCACTTGCAGCATTTCCTGCGCGGCATTATTGAGCAGCAGAATGCGCTGTTCATGATCCAGCACAATCAGTACTTCAGGAATGGCCTGAAGCACCGCCCTGAGCTGGCGCTGTTGCCCTTCAAGGCGCTGAAACAATTGGGCATTGCGTACCGCAACGGATGCCTGATTGGCGACAATCGTCATCATGCGCAAATGATATTCGTTGAAGTGCTGCGGCGCTTCGTGTTCGAGCGTCAGCACAGCAATGACCTGATCTTCATACAGGAAAGGTACACATAATACCGAACGCACCGGACGCTGGTCACCGGGAAAGACATACCAGCGCGGATCAGTTTGCGTGTCCTGCACCAGCGTACCCTGCCTGTGACGGGTAGCCCAACCGGCAAGCCCGTTATCCAGCACCTGATGCACCACCTGAAGCGATTCACCGGGCGGAAGCTCGCGCACCATCAGAATATGATCCCAGTCCAACCCGTGCTGATCGTGCAGGAAAAAGCTCACCCATGTAGCACCTACTGCGTCGCGCATTAGCGCAATCACCTGCCGCAAAACCTCGTCTAAATCGAGCGACATGAGCAACTGGGAGACCCGCGCAAGCAGTTCAAGGTCTTCAAATGTGGGCTGAAGCGAAGTTTTTTCCGTCATGAGAGTCACTTGACTTTGCTTTGTTGTTCGCGGCGCATGGATCGAGCAACACTGGCAAAAGGTTTGTTCCTATTGTACTGTCCACTGGTATACCGCAAGCATAAGCCTTTAGTGCCGTGTGGTCTGGTGTGGGAAGGCAGTAATCAATAGGGGAGGGCACGCCTCCCCACTGTCGGCATTCTGCTTATACCGCGAACTCAACCGGGTTCGCCAGCAGCCCGGTAAGCAGTTTAACACACGCCTGCACATCGCGCAGATCAACGGTTTCGCTCACGGTGTGAATAAAGCGGCAGGGGATCGAGATGCAGCCGCTGGGAACCCCCGCGCCGGTCACTTGAATGCCCGCTGCATCGGTGGTGCCACCCGTCAGCAGTTCAAGCTGGTAGCTGATCTGATCGGCTTCTGCCCGCGCAACCATCCAATCGCGCACCGTTGGGGGTACGACCAGACCAGGGTCATGCACCTTAATTGCTGCCCCGCCGCCCAGCTTCACTGCCATTTTCTGACCTTTTGCCTCGTCCCCTGTCGTGGTGACATCCAGGGCGATACCAACATCCGGGTTGATCCCAAACGCCGCCGGACGCACCCCTCGCAGGCCAACCTCTTCCTGCACGGTGAAGACAAAGTAGACTTCATTGGGCACGGGGTCTTGCTGGCTGCGCAGCGCGCGCATTGCCTCGATTGCCACGACACAGCCAATGCGGTCATCCATTGCCTTGCTGATCAGCCGCGTGCCGCGTTCTTCCATTTCGCGCCAGAAGGCTGCCGGACTGCCCGCAGGGATCCGGGGCATGCCATCTCCAATGCTGACATCAATATAATACTCGTCAAGCGCGGGCAGTTCGCGCGCATGTTTGCCCCGCGCATCATTCACCGAAACGACACCCATGGTGCCGTCCTCAAATTTGACGCGATTGCCCAGCAGCGTGGCAGGAAACAGCCCGCCAATCGGCGCGAAGCGCAGGTAGCCGCTGTTCGGTTCAACAAAGGTCGCCATTGCGCCAATTTCGTCCATATGTGCGGCGACCATGATCTTTTTGCCCCCGCTGCCCACGCGGCAGATCAGGTTGCCCAGCGGGTCTACGCTGATTTCGTCAGCAAGTGACTGGACTTCCTGCTGAATCAGTTTGCGGACATGATGTTCGTACCCGGAAGGTCCCCAGGCTTCGACTAATTTACGGATCAGTTCTTTCACGCTGTGTTCTCCTGAAGCATAAGTTTAGATTATCCTGGTCTAACTGCCGGGCGCTGCGGTTTGGGCACTGTGGTCAGCGCTTTACTCATAGCGCAGCGCGTCTGCCGAAATGTCGTTCAGCAGACTTTGCAGCAACCGGCGTGTGTTGTCGTAATCATGGCGGTTGAGCAGCGCCGCCGGGCTGTGAATGTAACGGCACGGCACAGAAATCACCCCGGATGGCACGCCAACTCCCGACTGGTGAATGCTGCCTGCGTCAGTTCCACCGCCCAACCTTGTCTTGAGCTGGTAAGGAATGTCGTATTTGTCGGCGGTCTGGCGCATGAAGCGCAGCACGCCGGGGTGCGCAATCATACTGGCGTCCATGACCGTCAGCGCGGGTCCTGCTCCCAACCGGGTTGTCGGGTTCAGCGGGGTCATATCGTCGGGGTCTGCCAGCGGGTTGGGCACATCATGCGCGGTCGTGCCTTCCAGCGCAAAGGCGACATCAGGCTTGAAATAATGTGCGGCGATTTTCGCCCCGCGCAGTCCGATTTCTTCCTGCACCGTGAACGCCGCACAGATGTCTACTGGGTAGGGTCCCCCTTGCAGCACAGCTACCAGCAGCGCACAGCCCACACGGTCATCGAATGCTTTACCGCGCAGCATCGTGGCGCTCAATTCCATGTAGGTGCTGTCAAAGACGATCCGATCGCCTGGCTTGACCTTGCCGTTTGCCGACTCTTTGCTGTCCGCCCCAATATCAATGCGCAGACTGCTGATTTTGACGACATCCTGATCATATCCTTTGTGGATCGGTTTCCACAGGACAACCCCTGGCAGGGCGGTCGCGCCGATTTTGACGCGCAATCCCGGCAGTATACGGTCATCAATGCCGCCAACCGCGGTGAATTTGACCAGCCCGCTGCTGTCCACCCCGGTCACCATGAAGCCGACTTCATCCATGTGCGCCGCGAACATCACGCGCAGCTTATTGCCAGTGCCGGGTTTCACCGCGGTCACACCGCCCATCGCGTCAATGCGAATATCCTGCGCATGACCGTCAATCGCATCGAGAATGATCTTGCGCACCGCGTCTTCCGCACCTGAAACCCCCGGCGCTTCAGAAAGTTCTTTTAAGAGCATATGTTCACCTTTATCGTGTTCGTCCGTCCTGCCTACCCTGCTCGCCGGTGTCTCAGGAAGCTGGTGCTGCGGCTTTGGTTTGATCCCACGCAATCGCCTGCAAGAAGTCTGCATCCAGCGAGGCAATAAAGTGCGCCAGCAGCCTTCCGGTACGCTCCACATCGCGGATGTCCAGCGTTTCGACCGGGGAATGCATATTGCGCAGCGGAATACTCAACAGTGCTGAAGGAACGCCTTCCTGTGAGACCTGAATCGCCCATGCGTCGGTGCCGCTGTTTGCGGCGATGACATCTTCCTGAAACTTGATTTCCTGCTTTTGCGCGGTGTCCCTGATCTTTTCGACAAGGTTAGGGTGAAAGTTCGCGC
Source organism: Anaerolineae bacterium (assembly GCA_034435675.1). Classification (GTDB taxonomy): domain Bacteria; phylum Chloroflexota; class Anaerolineae; order Aggregatilineales; family Phototrophicaceae; genus DAOTWP01. The sequence continues at coordinate 43,708 of DAOTWP010000337.1, forward strand.
CTGTGCTGATGACCGGACCTTTGGCCATCTCGCGCGCGTCGTCGCCCTCAACGCCGGGCTGGCTGGCAAAAGTGACATCCAGCGCAACGGCGATATCCGGTTTGATCATGTTGGCAGCCGTCAGCGCGCCGAACAAGCCGGTTTCTTCCTGCACGGTGGCAACCGCGTAGACATCCCACAGGTGCTGCATTTTGCTTAGCTCAACCAGACACGCCGTAACCGCCGCGACACAGGCGCGGTCATCCATCGCCTTGCCTGCCAGCTTCTTGTTCTGAAGTTCGACCATCGGCGCGTCCACTGTAATCAGGTCGCCGAGGCGCACAAGCTGGGTGACTTCTTCGTGCGGCAGTCCCAGATCAATCACCAGTTCGTTGAAGCCAGGATACTGCTTACGGGACTCAGGGGTACTGAGATGTGTAGGCATGGTGGCAACCACACCGGGCAGCGGACGTTTGCCATGCACAAGTACCGGCTGTGCCAGCATCACGCGGTTATCCACACCGCTGATTCGGTGAACGTAGATGAAACCGTCAACAATGTCACGCACCATCATGCCAATCTCGTCCATATGCGCGGCAAGCATAATCCGGCGGGAAGGCTCAACCAGGTGAGTGGCGCGCTTAATACCCACCAGACTGCCCAACTTATCCTGCTGCATTTCATCAACCAGCGGCTGCCACGCGGCGCGCAGGATTTCGCGCAGGGGTGCTTCGTGCCCGGAGGGCGCATGTGCCTCAATCATGGATTTCAAGTGCTGTGTCAGATCAAACAAGTCAAGATCCTTTGTCACTATTCGAGAATCGCGATTCATGAGTCGCGGCGTTTTGTCATGCAAGAAAACCGTCCGGATACGCTTTGCACGGCGGAACAGGGGCACTCGCCCCTGTCCCGACGAGCGTATCCTGTCAGGCTGCTAAGGTCCTACCGGCGGTGTCGTCTCAATAGGCGGACCGGGATCAAACGGCAGCGGTTCCGTTGTTGGCGTTTCTGTTGGTGTCGAGCTTGCCGGCGGCAGCGGTGTTGCAGTCGGCGGCGGCGTTGCCGTGGGTGGCGGTGTGTTGCTGGGCAGCACAATCGGGTTACTGGTGGCTGTCGGCGGGACAAACTGCGTGGGCGGAATAAACGCTGTCGGTGGAATAAACGCCGTCGGTTGTGAAATCGGAGTATTGAATTGAATGGGTGTTGGACCCAGCAGGCGTGTTGGGCTGGGCGCAACCCCCAGTGTTGAGGTCGGTCCAACCGTCGCCGTGCGCAAGACATCGCTGCCCAGCGGCGTGGGGCTGACACGCGGGGTTGGCTGCGCCTGTGCACTCGTGCCCCAGTCCCAGATCAGTAATCCGAAGCCAATACAATAGAACGGAACAGTGGCAACAATGATTCCCAGCAGGATGATGCGTAGATTCCGTTTGCGGCGTTCGAGCGCTGCTTCTCTGTCGTACATGCGCCGTCCTTGTGGTTCGGTTCGGGCGTTCAAGACGGCGGATACTATACCACACGGTTACAAAAGTTTGTATGCAGTCGCAGCAGGTGCAGTCAGACCGAGGTGCTGCTATGTTCTCTGGCAATCACAGCGCGTGCTTCTGCTAAAGTCTCCACAAACACCACTTTCTTCTGCGCTGCCAGCCGCCCGTAGACGCCGCTGAACACCCGCCACAGGGTGAGAAACGGGCTGTTCGCCGCGACATGTACCTGCAGCGCGGTGTGCGGATGCATGCGCGGAATCAGGTTGCGAGCATGGACAAATGCACCTGTGGGCAGCCCTTTGGTTTTGCTCCAGTCATGGATGATATCTACCGGATGGTCAACGAGATCCATCTGATGATTGGCGGCATCCAGTTGTTCGTACAATTCTTCCCAGCGCCAGTCGCCGATGTATTCGGCACGAAAAACCGTCTTTTGCTCATTATCCCACTGCATTTGTACAGGCATCGTGGCTGTTCTCCTTCAGGAACGAACTGTGGCGAGTGCGATGATGATGATACTCGATGGTGATCGCTCTTAATTACAGTATATAACTTGGAGCGCGATCTGGAATAGCCAGCGCCCTGTGGAAACTGAATTTTTTGTGAAAAGTGTGACTTACAGAGGCAGGAGCTGATACAGCAAGGTGTCCTCAAAACCACGCGCCCGGTAGTAGGCGCGCGTGCCGACTGCGGAAATGACCGCCAGTCGGGCATAGCCTGCCTTGCGGGCAATCTCCGCGGCGCGTTCAATCAGCCGCGTGCCCAGCCCGGCATGCTGTGCTTTGCCCAGCGCAGCCTCGCCCAGCCCCAGCGCCTGCCCGTAAACATGCACTTCGCGGATCATCGCCGCCTCTTCGAGTTCGGCTGTGATTGCCGCTGCGGTAGGCAGCGACAGACGCAGGAACCCGGCAATCTGGCGTTCGGGCGTGATAAATTGCAGAAAGATTTCGCGGCTGGACTGCGTGGTGTAAACCAGTTCATCCAGCGTTAGCTGGTCAATGTGGATGTCCTGGTGGCGAATTTCGCGGGCGCGAATATCACGACTATGCAGCCCTGCGCGCGCAAGCTGCTGCTCGACGATCTGGCGGAAGTTGGTCAGATGGTTGCCGGTAACAATATCAGTGGACGGAATATCGCGGATCACGCGCGTCAGGCGGCAGTATTCCGGCGTGCGTTTGAAGCATTCGACCAGCACATGCAGCAGTTCGTCATGCGTGTAGGGCTGCCACGAGCCATCCTGATAGCGTGCCATCAATTCGGCACTGTCGATCAGCGAACACGGGTAAATCTTGAGTTCATCTGGTTTGAAGTCGTCATCACCGAACAGGGTTTCGTAGTCTGCAATGTCCAGCGCCGGGTTGGAGCCATAAAGATTGGGCATCCAGTGCGCATGGATTTTGAAACCTGCCAGCCGCAGCAGCCGTACCGCGCGGCGTGTCGCGGCGACGGTGTGCCCGCGCCTGTTTAGGCGCAGTACCTCGTCGTTTAGGCTTTGGAAGCCAATCTGCACTTTGGTACAGCCCAGCCGCCTGACCCGCAGGACTTCCTCTACGCTGATATGATCCGGGCGGGTTTCAACGACCAGCCCGACACACCGGCAGGGCGCGTTTTCGTTTTCCCGATGCGCGGTTTCCAGTTCCTCCCAGGTGGCATATTCATCCACCGGCGAACGGGGGCGTGTACCCCTGGCGACTGCCTGCGCGACTTCGTGCGAACGGGTCATCTCCACGCGATAGATTTGCTGCACCACCTGATTATACGTCTGCGTCATTGTCGCGCCATGCAGGGTGACATTCGGTGTGCCGTGCGCGGGGTGCAGTTGTGATGTTGCATACAGCGCCTGCTGCACTTCCTCGCGCTGGTCTGTGCCCCTGCCAAAGTCATGGAGCGCGTCGAAAATGCGCTTGATGAACCAGATTTGATACGTTTCGGGGTAAAATGACCAGGTGCCGCCCAGCACGATCACCTCGATTTTGTCGGTGGGATGTCCCACGTTGTAATACGCCTGCAGGCGGGTGTAGGTCTGCAAATAGGGGTCGAAGCCATTCTGCTCGGCACGCTGACAGCCGGGTTCATCTGCCAGATAACTCTTGGGCATGCGCACATCACTGGGGCAAAAAATGCATGTACCGGGACACGGAAACGGTTTGGTCAGCACGGTCACGGGCGTAACGCCGGAGGCAGTCCGCACGGGC
>DAOTWP010000338.1:0-10716 GCA_034435675.1 Anaerolineae bacterium
CATATAAGGATCTTAACATCGTCCTCGCAGATGCCACAGTGGCGCTCGTGGAAGGGGAAACACTCCAGGCAGCGGCAGTGAAGGACAATAACCTCACCCGCGAAGTCTATTTAAAGATTATTGCCCGCAAGACGGCGGCACTGTTCAAAGCCGCGGGCATTCTGGGGGCAAGCCTTGCTGGGGCAACACGGACACAGATCGAAGCAATGGGACAGTACGGCTACAACGTGGGGCTGGCATTCCAGATTGTGGACGATATTCTGGACCTGACCACTGATGAGAACACGCTGGGAAAGACCGCGGGGATTGATCTTGAACAGGGCAAAGGCTTTGCTGCCGTACACGATAGTGCTGACGACCCGATGGAAAAGATCAAGCAAAAATTACTTTCGGGCGAACGCATTCAAGAAGGTTACACACAGGCAAAACAGCTCATTGAGCTTGCGATCGAAGCGTTGAAGATCGTGCCGGATAGCCCGGCAAAACGTGAGCTGGTACAACTTGCAGAGCAGGTCGTCAAACGCGATCATTAACCTGCGAACTGCGTTTTTGTATTGATAGACGGATCGATTAATCCAGTGCCTGCCGCTGGATTTTTCTGTTTAGTGGCAGTTCATTATAATTCACTGGCAGTAAAACAGAGTGAGGCGCTTATGCTTAAAGTTGTCACGGTCGCGCAAATGCGTGTCATTGAGGCTGCTGCGGATGCCGCTGGAATCAGCTATGATACAATGATGCAGCGTGCCGGGGGTGCCACTGCGCGCCGCGTGCTGGATTTGCTGACGGAGCAGCAGATTGCTGATCCACGCATAACCGTGCTGGTGGGTCCGGGCAACAACGGGGGTGATGGACTGGTCGCAGCGCACGCGCTGGCGCAGGAAGGGCATGTGCAGGTGCGGGTATACCAGTTGGCGCAGCGTGACGAAACTGATCCGCTGCTGCAAGCAGTTCGTGCTGCCGGTGTCGCCGTTGCAGACGCCAGCAATGACCAGCAGCACCGCGTGCTGCGCCAGATGATTGCCAGTTCGGACATTGTGCTGGATGCGTTGTTCGGCATTGGGCTGCGGCTGCCTTTGCGTGATGTCGCCGTGAAGCTCCTGCGCAGCACGGCGCAGGCAATCCATGAACGCAACGAACAGCCCGCCGCACCGTACAACACCCCGCATGCGCCCGGCACTGCCTACCAGATTCCACGCTTGCAGGTCATCGCTGTAGACTGCCCCAGCGGGCTGGACAGCGACAGCGGCGAGATTGACCGCCACAGCCTGCCCGCCGATGAAACCATCACATTTATCGCCGCCAAGGCGGGTCTGCTGTTGTTCCCCGGCGCAGCGCATACCGGGCGTCTGCATGTTTCGACACTGGGCATTCCCGATGACCTGCCCGCACTGAGTGCAGAAAGCTGCGTGCTGGCAGATAGCGCGTATGTGCGCACCCTGCTGCCAGCGCGTGCCGTTGATAGCAACAAAGGCACGTTTGGAAAAGCGCTGCTGGTCGCCGGGTCGGGGCAGTATATCGGTGCGCCCGCCTTAGCCGCGCAAGCCTGCTACCGCGCAGGCGCAGGGTTGGTTACCATTGGCGCACCCGCAGCGGTCATTAGCGCGCTTGCCGGTCATCTGCCGGAACCTACATGGCTGACGCTGCCAGACGTGGGAGGCAGTGTTGACGCAGGAGCGATTGAAACGCTGCGCGCGCATCTGAACGAGTACGACGCGCTGCTCATTGGTCCTGGATGGGGACGGGCACAAACAACACGGACGGCGCTGTTCAGCCTGTTGGAAACACTCAGACAGCTCCCGATCCCCGTTGTGATTGATGCAGATGGGCTGAATCTGCTGGCAGATACAGCACAGTGGTGGCAGCTCCTGCCCACAAACAGTGTGCTTACGCCGCATCCTGGAGAAATGGCACGACTTTGTGGTATGGATACCGCAGAAGTCGTCCGCCAGCGCTGGACACTCACGCGCGATAAAGCACGGGAATGGGGCAGTATAGTACTGCTCAAGGGCGCACACACGCTGGTTGCCGCGCCCACCGACGAAATGACCGTGATGCCGTTCAAAACGGACGCCCTTGCCACCGCCGGATCAGGCGACGTGCTGGCAGGGATCATCACCGGATTGCTGGCACAGGGCACCCCCGCTTACCGTGCTGCAGTCGCCGGGGCGTATCTGCATGGTTTGGCCGGAGAAACTGCGGCAAAGCAGGCTGGCAGCACTCGCAGCGTGATCGCCAGCGATATAACCGGCGCGCTGGGCGCGACGTTTAAGCAGATTGAACGCCTCTAGCGCGGATCACCGCCAACACCGAGGGCGGCGCGACGACGCTGTGCCGCCTGTTTGCCTTCGGCGATGCTCTGCGCAACCGGGTCAACAGGCTCAAGGCGCTGCTGGAGCGCTTTACCACGATCACGCACGCGCCCCCAGTCGGGCGACCAGCCTAAAAGCAGCCCTCGACGTGAACTGCGCAGTAGTGTCACAACAGCGCCGACAAACGCGCCCAGCCAGAATCCCCAGAACAATACGCCTTCATCCAGCCGATCCGGTGTTTTCTCCGCCATGTGCCACCTCATCTACTGGGGTCAGTGCGCGGGCGGACCGTGACGGACTCAACGCACGCCGAAGACCCCCAAATTCACGAATAAACGCCAACAGACCGGCAAAGAACCCCCCGGCTTTGACAATCGGAGCGGTAACATTGGTACTGACGAACTGCGCTGTGCCTTTTGCCGTCTGGGTGGTTTCCTGCAAGTCCTCGACAATCGAGCCGAAACCCTGCTGGAAGAGATTAATCAGCCGCGCTACCTGCGCGATCAACACCGCCAGCGCGATAAAAATCAGGGTACTGGAAAGCGCCAGTACAATGATGAACAGATCCCGAAATACTTCTACAAAGCGCGCTAAGCCCTCAACATCAATAAAGGCAAAAATTACCGCCAGCACAAAGATAACCAGAACAAAACCGAGAAATCCACCACCGACGAGGATGGCGATCCGGGTCATAGACCAGCCGCTGCGCTTCTCATCGGATTCAGATGTAGGCAGCTTTGTGTCAGCATTACTATCAGATGTGGTTTGAGTCATGCATCAACCTCACTGGTAACGATTAGGTTGCCTGGAAACTGGTTTGCGTCCCCGTCGTGTTCCCAAACGGCGCGAACGCATCGTCAACGTGACAGCGGCGAACAGCGCCACAGCGCCACCCACCAGACCGGACACAAGATGAAGTTGCCCAATGTCGAAAACAGTGATTTCAAAAAGATTGCCCAGGATATGCCCGATACTAAAACCTAGCCATCCCGCCAGCAAAAGGAGCGCCAGTCGCCGCGCCTCTCCTCCCACCAGCATATGGGTCACTGTAACCATCAGAGTGGCAATAATAAACCCCAGTGTAAATGTTGGACCCGGCACGTCTTCCCGCCGCCACAAATTAGCTTATAAAGGACTTTGTACAAACCCGCTGGGTAGTGTAACATAAACATGCATTTTGAACACGACCAGGACACCTATTCTGGCATGATTACTTTAGACCAACGCATTCTCATCCCGGCAGCACCGCATGTTGTCTGGGAGTATATCAGTGATCTTTCCAACAATCCGCAGTGGCAGGCGGACTGCCATGAAATTTCGTTTCTGACCACCTTTCATAAGGGACAGGGCACCCGCTGGCGCAGCGGCGGTGCACGCCGGCATGAAACGGTCTCCGAGATCACCGCGTGGTATGATGGGCTGGGTTACGAGTACGTCGTGATTGATGGCGCACCTTTCCGGCAAAATAAGGGACGCCTGCGACTACAAGAGATCGCAGAAGGCACGATTGTCCAGTGGACGCTCAATTACGAACCAGGTGGTATGCTTGGGGGGCTGCGCAATGCCCTGAGCATCAAAAATAGCATGAACACGATGCTGGTGGAAAACCTGCGTGGGCTGTGGAAACAGATCACCAAATCGCCGGCAAGCCAGGAGCGACATGTTGCGCGCACACTCATGCGCGATGCCCCGGATGTTGAGGAACGCGCCCTATACAAGCCCAGGCATGTTTCTGCACTCAGCGAGCATGACCACGACGGGGTTCGCGGCGATGTGCCGGTTTCACCGATGACGGCAGCCCCTGTGCCGCAGCCTCCGGCAGCCATATTGGACATGGCGGAACCGCCGCTTGCCGACGACGACACGCGTCCGTCCCAGACGGTGCATATCGTGCAGAATGCAGACGAACCGGATTTTCTTAATGGCGTGACAGCATTTGAAGATTCGGATCTGGTTGAACCCGACAATCTGGCGGTGGTAGCTGCTAAACCCACAGCACAGGCAGACGAGCGCTTTAAACCGCCGAGCAATCAGCCAGTAGTGATACCGGCGGTGGCTTCGACAGAGTTTTCCACCCCCGCGCCAACCGCGCCTGTGCCATTGCAGCAGGAACCAGAACCCCGCGCCGCAGTGCCAACCCCGGCAGAACCGCTCCCGCTGGAACGACTGCCCCTGAGCGACGAGGAACGCGAAAAGGTTGATACCTCGAAGATCAGCGTCTTTGAGCTTTTTGGGCTGCCTAAACCCAGCGAAACGCAGGAAATGCGCCCGCTGACAGCGGATGACCTGGAGCGCCAAGCCAAAGAAACGCAAGAACCGGAACCTGCGGAAGAACAAACAGAAACACCCACAGCGGCAGCAATGTCTGCCACTACCGAAGTGTTGCCCATTGCAGCAGCCGTGCCCATTGAAACCAAACAGCAGCAAAGCCCGCAACCAGAATCGCCAACAGCACCGCCATGGTTAACACGACGGACAGGTGGTCGTCTTCGCCAGCGGCGCCAGTTGGTAAGGTTAAGACTGCCGAAATAAAAACACCCCGGTGTGGGGTGTTTTTCGGTGGGTGGCTGATGGGGCTCGAACCCACGACCTCCTGGGCCACAACCAGGCACTCTGACCAACTGAGCTACAGCCACCATATGGTGAAAATTATAGCATGTGCGGCGCGCAAATGGCTAGCCCTTTTTTCGCGCGCTTAGCACCTGTGCGATGCTGCGCGGGCAGCGTTCATAATGCAGGTCAACAATAAACCCAAAATCAGCAAAAAATGTCCGCAAATCGAATCTATCGCCGGTCGCCTCACGCTGCCCTGTGATACGGTAGAGAAATTCCAATGAGGACTGTGCTGGTCCCTGCCCCGCAAATACCCCACTCACCACAAGGATCAATTGCCCATCAGGGGCAAGCACACGGTAGATTTCTTGCAGCGTGGCGGGGGCGAGAATGAAGTCTGTCGGAAACGTGCAGATGACAGCATCAAATGCCGCGCTTTCATAGGGCAGGCGCTGCGCCATCCCCCGTGTCAACCGCGCAGTGCAGTGATGACGGCGCAGCTTACGGCTGGCAATTTGCCCCATATTCGGCGACAGATCATACCCAAACACAGCGAAACCTGCCGCGTGCAGGTCAAGCTGCAAATCTCCTGTGCCGTGCGCCAGTTCCAGCACGCGCGAGCCAGGATGCACGGCGAGATGTTTCAGCCCGGCACGCTGCCAGCAGCGCCATGCGCCCAGCGAAACAACCTTGCTGACAAGGTCATAGGTGAATGCAAGTTCGTTATACAGCAGCCGGAAGCCAAACTGCACCAACCGCCACCACAGGCGCAGCACTGGATTCGCCGGCAATGCAGAATCTGGTGCGAACACTGCCTCATACTTTCTGCCATACTTCACCATGCAGGGACACACTGGCAGCATGTCCCCACTTTACCGGGTGCGATGGCATCTAAAGGGTCAAGAAATCATCGTTTGCGCGGACCAATCTGAATCTCGTTACTGATCACACGCACTTCAAATGCAGGAACATCAACCAGCGCAGGCGGGGACAACACTTTACCGGTGGTGATGTCAAACGCTGCGCCATGACGGGGACAGGAAATCACACACTCGTGCAGGTCACCCTCGGCGAGGGGACCGTCATCATGGGTGCAGCGGTCTTCAATCGCGTAAAATGTGCCGCTAACGTTAAATACGGCAATCCACCGGCGCCCAATTTCGAACACCTCGCGCTGTCCTGGCGCAATCTCATCAACAGTTGCTACGGTGATGTACTGTGCTTCTGCCATGCAATATGCCCTATTCGCTTTCGTTATCCTCAATACGCTGCCATGCTGCCAGATCGCTGGAACCGACCACCAGCGTTTTAAGCGAGAGCAGCGCGCATTTCATGCGGTTAAGGGTCAGAGGGATGCCGATCATGCCCAGTATTTCGTCGCGGGTCATCTGGCGCACTTCGACCAGCGGTTTACCTAGAATGCGCTCCCCCAGCATCGAGGCAGACGCCTGGCTGATTGCGCAACCTTCGCCATCCCAGCCGACTTCAGTGATCATCCCATCAGGATCAACCCGCAGGGTCAGATGCAAGCGATCTCCACAGAGTGGGTTCGTCTCCTCATGGTCAATATCCGCCGGGCTGAGCAAATGCCAGTGGCGCGGATTCTCGGCATGATCGAGGATTTCCTCACGGTACATATCATAATCGGACATCCTGCACCCCCTATCGCACCGGATTTACCCGGCGTAGTTCTCAAAACAGCAGTGCTTCCGCCCTGCATAGCCAGTCATCGCGCGAACGTCTGTTTCGCCTTATAGAGTGCGTCAGTCAAACGATCCACTTCTGCAAAGGTGTTATAGAAATAGAAGCTGGCGCGTGCTGACGCCTGCACGCCATAGTGCAAGTGCAGCGGCATGGCGCAATGATGTCCGGCACGCACCCCAACACCCTGTCCATCGAGTATCTGCGCAACGTCGTGCGCGTGGATACCATCAACGACGATTGCCGCTACCGCGCCGCGTTCTGGCGCATCCACACCGAGGACGCGCACACCGGGCACTTCGGCAAGCCGTTCCAACACATAAACCATCAACGACTGCTCGTAGGCGTGAATATTGTCTATGCCCAGTGCCGTGAGATAATCCACCGCCGCACCCAACCCAATTGCCTCGGCGATGCTGGGTGTACCGGCTTCGAACTTATAGGGTAGATCATTCCATGTGCTGCCGTCCAGTGTCACCGTAGCGATCATATCGCCACCACCCATCCAGGGTGGCATCGCTTCCAGTAGATCACGCTTGCCATACAGCACACCTATCCCGGTCGGCCCACACATCTTGTGCCCGCTGAATGCATAGAAGTCGGCATCCAGCGCCTGCACATCCACCTGCAGGTGCGGCACGCTCTGTGCGCCATCTACCAGCACCAGCGCTCCGGCGTCGTGTGCAAGGCGAATCATCTGCGCCACCGGGTTGACGGTGCCAAGCACATTGGACGCATGCATCACAGTCACCAGTTTGACATTGCCAGTGTTTAAGTGTGCCCGATATACTTCCAGATCAAGCGTGCCATCCGGCAGGACAGGCAGGAATTGCAGCGAAAACCCTTTTTCTGCCGCCAGCAATTGCCAGGGCACAATGTTGGCATGATGCTCCATCACGGTGGAAAGCACAATGTCGCCGGGTTTGAGCTGCGTCCGCCCCCAGGTCTGGGTAACAAGGTTAATGCTTTCGGTTGTGCCCCGCGTGAAAATGACTTCACGCCAGCTTTTCGCGTTGATGAAACGCCGGACTTTTTTGCGCGCCTCTTCATAAGCGGCAGTAGCTTGCTCGCTCAGCTTATGAATCCCGCGATGTACGTTTGCATGGTAGCGCCGGTAATAATCGTTGAGCGTTTCGATAACCTGTACCGGCTTTTGGCTGGACGCCGCATTGTCGAGGTAGACCAGCGGAACGCCGGGATGATGATCCTGATTCAAAATCGGGAAATCAGCACGCACAGCCACCGCGTCGAAAGCGATTGTAGACGAATCTGTCATTGTGGTATCCTTCCTCAGGAAATACCCTGTATCCAATTGTGGCGCATAGCAAAAGCGCGTCAACCTGACAGGACGCGCCTTTTTGACAGACAAATAGCATTTTGCTGCTTGCAGTGGGCGTCCCCGGCGGGGTTGGCGTCAAAACCGGTTCACGCTGTTTGGACAGCACTCGCGCCCAACCCCCATACTCATGACAGCGGCACATCCGCCCCCACAATTTTTGCTTCCAGCGATGCTTGCAGGCGTTCACGCACCCGTTCAAACGGAATGCGCTGAAGGAGTTCTTCAAAGAATCCCTCTGTGACCATCAGTTCCGCCTGTGAACGCGGAATACCACGGCTCATCAGATAGAACACCGGCACGTCCTCAAGCGTACCAAAAGTCGCCGCATGGGAACACTTCACATCGTCCGCTTCGATTTCAAGCCCTGGAATGCCATCCATCCGTGCCTCTTTACTGAGCAGCAGGTTGCGGTTCGCCTGGAAACCGTCAATCTTCTGCATTTTGGGCAATGCCTTAATCATACCCTGCCAGACCGTGCGCGCGGTATCTCGTGCAGCCCCTTTGAACAGCAGATCGGATGTAGTCAGCGGCGCGTTGTGATTCTGCTGGGTATCCAGATCAAATAACTGCTGACCATCGGCAAAGTACATGCCGGATACACGGGCATTTGCGCCCTTGCCATCCAGCTCGACCTCAATGAAATTCTTCGCCAGCTGACCGCCCATTGTGCCCACAACCCAATCGAGGTTGGCATCGCGACCAATGCGTGCGCGCTGGTGGTTGAACTCGAACGTTGTGCGATTCCAGTCCTGAAGGGCGACATAACGGAGATTGGCGTTATCGCCGACCAACAGTTCCGTTGCACCGACATAAACCGAGTGCGTGCTGCCCTCAGCGGACAAATAATCCACCAGCATTGTCGCCTGCGCGTTTTCTTCGACGATAACCAGCACATGCCCCATTGTCGCGCCCTCATGCGTGTTATGCATAATGACATGCAAGGGCAGTTCCGCTATAACCCCACGCGGCACATACACCAGCACACCATGGGTCCACAGCGCGGCATGCAGGGCGGCAAACTTGCCATCGCCCGGTAGTACGGCTCTGGTCATCAGGCTGGCGCGCACGAGCGCTTCATGCTCCACACATGCGGTGGCAAGGTCGCTAAAGATCACACCAGTTTCGTTCAATTCTGGCGAGACTTCATGCTGCACAACCTTGCCATCCACAAAAACCAGCAGCCCGCCCTGCTTCCCGCCAATCAGTGGTTCGAGGTTCGCTTCAGGAACAGCAGCGAGGGTCGCCCCATTTGGGCTTACCAGCTTTTCGGCTTCTTCCCAGCGAATATGGCGGTAATCCGTCCGCCGCCATTCTTCATTGCTGATGGACGGCATAGGTATCTCTTCGTAAAGCTCAAACGCAGAGAGGCGGCTTTCCAGCAGCCATGCCGGTTCGCCGCGCGTTTTGCTGAATAGTTCAATATCGTCACGGGTGTAGCTCGGTGCAAGTGACCGCGCCGAACGACGTCTTACAGCAACCACTGGTTATCTCCTTAGACGTTGTGTTCAAACCATAAACCGGAGATACCTGACAGAGCAGAGTACACTCTGTCAGGCAATATCTGATGAGTAGTTAGCCAATCGTGCCTTCAAGCTGAATCTGAATCAGGCGATTCAGTTCGAGCGCGTACTCCATCGGCAGTTCCTTGACAAGCGGCTCAATGAAGCCGTTGACGACCAGCGCGTTCGCCTCATCTTCGCTCAAGCCACGGCTCATCAGGTAAAAGACCTGATCTTCACCGATTTTGCTCACGGATGCTTCGTGCCCCATCGTCACATTTTTGGCGTCCACCTCGATGTAGGGGTAGGTATCGGAGCGGCTGATATCATCCAGCAGCAGCGCATCGCAGACAACATTGCTGCGCACATTGTCGGCACCCTCAACGATTTTCAGCAGCCCACGATAGCTGGCACGCCCGCCACCCTTGCTGATGGACTTGCTGATAATCTGGCTGCTGGTGTTCGGCGCGAGATGTGTGATTTTGCCGCCGGCATCCTGATGCTGCCCCTCACCAGCAAACGCGATAGAAAGCACTTCTCCATGCGCGCCCTCTTCGGCAAGGATTACAGCGGGGTACTTCATCGTCAGCTTGCTGCCCAGATTCCCGTCCACCCATTCCATGGTGGCATTGCGATAAGCAATCGCGCGTTTGGTCACCAGATTGTAAACATTATTCGACCAGTTCTGAATCGTGGTGTAGCGGCAGCGTCCGCCAGCCTTGATAATGATTTCCACGACCGCGCTGTGCAGGCTGTCGCTGCTGTAGGTCGGCGCGGTGCAGCCTTCGACGTAATGCACATAAGCGCCTTCATCAACGATAATCAGCGTGCGCTCGAACTGCCCCATGTTTTGGGTATTGATTCGGAAATATGCCTGTAAGGGCATATCTACGTGCACACCTTTGGGTACATAGATGAACGAGCCGCCCGACCACACCGCCGTATTGAGCGCAGCGAATTTGTTATCCGAAGACGGAATGATCGTGCCGAAGTATTCGCGCACCAGTTCAGGATGCTCGCGCAGCGCGGAGTCCATATCCAGAAAGATCACACCCTTGCTTTCAAGATCTGCGCGAATGCTGTGATACACAGACTCGGAGTCATACTGTGCGGTGACCCCTTGCAGATACTTCTGTTCGGCTTCGGGAATACCCAGACGATCAAAGGTGCGCTTGATGTCTTCGGGGACTTCATTCCAATCGCGCTCTGTGCCTTCCGTGGCACGGACATAGTAGTAGATTTCGTTGTAATCAATCTCATTAAGATTACCGCCCCACTGGGGAGTAGGTTTGCTGAGAAAGATTTCGTATGCCTT
>DAOTWP010000339.1:0-21252 GCA_034435675.1 Anaerolineae bacterium
CCGACCTGCGCATTGTGCCGCATCATTTCGACCTGTACCGCGCTGCCTCGCGCCGGGTGATGGCGCTGCTGCACGAACTCACGCCGCTGGTCGAGCAGTTGTCGATTGATGAGGCGTTTCTGGATGTCACCGCGTTTTCCAGCGATGGCGCGGCAACCGCACGGACATTGCAGGCGCGCATCAACCACGAAATCGGACTGCCCTGTTCACTGGGCGTGGCGAGTAACAAGCTGGTCGCCAAAATCGCCAACAATCTGGGCAAGGCACGCCTGAAAAGTGACCAACCGCCCAACGCGATTGAAGTCGTGCCGCCGGGGGAAGAAGCGCGTTACCTCGCGCCGCTGGCAGTGATCGAACTGTGGGGCGTGGGTCCGCGCACGTCCGAACAGCTTGCCAGGCTGGGCGTGCAGACCATCGGCGACCTGGCAGGGCGCGACCCGGAGGAGATGGCAGGGCACTTTGGCAAACACGGGCGCGAGATGGTGCTGCGCGCGCGCGGCATTGATGACCGCCCGGTCATTACCGAACACGAAACCAAATCCATCAGCCGCGAAACCACGTTCACCCGCGACCAGCGCGACCCGGCGGCGCTGCGGCAGGTGCTGCAAACCCTGGCGGCAGATGTGGCACAGCAGTTGCAAAGCAGCCAACTGCGCGGGCGCACCGTGCAGCTCAAGCTGCGCTGGGGCGACTTCACCACGATTACGCGGCAAACAACCCTGCCGCAGCCCACAGACGACGCAGCACTGATTTTCACAACCGCGGCGGCACTGCTGGAGCGGGTCTGGTCGGCACAGCGGGCGGCGCGGCTGATCGGTGTGGGCATCAGCGGGTTTGACGGCGGGCAGTCCGCAGCGCCGCAGGTGCGCCAGTTGGGTTTATGGGAGGGCTGACTTTCCAACACATCGTCCAATGGTTATGCCATTTTTTCCTACACGTTGTACAATGAAAGCATCCGCTTTTTCCTGGTTTGATAAGGACCGCAGCATATGATTATTGGCATTCCTAAAGAGATTAAAACCGATGAACTGCGCGTTGCCCTGCCGCCGGACGGTGTGCGCGAATTGACCCGCCACCGCCATACCGTCTATGTCGAAACTGGCGCGGGACTGGGCAGCGCATTCACCGATGATGAGTATCGTAAAGCGGGCGCGATGATCGCCAGCACCGCCGAGGAAACCTGGCGGCGGGCGGAAATGATGCTCAAAGTTAAAGAGCCACAGCCCGAAGAATATCCCTATCTGCGCCAAGACCTGATCCTGTTCACTTACCTGCATCTTGCCGCCAGCGAAAGCCTGACCCGCGCGCTGCTTGACAGCGGCGTGATCGGGCTGGCATACGAAACCGTTGAGGATGCCAGCGGGCGACTGCCGCTGCTGGAGCCGATGAGCGAAGTCGCCGGGCGTATGGCAACGCAGGTCGTGGCGATGTACCTGACCCGCCCGATGGGCGAACGCGGCATTCTGATGGGTGGCATTCCCGGTGTGCGTCCCGCGCATATCGTCATTCTGGGCGGCGGCACGGTGGGCACCAACGCGGCGCAGGTGGCGCTGGGCATGGGCGCACGGGTGACGATTATGGACGTGAATCTGGATCGCCTGCGTTATCTCGATCATGTGCTGCATGGGCGCATCACCACGCAGTACAGCAATATGGGTAATATCAGCAATGCGATTGAAACCGCCGACGCCGTGATCGGCGCGGTGCTGATTGCTGGCGCGCGTGCCCCCCGGCTGATCACCCGTGAAATGCTCTCGCTGATGCCGCGCGGCAGTGTGATTGTGGATGTGGCGGTGGATCAGGGCGGCTGTGTGGAAACAACGCACCCGACGACGCACAGCAACCCGATCTATGTGGTCAATAATGTGGTGCATTACGGCGTCGCCAACATGCCCGGCGGGGTGCCGCGCACCTCCAGTCTGGGGCTGTCCAACGCGACGCTGCGTTATGCACTGCGCGTTGCCGATCAAGGGCTGCACGACGCGCTGCGCAGCGATCCCGGTTTCCTGAAAGGCTTGAACCTGTATCACGGCAAAGTGACGCACCCGGCGGTTGCCGAAACCTTCGGGCTGGCGTATCACAAGCCGGAGTCAATGATCTGGGGCGAAGCCGTCGTGGGGTAGAGTCCCTGCGCGGCTGTCCAGGCTGACGCCTTAATCCGCCCCTACACCATGCGATTCTTCGTAGGGGCGGGGCGGGCGCCGGATGCTAGAAGCGTCCGTCTGAACAGGGGACAAGCCGCCTGAAGGCGATTGGCAGGGTGAGTGTGTGAACGCCAGTCCGCTTCAGCGGGCTTGTCGCCATTTCAGGCAGGGGTTTGCAATCCCTGCCGTGCGGCGGGCACGGCGCTCCGCCCACAATGCTGCGACCCTGCACTCGCCCGGTCATCCGCATTTAAGCGTAAAACCGCAAAATCCTTTGTTCATCTATAATGCTCAGTGGAGATAGCTGCATCAGATTGCGGAGAGGGCAAAAGGGCATGGGGCATCTTTACCTGAGTTATTATCACCGTGACAAAGATCTCACCGACAGGCTTGTCACCGATCTGCGTGCCGCAGGCGTGGATGTCTGGCGCGATGTGGATAAGCTAGCACCAGGGCAGGAGTTTGGCGAAGCCACACAGCAGGCGCTTACCGATGCCGATGCGTTTGCCGTTGTGAGCGCGCGCATCAGCTACCTGACGCCAGTGATGGCTGGTGATCTTGTTGCCGCGGTTCAACGCAAACTGCCGATCTTCCTGCTTAAGTTTGACGCCAAAGCGCATATCCGTATGTCCAGCCAGTATCCGCATACGGACATCGAGTTCAGCCCAGATTATGCAAGTGGACTGCGTGCGCTTATGGCGCAGCTTCCGCAGTCCGTAAAACAGGTGCAGCCGCTGGTCTCAGAACCCGCAAAATCGCGCGGGTATGTGTTTATCAGCTACGCGCAGGAAGATACGCCCTTTGTTTTCAGCCTGCGCGATTTCCTCAAAACACAGGGCTATGGCTACTGGGATTATCAGGACAGTGATCGCAACTACCAGACGCAGTTATTCCTCGAACTGGAAGAGGTGATCAAAGGCGCGGCGGCGACGATTGCCGTCCTTTCGCCGGATTGGAAACGCAGCGAATGGACGCCCAAAGAGCTGTTGTTTTCGCAGCAGGTCGGCACGCCCGTGTTTCTGGCGATGTGCCGGCAAATGGGTCCGACACTGGTCACGGCTGGCATGACCTATATCGATTTCACGGAAGACCCTGCTGCGGGGTTTGCCCGGCTTGACCGCGAACTGCGCCGCAAGGGTCTGATTTGACCACAGCGGGCGACCGGATAACCACCTGTGCCCTGCTGCCATGATGCGGGGCACGCCGTTGGCTTAAGCCGCCCACGCCTGCTACAATCGCGCCCATTGTAAGCCGCATGGTGGGTTATCCGGTCATGTCCACGCGCGATATTCCTCCCGACGCTTTTTTGCTCCACCCCGGCAATCGCCAGCGTTACAGCCCTGAATGGCGGCAGCGCAGTCCCCACAGCGGGCTGCTGCGAGTGCTGGTCTTTTGTCTGGGCATCATGCTGTTTGTGACCGTGTTTATCTTTGTGCTCACCGACCGCTACTACACGCCCGACGGACAGGACAACACGGCGGTGATTGTGCCCACCCTGCTGATCGCGGCGACGGGCATCACGGTGGTGGCGTCTGCCGGGCTGGCGCTGGCGGGGCAGCGCGCGGCAGTGCTGAAGGGCGAGCGCCTGGTGCGCGGCAAAATTGCTGACTTCCGCAGTTCCAGCGTCGGCGGGGAATACACCATCAAACTGGTCTATACGTTTGTCTCGCCGCGCAGCGCGCGCGAAATCCGCCGGGTGCTGGTGGACACGCGCAACGACCTGCGCGGGACGCCGCCGCCCGCGCCGGGGACGGCGATCATCATCGCCTACCGCAGCGATGAGGACTTTAAGGTGCTGTGACGCTGCCGCACAGCAGGTTCAATCCGCAAGCCCGGACAAGGGGATTAATCCCCTTGTTCAGGGAGATCGGTTTATAGCGCGGTCCTTACCGGTGTTTCCAGTCCGCTTTGCGCTTTTCGACGAACGCCTTCATGCCCTCCGCCTTGTCCTCCGTGCCAAACAGCAGGTAGAACAGGCGCTTTTCGTAGGTCAGTCCTTCTTGCAGCGTCATCTCGTAAACCTTGTTGACCGCTTCTTTGGTCAGCCGGGCGGCAACACGCGGCATGGCGGCAACCTTCTCCGCCAGCTTGAGCGCTTCGCCCAGATACGTCTCTACCGGGAAAACGTGGTTGACCAACCCGTATTTGAGCGCTTCTTCGGCGGTCAGGTGGCGGTTGGCGATCATCACTTCCATCGCCAGCGCTTTGCCCACCGCGCGTGTCAGGCGCTGTGTGCCGCCCGCCCCCGGCAGAATGCCCAGCGTGATTTCCGGCTGCCCAAAGCGCGCCGTTTCTGACGCGACCATCATATCGCACGCCATCGCGATCTCGCAGCCGCCGCCCAGCGCAAAGCCGCTCACCGCCGCGATAATCACCTTGCCGACCTTCTGCATCCGCGTCCAGTCGGTGAAGTCGTTGCCAAGCAGATCCACAAAACTGGGCGTGCTTTCCATCTGCTTGATGTCTGCCCCCGCGCAGAATGCCTTGTCGCTGCCGGTCAGCACAATGCAGCCAATCTGCGCGTCCTGGTCAAACGCCTCCATCGCGCTGAAGGTTTCCTGAACGAGCTGGTTGTTCAGCGCGTTGAGTGCCTGGGGGCGGTTGAAGCGGATCAGCCCGACGCCGGGCGCGGGGGTTTCGGTGAGGATCGTTTCGTAAGTCATGTCAGCATCTCCCTGAAGCATGAAAAGAAGGTCAGCACAATCTAATGGCGATTCGGTTTGGTTCGGGAGGATAACACATTTGCGGCGCGGCAGGGTAGCGCAAAAATCGCTCTTGCCAAACACAGGCATTGTGTCTATACTTTGAAATACAATGCGGGTGTAGTTCAGCGGTAGAACGTCTCCTTGCCAAGGAGAAGGCCGTGAGTTCGAATCTCATCGCCCGCTCAGCAGACCTCTGTAACCTACAGAGGTTTTTTTGTGCCTGCTGCCCGGCACGGCAGTACAAAAACACCTGCGGGGCACACAGGCGGCATGCCCCATCAGGCGGTCAGGCAGTTGCGGTGCTGTTCAGCGCCCCGCGTGTGGACCCAGCGGACTCCCGCCGAGCTTGAGTACCGGCTGGTCATAGGGCGTTTGCCAACGATCCCAACTGGCATCACGGTAGAAATAGCGCGCGCCGGGCGGGAACTTGGCAATAATCTGGTTGCTCAGGTTCTCCGGGAAGAATTCCAGCGGATTGACGATCCAGACTTCTTTGTAGCGCACTTCCAGATGCAGGTGTTCCTGCCCCGGCACCTGAACCTCCCCAATTTGCGTATCCGGCGTCACTGTCGAGCCAATCTGTACACGCGGGTTTGCGGTGTGCCCGTAAATAATCGTGAAATCGCCGGACTTCACAAAAATCCCGTTGGGCTGGTAGACGTTGGTCACCACATGCGTCACCCTGCCCGACACACCGGCGTAAATCGGCACACCGCGCGTGATCGAATTGCCAAAGTCCACCCCACCATGCAAAAGCTGGCAGTATTTGTACCAGGTCTTGCCCCGCGCATAGAGGTTGAAAGCAAACACGTTGTTGCCAAAATACTGCCACCACTGCGTCTGGTCGAGGCTGACCGGCAGCCGCGAGAACAGGTTGTTGATCTGTGGCAGGCTGCGCAGATTCGGCGCACCGGCATTCGGCTGTTCCGGCGCGGTCTGGTCGGGGCGGTTATCGAAAGTGGTCGGGTCAACCAGGAAAATCTGGCTGCCGTCCTGGCTGCGTTCTGCTGTCCAGCCGTCGTTGTGCAGCCGCCAGATGTACCCTTCTGCCTCGTGGCGCGCCGTTGTGGTGATCTTCGTGCCGGGGTCCAGCCAGCGGATCATCGCCCCGCTGAGCGACGGCGACTGGCGCACGCGCACCGAATTGCGGTTGACCAGCATATCGGTGGGCGGCGTGGGCGTGCCCACCGCAGGCGGCGGCGTGCTGCTGGGCGGCGCAATTGTGACTGTCACCGCAGGCACGGGGGTGCCGACAGCGGCAGGAATCTCCGTGATGACAGTAGGCGCGGGGGTGGCATCTGCCGGGGGCGCTGCTGCCGGTGGGGCAATGTTGGGGTTCACGGCGGGCTGCGGCGTTGTTTCGGCAGGGGTGGTTGCAGCGGGCGGCGCGGGCGGCAGCGGGCGGTAGAGAAACACCAGCGTTTCATCGGTCAGGCTGCGTTCGGCGCTCCAGCCTTCGGCGTGCTGCCACCAGACAAACCCGTCTGCCTCAGTCCGTGACCCGCCTTTCGCGGTGATTTCGTCGCCGGGGTTGAGCCAGCGCACCATTGCCCCGTTGATCGAAGGGGACTGGCGCACGCGCACCATCTGGTTGCCGATCTTGAACACGAAGTCCTCGCTGGCAACCGGCAGACTGCTGACCTCTGCCGCGGGCGCGGGAAGCTGCTCGGTCATGTAGACTTCGCTGCCGTCTGCCTTGCCTGCGGCGCTCCAGCCGTCGCGGTGCTGCCACCAGATATAGTTTTCGGCAACCGTGCGCGTATTGGCGTCACAGTCAAGGATTTCGCCCCCCGGCGCACGGCGGACTTCTATGCCGGTGGTACTGGGTGTTGTGCGCACGCGCACGCCAACGGGACCCACTTTGAACAGTTTGCGAGATTGAGGTGTGGTCATAAAGTCTTTCCTTTGGTTTTTCGGGGGATAACCAGAATGCGCACAGCTTCCACTACACTATAGCATGCATCTGAAAGTTACTGCTAAGGATTTAGAGCCTATCCATAAACCGGTTTTCCCGAACAAGGGATTGTGCGCTTTAACGATTAAATCCGGCGAACAAGGGCGGACATGCGCTGCGCTTAGTCCTGCCCTACGAACCGTAGGTTGTGTAGGGTGCGGACGCCGCTGCGCTTAGGGGCGACTGCGCCCGCTGAGCGCAGCCGTCCGCCCAAACGCCGGATTATTTTGCCAAACTGCATCATCCCCTTGTCCGGGTTTACGGATAGACACTTATGGCAAACTTGGGCAAGGCGATTAGCCTGCTTGATCAGCAAGACAGGTTCACCGATAGCTTCTAAAGGCAGCTCCCTGCGCGTGCTGCCAAAGAGGTATTTGCCGCTGTCAAGCCGTTGGCGGGCGCTGCGCACAGGGGTTACAGCGCAGCACTGCGCGGGGGCAGCGGGTGAGCGCCGCCCCTGCACAGATGTCCGCAGCTGCTCTGCTATGTCAGCCGTCCAACCCGGCGATAACATCCGCGATCACGGTTTCGGCGTTATCCAGCGTCTGCCCGACCAGATCCACCTGCGCAATCGCGGCGTTGCGCTGGTCGGTGGGCAGCCCGGTGGCAAGACCGCACTGCTGCGCGAAAACATCCCAGCCGGTGCGCAGCAGATCGAGCGCCACATTGACCTGCCGTGTCGCCACGCCTAACGCGCGAGTCTGGTCGGTATCTGCGGCAGCGACTTCCGGCGGCAGTTCGTAGTTTTCGGGGATGCGCGGGCGTGCAGCCGTGCAGCCGACAGTGCTGCCGTTCAGTTGAATTTCGTTCCAGTACTGTGCCAGCAGCGCGTATGCCCCCTGCCCATTGCGGCGCAGGTCGCTGATCAGGCTTTGCAGCCCGCCGATCACCGGGCGAATGCTGACTTCTACCGTTGGCGATGGCGGCACATCGGTGGGCGCTGCTGCGGTTGGCGGCTCTGGTGTAGCGGTGGGCACTTCCGGCGTGGCGCTCGGCGGCGGGGCAGCCAGCGCTTCTGCTTCTGCCGCGTCCAGCGCTTCCGCCATGGCGGGCAGTGTGGTGGCGAGCAGTGTGCGCGCCCGTGTCAGTTCTCCCTGAATTTCCGATGAAGGTCCGAGAGTGTCGCAGACCTGCTCATAGGGCACTTTGGCGCTGTCGATTTGCGTCACGGCACGGTTGAGATCGGCGACAAGCGGCACCAGCGCGGGCAGTTCTGCGGCGGCGCTTTCCGGCAGTGTATACGCGCTGACCCCGCTGAGTTCGCTGCCACAGGTGACCGGCTGCCCGGCAAGCGCGGCGAAATAATTCGTGTCCAGAATCGTCGCATCGGACAAAAGGCGGTCATGCATGGTACGCAGTTCAGCAATCACCGCCAGCGGGCTGCCGGGCGGTCCGCCAACTGCCACCTGCGTCGGCGTGGAACCGCTGGCATTTGCGCCGTTACGCAGGGCGGGCAGCACCACATTGAGCGCGCCGAGCAGCAGCAGCGTCACCAGCAGGAAGATCATCAAGCGCACCAGCCCGCTGGTCTGACGCCGCTTGCCCATTTTGCCTTCATAGACGATACGCCGCAGCAGCGCCTCGGCATAATCCTGCTCTGCCGGGCTGCCTCGCAGCGCTTCGTCCAGCGCGCGGAACATGCCCAGCGCATAACCGGCGGCTTCGCGCACGTCTTTTTCCGGGTCTTTCTTGTAAAGGTCGCTCAGTGCCGAAATCGCGGTGGCTTCACCCGATTCGCCCAGCCAGTAGGCAGCCTCCTTGCGTTCCGCGCTGCGGGGAGATTTGAGCTGCTTCATTTTCTGGGCGACCCGCGCTTCAAATTCCTGCTGCCGCCGTTCCTGTTGGAGTTCATCCATATTGGCGCACCGTGAACTGTCGTTTCTGGATAACTGTTCCTATGATAAGCCAATTATGCAGCACGCGAAAGTTTTTGTGCCAAACGTTGACTGTACGGGCAGACTACGCCGCTGGGGACGCCGCGCCCCACGCACAGCCGGATATCCGGTTCTTGCGCGTTTGCAGGCGCCCTGCATTTGCAGGCTTAACTATACCAAAATGGTATGATGCGGTATCATTAGGGTGGTCAGCCGGTGGGGGGCACTTTCGACAAAACGAACCGGCGCGTGAATGCCGTTGACATTCAGGATTAAAACAACCCATGTCCATGTTAACCCCTTCCTCCATCAGCATCGCGCTGGAGCGCGAAGGCGAAGAACCGATTTACCGCCAGTTGATTCGGCATATCAAGATGCAGATCGAAAGCGGCAGCCTGCCCGCGGGCACGCGCCTGCCTGCCAGCCGCGATCTGGCGCGGCAGCTCAACATCAGCCGGATCAGCGTGGTCAATGCCTACGCCGAACTGCGGGCGGAAGGGTATCTCAGTGCGCATGCCGGGCGCGGCACTTTCGTCTCGCGCGAATCTACCGGCAGCAACGGCAGCACACCCAAACCGGACGAAAACAGCAGCGGCGGCGAAACGCCCATTCCCGGCGACCGTTCACTGCGCGATATGATGCGGCTGGCGCGCAAACCGGGCGTGATCAGCTTTAGCCAGGGTGCGCCGCCCAAAGAATTTTTCCCGGTGTATTATCTCAAGGACGCTATCAACACGGTGCTGGATCGGGACGGCACGGACGCGCTGGCATATGAGGCAACCGAGGGCTACAAGCCGCTGCGTACCGCCGTGCGTGATTACGTCAGCGCGCTGGGCATCATGTGCAGCACGGACAATGTGCTGATTACGGGCGGCGCGCAGCAAGGCATTGATCTGGTGGTGCAGTCGCTGGTGTCCGAAGGCGAAACCATCGTCACGTCCAACCCCACGTACCTGGGCATGATTGACATTGCCCGCGCCCGGCGGGTGCAGCTGCACGGCATCCCAATGGACGAACATGGCATTAAGCTGGACGCGCTGGAACACTACATCATTGATCACCAGCCGCGCCTGATCTATATCATGCCGACCTTCCATAACCCGACCGGCAATGTCATGCCGCTGCACCGCCGCCGCCAACTGCTGAATATCGCCAACGAGTACAAGATTCCGGTGGTTGAAGATGGCGTTTATCATGAACTGCGCTTTGAGGGCGAGTCGCTGCCGCCGTTGAAGGCGCTGGATGAAAGCGGCATCGTGATTCATGTCAGCGGGTTCACCAAAAACCTGCTGCCGGGGATGCGTGTCGGCTACATCATCACCAACAACCAGCATTACGAACGGCTGGTGCGCGTCAAACATGCGGCGGATATTTCCACGCCGGGCTTGAACCAGCGCGCGATTCATATGCTGCTGGAACGCGGCGTGATGACCAGCCAGCTAGAGCGCAACAACCGCGAACTCAAGCGCCGCCGCGATGCCGCGCTGGAGTCGGCACAGAAGTTCCTGCCGCCGGGCACGTACTGGAACCACCCGGAAGGCGGGCTGTACCTGTGGGCAGAACTGCCTAAAATGGGTCCCACCGCGACCGAGCTGTACGTGTCTGCCATTCAGCAGGGCGTTGCCTATGCCATCGGCACGGTGTTTTACACCAACAACTGCGGGCGGCACCGCATGCGGCTGAACTACGCGGCGCACCCGCCCGAAACAACGGCGGAAGGTTTCCGGCGGCTGGGGCGTGCCTGGCGCGACCTGGCGGCGGATTATGCCGACATCGAAAAACCGCCGCTGCTGTAAGCCACCCACAGAAACTTCGCGGGATTGTTATTCCGTAGGGAAAGGTCTTGGACTCTGCCCTACTACAGCCGGCATTTTCAAGTAGAACTTTCGCTTCCTGAGCAATACTTGCCTGAACAAGGGGGTTATGCTCTTTAAGAAAGTAATCAGGTTACCGGTGGGGTTGAAGCACGCTTCAAGCCTGCGAAAAACGCTATTCGACTAAATTTTGAATTGCATAACCGCCTTGTCCGCAGGCTGGCAAGCGAAAGTCCTGTCAATTTGCCTGTAATGAGCGGCGTTGAGGGAGAGATGACGTTATGCGGCTGGCAGTGTTATCCGATATTCATGGCAACCTGACCGCGCTGGAGGCTGTGCTGGCAGACCTGCAGGCGGCGGGCGGCGCAGACATCACCTGGGTGCTGGGCGATCTGGCGGCGTTTGGTCCGCGCCCGGCGGAATGTATCCAGCGCATCCGCGCGCTGCAGGAGGCGACCAACACCGAGCAGGACAAAAGCAAATTTGAGGTCATCGGCGGCAACACCGACCGTTACATGGTTGACGGCACGCGCCTGCGCACGCCGTCTGCCAAGGATGCCGAGGCGCTGGCGAAGCTGGTGGCGGACTGGCAGATGCGCGATACCGTGCTGAACTGGTCTACCGCCAGGCTGAGCTTTGAGGACTACGACTATCTGGCGAAAATCCGTGACCGCGAAGTGTATACCGTTGTAGACGGTTACGGTGCGGTGATCGGCTTTCATGCTGTGCCCGGCAACGACCAGATTTTTGTCACACCCGATACGCCTGACGAGGAAGCGCGTGACGCGCTGCTGGATCGTGAGGGGCGGCTGGCGCTGGGCGGGCACACGCACCGGCGCATGGATCGTGACCTGGGCGCATGGCGCTGGGTTAACCCCGGCAGTGTGGGCATGGCGTTTGATGACTCGCAGTTCGCCTATTACGCGCTGCTCAGCTTCGACGCCGGGCAGGTGCAGGTGGATTTGCGCGCGGTGGCATATGATGTGGCGGCATTCAGCGCGGATTTCGACGCGGTGGGACACCCCGGCAGGCAGTGGATGCTGAGCAGGATGAAGCTGGCATGACCGACGCGCGCGAAAAACTGCTCAGTGAACTGCAAGCGGACGCTGATTACGGGGTGCTGCTTGCCGTGCAGATGGACGGCGTGCCCAACACGATCCAGTTGATGCTGCAAACGGCGCGTTTGGACGAAGCCGCCGGGGGACTGCGCCCGCGCGGGCAGTATGTCGTCCGGGCGCTGGGTGTGGAAGAACACAGCCTGAGCGTGGGCGTGTTCGGCAAGTTCACGTTTACTAAGGATCACCCGGTCGCCTACTGGACGAATACGCCGACTATCGCCGTGTTCTTTCGCGGGCAGCCGGATAACGTGGCGGAGCTGACGCTGGATATTCACCAGGCGCATGCCAGCACGCTGGGGCACTGGCGTCCCTTCCCCATGTACCTCAACATCGCGCAGCCGCTGGTCACGCTGCTGGCTTCGGGCGGGGGGCTGCTGGGGGAGATGCCCAAGCCGCTGGCGGAACGCATGGAGCGTGTTTTGCAGCATCACGGGCTGGAAACCAAACTGATGGAAGCGCCGCGCGAGGACAGCGACGAACACGGGCGCTCACGCGATTATCAGGCGCTGGTGATTGACCAGGGCTATGTGCTGGCGCTGGACTACAGCGTGGACGAACTGGGCGTGCGCAAAGGCGGGTGACGCAGTTGACGCACAGGCGGCTGTGCGCTGTTTGGCAGCCCGCGCAATGTGCTTGATGGTCAGTGCGCAGCAAGCACACAGACGCTGCATGCAGAAGCCTTAGAGCCGGATTTGACCACCCGTGAGTGACACGGTTTACGTGTTCGAGACCAACAACTGCAAGCTGCAAAATCAAAGGTAACTACTCAGCCCTGTTTTGAGCGTGAAGCCCGCAGCCCCTACCCTTTCCCCCAAAGGCTGAGGGGGTGAATACGGGGCAGGGTGGGTTTTTAAGTCCCTCTCCTTGGGGAGAGGGATTTAGGGTGAGGGCAATTTAGCCTCAAATTCAATGGCTGAGCAGTTATAATCAAAGCATGCAATAATCATTTAACCCGTGAGGAGACTTTGAACAGGCTGCGACAACTGCGCGTTTCGGTATTGGCGCTGCTGGCAGTCGCCATCATTACGCTGAGCGCGGTATTCCTGCGCGATACCCTGACGCTGGCAAATTTCACCATGATTTACCTGCTGTTGGTGGTGATCGTGGCGATACGTGCGGGCACAATACCCGCGTTTTTGACCGCGATTGTCAGCTTCATGGGTATCAACTTTTTCCTTGTGCCGCCGTTCTACAGCCTGCTGGTGGCGGACTCGCGGGAAGTGCTGGATTTGCTGGTGTTCTTGATTGTGGCGAGTATTGCCGGACGCCTGGCGGCAAATGCGCGCCAGCAGGCGCAGGCAGCGCAGCAGCGCGCCCGCGAACAGGCGATCCTGTACCAGCTTACCCGTTCGTTCAATCAATTGACCGCGACATCCGGGGTTCATGAGTCCCTCACGCGGGTGCTGCGCGACGATTTATCCGCCAGACAGGCTCATGTGCTGCCCTATGCCGGCGAAACATTCGTCGACGACAGCACGGTTCATTATCTGTTACTGCAAAGCGGCGAACGCATTTACGGTACGGTGCGGGTCGCTTTTGCGGAACCGCTTACCCAACCACAAACCCAACTGCTGCACACCTGCGTTTCTCAGGCAGCAATGGCATTACAGCGGATTGATCTGACGGAACGCGCCAGCAGAAGCCAGCAGTTCGAGGAAGCCGACAAGCTCAAGACGGCAATTCTTCACGCCGTATCGCACGATCTACGAACACCCATCACCATTATCAAGACCTCTGCCAGCAACCTGCGGCAGTTTCACGATCAGCTTACACGGGAAGAGGAAACCGCGATTGCCGGAACGATTGAGCATGAAGTTGATCAACTGGACAAACTGGTGGGCAATCTGCTGGATCTGTCCCGCCTCAAAGCGGGCGCATTGACGCTCAACTGCCAGTTGAATTCGCTCGAAGAAGTCGCAGGCGATGTCGCCGCCCGTGTCTGGCAGCTCACCCGCCAGGAGCGCATCAAAATCGTGTTCCCCGAAGACATGCCGCTGGTCAGTTTTGATTACGGTCTGATGCTGCAAGCGATCAGCAACATTGTCGATAACTGCCTGCGCTACGAACCTGCCGAGTCGCCCATTGAAATTCATGGGAGCATCAACAATCAGCAGGCGGTCATGAAAATCATTAATCATGGCGCGACGATCCCGGCTGAGGTGAAAGCGCACATGATGGAACCGTTTTATCGTGGGCGTGGTGGTCGAATCGGGCTGGGGCTGCCGATTGCCAGCGGCATCATTGAGGCGCATCAGGGGGGACACCTGACGGTTGAAGACACCCCTGGCAGCGGCGCGACTTTTGTCATTGCGTTGCCCATCAGCGAGGTACACCCACATGAAACTTAAGATACTCGTTGTGGATGATGAACCCCAGATTCGCAAACAGCTCAGAATTGGACTGGGTGGCTATGGGTATGAGGTTATCACTGCCGCCAGCGGACAAGAGGCGCTGACTCTGGCGGCACAGCAGTCACCGGATGTCATCATCCTCG
This sequence comes from Anaerolineae bacterium, assembly GCA_034435675.1. Classification (GTDB taxonomy): domain Bacteria; phylum Chloroflexota; class Anaerolineae; order Aggregatilineales; family Phototrophicaceae; genus DAOTWP01. Next base: position 14,104 of record DAOTWP010000339.1, read on the forward strand.
ATATTTCCCTGAACTCAGAACCAGACGGCATTGAAGTCTGCCGCCGCCTGCGCGAATGGTCAAAAACACCCATCATCATGTTGTCGGTGCATAACGAAGAAAAGACCAAAGTGGCGGCGCTGCACGCCGGCGCAGATGACTATTTGACCAAACCATTTGGCATGGAAGAACTGCATGCCCGCATTCTGGCGATTTTGCGGCGCGTCGTGATGGAGCCGGGATTCAACCCCAAAGCCGAAATCGTGGTGGAGGCGCTGCATATCGACCTGGTGAATCGCGCCGTCTATATTGATGATGAAGAGATTCACCTCACACCCAAAGAATACGATTTGCTGCGCCTGCTGGCAACCCACCCCGGCAAAGTGTTGACTCACCGGGCTATCCTCAATGCCGTCTGGGGTCCCGAATATGGCGAGATGGATCATTATGTGCGCGTGTTTGTCAATCAGCTTCGCAAAAAACTGCGCGAGAATCCCACGCGCAATATTCGTTACATCCTCAACGAACCCGGCGTCGGCTATCGTTTTGTCCAGCTAAAATGACCGGCGCAGCCCTCAGCGGCATCCCATCATGCGCGCGTGGGATGCCGCGAGTCTGAGGTTTATGCGCCAGTTCGGGGCGCAGGGGCGTGGTCGTGTTCTGCCTCTGCGAGATGGTGATCGCTGACGTGTTCAAAGGTGACCTTAAAGTCTGCGGGCAGCGGCAGTGAATCCAGGTTGATCTGTTTGATATTCAGCGATACATCTTCGGATTCCAGCAGCGCGTCGCGCAGAAAACGATCAGTGGACATGTGCAGCAGATTGTAGGGGAAGCGGGTGCGAATCGCGCCGATGTAGACATGAAAATATATGTCCGGGTATGTTTCACGCATGGATTTCAGCAGCGTGGCAACATTCTGATACAGGTTGCGATAAGGCTCATCAATGACCTTGATCGCCCCTTCTTCCCAACCGTTCAATTCGGCAATTTCGCGGCTGCGTTTGAGAAACGCTTCGGTACGTTTGGGATCGACATCAATATGAATGACCTGAACCGGCACGCCGCGCTTCAGGATGCGATTGACCACCGCCACCGCCAGTTGTGACCAGGTATCACAGAAATAGAGGGTAACCTCTCTATGGCGTGCCGGGTCAAAGATGATGGGCTTCTGCTCAAAAATCGGCGTCTCGTAGAGCTTCAGACGAGCAGCCGTTTCTTTATAGTGGCGATGAATACGGAAAAACACCCAGACCAGCGCCGGAATTAGCAGGACAATCGCCCACGCGCCATCGACAAATTTGGTGATGATGAAGACGACCATCACGATAAAGGTGATGACCGCCCCCGTGCCAGACACCAGCAGTTTCAAGCGCCAGCGCGGATCATAGAAGATTTTGGTCTCTAATCCCCAGGTGAACTCACCGGGTTTGACATGCCCTGCGCGCCAGAAGCGCCGGGTCATCCCCGCCTGGCTGATCGTAAACCCCAAGAAAACCCCAATGGCGTACAGCGGAATCAGGTTAGTCACTCGCGCTCCGGTGACAACCACCAGAAAAATCGCCGCACCCGCAAGGGTATAAATCCCCCAGGCGAAGACCAGACGCCGCCCACGATAGGTCAGTTGGCGGGGCAGAAACCCGTCACTGCTGTGCAGCGCGGCAAGCTGCGGAAAGTCCGCAAAGGGCGTGTTCGCTGCCATGAACAGCACCGCGAAGGCCCCGATCATCGTCAGAACATAGCCAATGTAGCCCACACCTTCTGCGCCATAGATCGTGCGCGCAAGCTGGCTGATCACCGTTTCGTCGTGTGACGGCACTGCATGAATCGCATTCGCCAGCACGGTGATGCTCAGAAACAGCGTAATGAGAATGACACTCATGGCGACAAGGGTGTTGGCGGCATTCTTCGCCCGCGGCTGCTTGAACAACTGCGTATCATTCGAGATGGCTTCAATGCCTGTCAGCGCCGTACAACCGGATGAAAACGCCCGCAGCAGCAGCAGCAGGGTAATTGGTTCAAGCGCGTTATGCTGGATGGCTTCAACATCAACAACCGTTCCCAACGTTCCACTGGCGAGCCTGATAAAGCCAACAACCAGCGTAATTCCCATGGTGAAGAGGAAGAAATAGGTCGGAATTGAGAACAACCGGGCGCTTTCTTTGACTCCGCGCAGGTTGACATAGGTCATAAACAGGATAATACCGACGGTCATCCAGACTCGATAGGGCAGCAGGACCGGTGCCACGCTGATGATATTGGCTACCCCGGCGCTGATGCTGACCGCAACAGTGAGGATGTAATCGGTGAGCAGGGCAGCACCAGTCACCTGTGCCAGTTCCTCACCCAGGTTTTCTTTTGCCACTCGATAACCGCCACCGCCCGCCGGATTGGAATAGATCGTCTGGCGATAGGAGATAGTCACAATCGCGATCAGGAGAGCGATGGCAATCGCGATTGGAATCGAGACGGCATTCCCCTGAAACCCAAGCAGGACAAAGCCGCTGATCGCTGCGGTATTGAGAATAATCAGAATTTCTTCCGTCGCATAGGCAACCGAGGACAGTGCATCGCTGGCAAGGACCGCCAGCGCGATAGGATTGGGTGCCGTCTGATGAGAAATATCGGCGGTTTGCAGGCGTTTACCGATGACAAAATCTGCAACCCGTTCCTGAGCGTCGTGAATCGACATAGGCGTATCTCCAATGCTAACGACAACTCAGTATAAAAGCTGCGAGTCAGGATCGTGTCAGGATTTTTGCTGACCGCATAAAGAATATATCAGGATTTTCTGCCTCAGCCGCATTGGCTATCAGCCGCATTGGCTATTTGCTGGCTGCGGTGTGCGCCGGCTCAATGATGATAGCTGGCAGGTAGTCATCCGTTTGCGGTGTGCTGTCGAGCATAAATAACTGCCGCCCGGCAGCCGATAACTGCCGTTTAAGATTCCATATCTGGAACTTATGCCAGTAAGGCAGCCAGCTCTGGCGAAGATGGGCGAAGACCACAGCGGCATTGACCTGGTCAGCCGCATCTACCAGCGCATCCAGCGTGGTCGCACACTGCATGGGTTGGATACTCAGCTCGACCCCATAATCTTCGGCGGTAGCGGCATACTCAGCTATCGCATGACGTTCATCATCGGTAGGCAAGCTATTCCCAAATGCCGTGCCGAGATATGAAGGATGAGCAACCGGCATCAGCCGCAGCAGGATGATGTGTGCCACGTTATTGCGTGCCAGCGCACAGGCAAGATGCAGCGCCTGCATCGTCCAGGAAGGCTCTGACATTTGTACAAGGATCGTTTTCATGTTGAAAACCCTTACTTCAAGTGGTAGTCAAGCATTGCTACTCTGACTGTAAACTGGAATACGTAAGGATTGGAACAACAGAAACGAGACCGCCATCAATTTCGCGTAAAGAATTGGTGCGCCGCGTTAGACCCCAGCCTTCGGTTGCGCGCCCGGCACAAAGCGCGTATCCTGTAGCGTGTAAGCTGCAGCGGATTTTGACGCAGTCCTAGCCGCAGGAAGGGATGCGCACCATGCCTAAAGAATATATTGTCAAGTCTGGCGATACCCTCTCACGAATTGCCCAGCGCGAATGCGGCGGGGTCAGTTTTGTGCAGCAGATTATGACCGACAACCAGATCGCCAGCGCCAACCGCATTTTTCCTGGTCAAAAGCTGATTCTGCGCTGTGGGGACAGCACCACGCCCACAAACACGGCGCCAGTCACGACTCTGCCTGTGGAAGAATTGTTCGTTGCCCCGCCGGAGCTTGACCCCTACCCCCAGCCGGTGACGACCATCCCGCCCGACCAGACCGGGCGCGTGCGCCTGAATGTGCCGCATTATTCGCAGGAAAACACCGGCGCGTTCTGGGCGGCAAACGACTGCGGACCCGCCTGTGTGCGCATGGTACTGGGCTGGGACTACCTGCGGCGCGGGCAGGCAGACCCGACCAGCATCACTGTAGACACCGTGACCAAAGCTTCGGGCATCGGTCCACGCGGCTATTCCACCCCCGCCACGCTGGAACGAGTCGGGCGTAAGTATGCGCTGAACTTCACGATTGTCAGCAAAACGGCAACGATGGAACGCATCAAGCAGGAAATCAGCGCCGGGCGTCCGGTCATTTGTCTGGTAGCCTACGGCAAGATCAGCAGCAATCAGTCCAACTTTAAAGGGGGGCACTATATCACGGTGGTGGGTTACGATTCGCAGCACATGATTTGCCATGACCCGCTGTGGTGGGGCGCGCGGATCGATGAGGGGGCGTATCGCCTGATTCCGACAGCGCAGTTAGATGCCGCCATGCAGCCCGCCAGCCCATGGTTCAGCATTCCTTATCAGGCGTTGTTCATCAACCCAACATAGCAGCGTGTAGCAGCAGGCGCATGACACCCACACCTGAGGGTATCCGGCAGCCGCGCACAGGTCTATTCCGCTGACCCGCCAGTTAGACTGTTAGAAGCTCAGACTGCCAGAGAGCAGCGCCCACAGCAGCACACTGCCAAATGCCAGCGCTGCTGCGCCAGCGAGCCGTACCTGGACTTCCCAGCCCATCGTGCGGCGCACCATGCGGTTTTGCGGGTTGGTCAAACGCTGCAATTCCCAGGCAACATCTGTGGCAAACAGGCAGATCAAGCCAACAGTGATCGAAATTCCGGCAACAACCAGTGCGAGAAACACCACACTACTCCTGAACTGAAAATCTAACGACCCCTTATATTTAAGGATACAGCACAGCCCATGCAGCGGGATCAGGCATTTTCTTAAGTGTTTTCAGCAAGTTTTCTCAATATATCCGCAGATGGGTTTTTGACCCTGCTTATTTTATTATTCTAGCGCCAAAGCCGAATGCTCAAAAGTGCTGCATAGCATTTTACTTGTGTGATCTTTGACGCTTGCGCCAGGCACGGGCGGTTCGCGCCGGGGCATGGGTGCATCTCTGTTCCGTGGGGCGAAACATGTTTCGCCCCTGCTCTGGAACACCGCGCTGTACGCTGGCGCTGCCGGTTAACGGCTGTAACGCACGATCATCTCGCCCACACCGCCGCTGTACTCGATGCTCAGCCGCCGGTCAGACTGCCCGAAATTCGCCGTCCGCCAGACCGCCTGCCGCCCGATATCCTCCCCGCCGCCGCTGACCAACGGCAGTCCCTCCGGCGCTCTGACCACCCCCAGCCCGGTTGTGGCAAGGATTTCCACCGGTACATCCGCCGGGATGTGCAGCTCGATCTTGCCTACGCCACCCTTAATCATCAGGCTGCCCGTTGTGCCGCTGCCCAGGTGCAGCGCCATGTCGCCTACCCCGCCGCGCAGTTCCGCAGCAAGCTGCACGCTGTCGCCGGTGCTGGCACGCAGCGCGCCCAGTCCGCCGTGCATACTCAGCGTATAACTGCTGCTGCCGGGCAGCCGTGCTTCGACCGCGCCCACGCCGCAGTGCAGTTCCGCGCCGGTCAGCTTCAGGCTGCCCAGATCAAGCTCGCTTTCGCCCACCCCGCCGTTTACGCGCAGCGCCAGCGGCACAGCAGGACTCAACTGCACGTCCCAGTGCAGGTCTTGACGCGCGCGGGCAAACAGCAGCGGGTTATAGCTGCGGATGTCAAACCCGGTTGCGCTGATTTGCCGCTGGTACAGCCGCACCGTCCTGTGTTTCTGTCCGGCGACATCCAGGGCAACATCGCCGCCGATATAGGCAATATCTGCGCTGAGCAGCAGCCGGTCGCTGCCGGTGCGCACTGTGTTTTCGCCAACTGAGAAGCGCAGGTCAATTTCTGCGCTTTCCAGCCCGTTGAGCACTTCATCAAAATGTTCCGTCTTGGTCTGCGGCGCTTCGTACAGCCCGATAAACGGACCGAACAGCCATGCCAGCGACAGCAGCGTAATGATTGGACCAACGATCCAGGTCAGTGAACTGAGGATGCCCAGCAGCCAGACAGCACCGACCACGATGGCAATGATGGCCCAGATGGTCGTGGTGTTCGGTTGTGGATGGTCGTTCTTGTGCTTTTCCACTGCGGTTCTCTCCTCTTGATCGCCATGCGCGACCGTGCGATTATCTCGCGAACCCCTGCCCGCCTGTGCGGTGGAGTGTGCTTATTTCACTATACGCACAGTTTGGCAGTCCGGCGTCACCACTTGTGATGACATTTGTCAGATTTTTACGAGTCGGCAGCGCGGTGGCAGCGCAGCCATTGACGCCTATAGAACGGATATGCTAAAATGAACATACGTTCTAGCACTGGAAGGGGTCAACCATGCAGGACTTTCATCAGCAGGTGATCAGCGCGCGGCAGCGTGCCGTTGAAGTGCAGGCGCAGGTTGAACAGGCGCGATTGGCACGTGAAGCGCGCCGCGCACGCAACATGCGCCGCGCACGCGACACGCGCCGCGCACGCGACATGCAGGCGACAGACCCGGCGCATAGTGCCCGCCGTCGGGCAGCGCTGGCACAGTTAGGGCGCTGGCTGGTGGATACCGGGCAGCAGTTGCAGGCACGCTACGGCGAGATAGATCTGGCAATTTCTTCGGCAGCGAACGGCGAGGCTTAAGCGCCGGCGCTGTGCAGGGATTGCAGGGGCGCGCGTGTCTTCCTCCCACACCGCGTCCTTTTAGATTCTGCTGTACACGCGGCAGGCGGACACCGGGCAGCACTCACCCGCCCTGCTCCAGCACGCGCAGCGCCTCGTCAATCTCCGCCAGCACATCCTCCGGCGGCGTGAAGCCCGGCGCGCCGCGCTGGCGATACTCCGCGACGGTTTGCTCGGCGCTGCTGTCGCCACAGGCACAGCCGACTTCATCAAACCAGCGCAGCCGGCGCTGTTCAACATCCAGCTTGAGCGCGTTGATGCCCTGCCCCGCGCGCCACATCCATGCTGTGGTCATGATCCATTCCTCGAATTGGGTAACTATCATCGCAGCGGCTGAAACTCCCCTGGCTGACGTTCTTGCCGTGCCCTGCCGCCGGCAAAACGGATTGAACCACAAAGGCGCAGAGGACGCGAAGGCGGCTTGTCCCATGTTCAGACGGATTCCGGCGCCCGCCCCGCCCCGGCGCGCTAGTACAACCAAATTGAAAATGTCGGATGTAGGGGCAGGTCTGAGACCTGCCCCTACGGAAAATAATCCCGCGAGATTTCTGTGGTTGTACTTAGTACACTGACAAG
>DAOTWP010000340.1:0-40757 GCA_034435675.1 Anaerolineae bacterium
CAACACTGCATCGCCTTCACCAATACGCGGCAGCGTGTCCAGCAGTTCAACGCCCTGTTCGGTAATTGAAAGCGGCGTGCGGCGGCGGTCACGCGGGTCTTTGCCGCGCTGCACATAGCCCTGCCGCACCAGACTGTCCACCGCAGGCACCAGCGTAGAGGGATGCAGCACCATTTTGACGCTCAGTTCGGTCAGCGTTTGCTGCTCTTTTTTCAGCATGCGCAGCACGCCAAATTGCAGCGCACTGACGTTGACCCCGTGTTCGGCAAGATACTGCATCAACGCCTGATGCCAGGTTTTGACCAGCACCGACGCGAGCATTTCGATTTCCAGCGTGTTAGCGTAGAACTCCTCAGGAGTCATAGAATGATTTGAAGCCCAATGATTTGAACACCAATGATTAGTAGCCCAACTAACTATGCTCCCGCTTTGAAAATTTGTCAACCAGCTTTTTCACAGATTTTTTATGACAACATTTGTTTAAACAAACGCTGCCTGTGGACAAATGCTGTACACTGAAAACGTGCGGAATAATTTAATTATGTAATTTGCGAGGGGGGCTGCCATATGCTCGCAAACCTCAAGCTGGGCGATAAATTTACGCTCATCCTGCTGATTGTCTTTCTCATCGGCGTTGCCGTCAGTGGTCCGATTGTCTGGCGTGTGCTGCAAAACAAGGCACAGGAAGAGATCACGACCAAAGCGGAAATTCTGATGGAAACGATGAATTCGGTCCGCCGCTACACCAGCACGCAGATTCAGCCGCTGCTGGCAGATGATCTTGGCGTCAGCGAAACGTTCATTTCACAGACCGTCCCGGCGTTTTCGGCACGCACAGTGTTCGAGAACTTCCGCCAGCGCGAAGAATACGCCAACTTCAGCTATCGCGAAGCAACGCTCAACCCGACCAACCCGGTAGACCTGGCAGACCCGTTCGAGACCGAGCTGGTCAACCAGTTCCGCGCTGACGAAACGCTGACCGAGCTTTCCGGCTTCCGCGATGTCAACGGCGAAACGCTGTACTACACCGCGCACCCGCTGCGGGTGGGGGCAGAAAGCTGCCTTGCCTGCCACAGCGACCCGGCTGTCGCGCCGCCCAGCCTGATTGCGACTTATGGCGACCAGGGCGGTTTTGGCTGGCAGTTGAACGAAATCGTCGCTGCGCAGATTATCTATGTCCCGGCAACCGATGTGTTCAACAATGCCAATTCTTCGCTGGTGCTGGTCATGGGCATTTTCATTGCCATCTTCGCGCTGGTCATTTTCCTGATCAACACGCTGCTCAAGCGCACGGTGGTCACCCCGATTGTGCAGATGGGCGAACTGGCGGAAGAGATGGGCATGAGCCAGACCGCCGCCGAAAAGCTCGATCTGCGCCAGATTGAGCCGATCAACAAGCGCCGTGACGAACTGGGCGCTGCCAGCCGCGCCTTCACGTTTATGACCCAGAATATGCGCAAGATGATCGAAACCGAGCGCGAGAAAGCCGCCCTCAGCCAGCAGAAAGAAGCTGCCGAATCCGCCAACCGCGCCAAGAGCAGCTTCCTGGCGAACATGAGCCACGAACTGCGCACGCCGCTGAACGCGATTCTGGGCTTTTCGCAGTTGATGCAGCGTGACAAAGCGCTCAGCAAGCAGCAGCGCGAAAATCTGGAGGTGATCGGGCGCAGCGGCGAACACCTGCTGGGGCTGATCAACGATGTGCTGGAAATGTCCAAGATTGAGGCGGGGCGGGTGACGCTGAACGAAAGCAGCTTCGACCTGCACAACCTGCTGCGCACGCTGGAAGACATGTTCCGGCTGCGGGCGGAGAAAAAGGGCATCCAGCTTATGCTGGAGGTCGCGCCGGAAGTGCCGCAGTATATTCGCTCGGACGAGGGCAAGCTGCGCCAGATTCTGATGAACATGCTCAGCAACGCGATCAAGTTCACCGAAGAAGGCGGCGTCGCCGTGCGCGTGGGCTACCGGATCGCAGGCGGCAACGGCAGCGCGGCACGGGCGCAGCACAGCCTGATGTTCGAGATTGAAGACACCGGTCCCGGCATTCCCGCCGACGAAGTCGAAAACCTGTTTATCGCCTTTGTGCAGACCGACACCGGCAAACAGGCGTCCGAAGGCACGGGACTGGGGCTGCCGATCAGCCGCGAGTTTGTGCGCCTGATGGGCGGCGATATTGCCGTGCGCAGTACGCTGGGGCGCGGGACGATCTTCAAGTTTGACATCAATGTGGCGCTGGCGCGCGCCGACGAAATCCAGCGCGAACAGGCATCGCGCCGGGCAATCGGCATTGCGCCGGGACAGCCGGAATACCGCATTCTGGTCGTGGACGACAAAGAAGCAAACCGCGACCTGCTGACCAAGCTGCTGACCATGGTCGGGTTTACAGTGCGCGAGGCGGCAGACGGCAAAGAGGCGGTCGAAATCTGGCAGGAGTGGGAGCCGCAGCTCATCTGGATGGATATGCGCATGCCCGTGATGGACGGTTACGAGGCAACCCGCAGGATTCGCGCCAGCGTGCGCGGGCAGGCAGCCGTGATTCTGGCGCTGACCGCCAGCGCGTTTGAACACGAACGGGTGACGGTGATGGACGCGGGCTGTAACGACTTCGTCGCCAAGCCCTTCCGCGAGCCGGTCATTTTCGAGAAGATGTCCGAACATCTCGGCATTCAGTTCATCTATGAAGACGCGCAGGAAGACAGCGCCGCCGCAGCCGCCAGCACCCCCGCCGAAGACCTGAGCGCCGCCGGTGTTGCCGCCCTGCCCGCCGCGCTGCGTGCCGACCTGCTCAACGCCGCGATGCAGTTGAACGCCAAAGCCGCCAACAGCGTGATTGACCAGATGCGCGAGTTCAACGCCAGCACTGCCGACCAACTGGCGGATCTGGTGAGCACCTACCGTTATGACGTGATCATGGCGCTGCTTGAACAGGCAGGAGTTCAGTGATGAACAAAGGCACTGTTCTGATTGTTGACGACACGCCCGCCAACCTGGATTTGCTCAACGCCATGCTCAGCGAGGAGGGCTACGAAGTGCGCCCGGCGATCAACGGGCAGATGGCGCTGATGGCGGCGCGTATGTCCCCGCCGGACGCGATTCTGCTGGACATCAACATGCCCGGCAAGAACGGCTATGAGGTCTGCATTGAACTCAAGCAGGATGAACGCACGGCGGAAATCCCGGTGATCTTCCTGAGCGCGCTGGATGATACTGCCGACAAGGTCAAGGCGTTCCATGTGGGCGGCGTGGACTACGTGACCAAGCCGTTCCAGTTTGAGGAAGTGCTGGCGCGTGTCGAAAGCCAGCTTACACTCGCGCGCCAGCGCCGCGAAATCGAAGACCTGCGGCGCAGGGATCGTGAGCGCTTTGAAGAACTGAGCCGCATGAAGGATCAGTTCGTCAGCACGGTATCGCATGACCTGAAGAACCCGATCAACAACATCATGGGCTATGCGCAGATGATCATGGAAGACGCCGATATGGCGGATCCGGAAGAACTGCGCGACATGGCGGACAAGGTGCAGCGTTCTGCCAAACAGATGCTCGACCTGGTGACTGATCTGCTTGATCTGGCACGCATCGAGGCGGGCATGGGCTTGCAGCCTGCGCCCATCTCGCTGAACAGCTTCCTGCGCGAACAGTACACCAACTTCGAGTTCCAGGCGCGGCAGAAGAACCTGACCTATAAACTGGTCACGCCGCCGCAGGACGTGACGCTGGTCGCCGATTCGAGCCGTCTGGGGCAGGCGCTGAACAACCTGCTCTCCAACGCGGTCAAGTATACGCCTGCGGTGGGGCGTGTGGAGCTTGCCGCCGACGCCGCCGATGAACTGGTGACCATTCGCGTCAGGGATACGGGCTTGGGCATTCCGCCGGAGGACTTGCCGCACCTGTTCGACAAGTTCTACCGCGTCCACAGCGAACAGCACCTGCGCAGCGAAGGCACCGGGCTGGGGCTGTCTATCGTCAAGGCGATCATCGAGCAGCATCGCGGCAGGATTTTTGCCGAAAGCCTGCCGGGACAGGGCAGCACGTTCAGCATTCTGCTGCCGGTGTAACCCGCCGCCAGCAATACACACAGCAGCGCGTAGGGTTGGGGCACGCCTCAACCTGGTTTTCCCCCTGCTCCCCCTGCCACCACCGACCCCTCGCTAGTCCACTTAGTCCACCCCAAGGGGTGTGGACTAAGTGGACTAACGCGAGTAGAGGCAGTCCGGTAATATGGACAGGGGAAACGGATGTAAGGGTAAGAGGCAGGCACACCCGGAAACGCGCCCCACAACCCGCCTTTCTCCCTGCTGCGTTCTCCGCTATGCTTACGGGCAATCTGCAGGAGACCACGCCATGCCCGTCTACCTATTTGCCGGTCCCACCCTCACCCGCGAACACGTTCACGCCGCGCTGCCCGCCGCGCTGCTGCTGCCGCCTGCCGCCCAGGGCGATGTCTACCGCGCGGCAAAACACGGCTTGCGCGCACCCGGCGTCACCGTTATCGCGCTGGTGGACGGCTATTTTGAGCGTATGCCTTCCGTGTGGCACAAGGAAATCCTCTGGGCGATGCAGCAGGGTGTGCATGTCTGCGGCGCTGCCAGCATGGGCGCGCTGCGGGCGGCGGAACTGGCGGCGTTTGGCATGGTCGGCGTGGGCGCAATCTACGCGGCGTATGCCAGCGGGCAGCTTGAAGATGACGACGAGGTGGCGGTTGCCCATGCCCCGGCAGAAGACGGCTTTCGCCCGCTGTCGGTGGCAATGGTGGATATTCGCGCTACGCTGGGCGCGGCATGGCAGGCGGGCGTGCTGCGTCAGGCAGCAGTCGAAACACTGGGCACGCTTGCTAAAGGGCTGTTCTACCCGCAGCGCACCTATCCCCGGCTGATCCAGCAGGCAGCAGAACAGGGGGCTGACCGCGACGAACTGGCGGCATTCCGCGCCTGGCTGCCCGCTGGCAGGGTTGACCTGAAGCAGCAGGACGCGCTGGCGCTGCTGGCAAGCGTGCGCGACCTGCTGGCAGCAAATCCCGCGCCCAAACAGGTCAGCTTCACATTTCAGCACACCGAAGTGTGGGACAGCGCGGCACGCACGGCAGGCGAACTGCATCTGCCGCCGGACGACACGGGAACGGCTGGCACAGCGGCGGCGTCAACCCTGCTGCTGGATACCCTGCTGGACGAACTGCGCCTCAGCGGGGGCTATCCACCGGCGCTGCAAGCGGCACTGCTGCGGGCGCTGCTGCTGGAAGATGCCCGCCGGCAGGGGCTGACCCTCTCCGCCGAGGCATTGCAGGCGGCGGCAGATGCCTTCCGCCAGGAACGCGCCCTGCACAGCGGCGCAGACGTTGACCGCTGGAGCGCCGAACAGCAGCTTGACCGCAGCGCCCTCACCCGCCTGCTGCGCGACGAAGCGCTGCAACAGACCGCTGCCGCGCTGGCACAGGGGCAGGCACTGCGCCGTCTGCCGGATACCCTGCGCGTCCAGGGCGCTTATGCCCGCCTTGCCGCACGTGCCCGCCATAAACAGGCGCTGCTCGCCGCGCACGGGCTGGAAAACCCCGCGCTGGCGGATGCCGGTCTCAGTGAAGACGCCCTGTGGCGCTGGTGCTTTAGTACGCTGGCAGCCCTGCCCGCCCCGCCCGCCGCTGACGCCGCCGCGCTGCTGGAACATACCGCCGCCTTTGCCCGGCAGGTCGGGCTGGACCCCGACGACCTGCGGCGTGTCGTGCTGCGCGAATACTGCTACCGCCAGCTTGTGCCGCCCACCGCGCCCGCGGGCGCAGCGCAGGCGTGACAAACGTGCAAAATTGCACAATTGGGCAGTTGGAATTTTTGGAAACATTTTTTTGCCGAACCGGATTCGATTTTGTATACTTCCTGCCCACAACTCAAATGCATGCTGAATTTACGCCGGTGGTCGCGGTTGGTTAGTGCGGGACAGGTCATTGCTTGACCCTTAGGCTGTGCCCAACCGGGTAATTTCGGGCGACGCAACCACATTGCGCAACCACATTGCAGTGAGCCTGGCATTGAGTGTGTAAACGCAGTCAGCTCCCAAAATTTGTTCAGGAGGCTTCAGATGTCCGTTATTGCTTCAAACAAGGCTTTTCGTTTTCTTCTGTTAGCGCTGATCGCCGCCGCGCTCATCGTTCCCGCCGCTGTGGCGCAGGACGATGTCACGGTGACGTATGCCGCTGACGAACCGGTTGTCATTGCGGTTGCCGCCGGGATCACCGGCGAAGGCATCGCGCCGCTGGGGATTGACATTGTTCGCGGGGTGGAACTGGCGAATGAAGCGCGCCCCACCGTTACTGTTGGCGATGTCGAATTTGAGGTGATTCTTCAGGTAGAAGACGAAGGCTGCTCCGCTGAAGGCGGTCAGGCAGTGGCGAATCGTCTGGCAGCCGACCCCAAGATTGCGGGCGTGGTTGGGCACATGTGCTCCAGCTCCTGCTTTGCGGGTGCGCCGATCTATGACGCCGCCGACTTCACCACCATCAGCCCAAGCTGCACCAACCCCGATCTGAGCACGCAGGGGTTCACCAGCTTCAACCGTGCCGCCCCGACCGACGCCACGCAGGGGCGTCTGTCAGCCGACTTCATCTACAACTATCTGGGCGTGCGCACAATCGCCACCATCCATGACGGCAGCCCCTACGGCGAAGGTCTGGTCAACTTTGTGGCGGAAAACTTCATCGCGCTGGGCGGCGCAGTGGTCGCACAGGACGCCGTGACCGTGGGTGAAACCGACTTCCGCGCTCTGCTGGAAGAAATCGCCGCCGCCGGTCCGGAACTGATTTACTTCGGCGGGTTCCCGGCAGAAGCCGCGCGTCTGGCGCAGCAGCGTGCTGACGTGGGCATGGCGGACGTGCTGTTCATGGGCGCGGACGGCATCCAGGGCACCGAAGTGGTCGAGCAGGCAGGCGCAGCGGCAGAAGGCATGATCGCCTCCGCCCCGGTGCCCAGCGGCGAAGCCTATGAAGAATTCCTTGCCGAATACGAAGCCGCTTACAACGAACTGCCCCCGGCACCGTTCCATGCCAACGCCTGGGATGGTTACAACATCCTGCTGGATGCCGTCGAAGCGGTCGGCACTGTTGACGGTGAAGGCAACCTGGTCATCAGCCGCGCCGCCATCCGTGAATATGTCCGCACGCTGACCGACTATGTCGGGCTGATTGGTCCGATGGCGAATGACGGCAACGGCGAACTGGTCACACAGGGTGGTTACACCTTCTTCATCGTCACCGACGGCGTGTTCACCCCCGTGCAGGGGTATGCCTTTGGTGGCGCAGAGGCAGAACCCGAAGCTACGGAGGCAGGCAGCTAACCCGCAGCCGCCTGTTCGCAAGTTGAGCTAATGGAAAAATCAATCAGATTGCCAACAAATGGGATTGATCCCATTGTTCATAACGATGCGAGGCTATCTGAAAACTCTGCCACCGTTGCGTAGGGGCGGGTCTCAGACCCGCCCCTACGGGAGAAATCACGAGTGTTCAGACCGCATCTGAGGAGCATTCATTTTGATTTATCCATAAGTCATACAACAAAGGTGGGCTGCGTCTTGGCTCACCTTTGTTGGTATGCTGAGTTTTAATCACGAAGGTTCGAGGATGGCATGACGACTGACACAAGCACCCACGCGACAGCACCGAACAGCAACCGGCTGCTTGAAGTGCTGCTCAACAACACCTTACGCAGTCCCCTCCGATTATTCGGTTGGGCGTTTGTCCTCTTTTTGATCGTGGCGGTGCTGGCAAACATTGCCCGCCCGGACTCGACTTACAGCCTGCGTCAGTTCGTCCAGCAGTTTATCTTCGGCTTGTCTACCGGCAGCATCTACGCGCTGATTGCGCTGGGCTATACGCTGGTTTACGGCATCCTGCTGATGATCAACTTCGCGCATGGCGAAGTGTTCATGGCAGGCGCGTATGCCGGCTTCTTTTTGCTGTACAGCTTTCAGGAAAGCGGGTTTCTGGGTGACCAGACCATTCTGGCGCTGATTGTGGGCATTGCCGGCGCTGCGGTCTTTTCGATTATGGTTGCCGTGCTGCTGGAACGCCTCGCCTACCGCCCGCTGCGGCGTGCCCCGCGTCTGGTGCCGCTGATTACCGCCATCGGCGCTTCGATTACGCTGCA
This sequence comes from Anaerolineae bacterium, assembly GCA_034435675.1. GTDB lineage: Bacteria > Chloroflexota > Anaerolineae > Aggregatilineales > Phototrophicaceae > DAOTWP01. Next base: position 8,127 of record DAOTWP010000340.1, read on the forward strand.
ACAGTTGTTCCTGCGCCTGTTTGGTGCCAGCGCCCGCCGCTACCCGGATATCACCCTGCCGCTGCTGCCGGGCACGCTGGGCTGCGATGAAGCAGGCGTCTGCCCCGGCATTGATATTTTCCAATCGTATAATGTTTCGGGGGTCAACTTTCGCCCGATCTTTTTTGTGGTCTTCTTTCTGGCGCTGGTCCTCATGGCGCTGTTATGGTTCTTTATTAAGCGCACCAAGACCGGCAAAGCGATGCGCGCCGTCGCCGAAGACAAAAACACGGCGGCGCTGATGGGCATCAACGTGGACAGCGTGATTGTCACCACGTTTGTGCTGGGCGCGGCGCTGGCAGGCGCGGGCGCAGTGCTGTTTGCCATCATCCCCGGCAACGGGCAGATTACCCCGACGATGGGCTTGGTGCCGGGCATCAAGGCATTTACTGCCGCCGTGCTGGGTGGCATTGGCAATGTGCCCGGCGCGATGTTTGGCGGCATGTTTCTGGGTGTAGCGGAGTCGGTGGGTCCCTCTCTGATCGGGCTACCCAGCCAGCTAAAGGACGTGGTTGCGTTTACGCTGCTGGTGTTGATTCTGATCTTCCGCCCCAGCGGCATCTTTGGCGAAGTGCTCTCCGAAAAGAAAGCGTAAATCATGATCCAGCGAGCCGCACTACGTTATGGTCTTTATGGTGGGGCAATTGCCGCCCTGCTGGCGCTGACCGGCATCTTCACCGAATTCGCCGAACGCGAAGTGATTACCGGGGGCGTGCTGTCGCTCAGCATTCTGGTGCTGATGCTGATGCTCGGCGCGCCGGGCTTCTTCGCCGCGCGTTATGCCCGCCGCCACAACGCCGGGGTGGTCGTGATGCTGCTCAACAGCCTGCTTGCCAGCCTGGTGGTGACGGCGATCCTGCTGGCGCTGGTGCTGGTGCAGTCGCAGCTTGACCCGGCATTTTATACCTTTGTGTTCATCAATCTGCGCGACCTGGGCAGCAGCCCGCTGATGTTTGGCGCACCGCTGCGTGTCGTGCCGGTCTATCCGCTGCCCTTTGGCGCGGCGCTGGACATCACCTTTTTCAACAGTTTCCAGTCCTTTGGCGGGCTGGCGCTGCTGGCGGGCTTTGGCACGCTGATCGGGCTGCTGGTTGGCTTGACCTTTGCGGTGCCGCGCCGGGTGCAGCAGACGGTGCTGCTGGCGCTGGGGCTGACCGCCGTGATCGGCATGCTCGAAAACCAGATTCGCACCATTATCACCCTGCCCGACGCGCTGGCGCTGGCGCTGACTTTCGCCGCTGCCTATGCGCTGGCATGGCGTGTGGGTGGCGCGACGCTGACCCGCCGCATGCTGATCGGGCTGGCGGTGGGCGCTGCCGCCGGGGTGCTGCTGGTGCTGGTCGGCACGGCGGGCGGGCTGGAAAGCGGCACACGCCTTGCCGAAGGCGGCTTTGAGGGACGCGGCATACTGCGCGGAATGGGCACTGCCCCGGTGATCCTCGCCCTGACCCTGACCAGCGCCCTGCCCTTCGTGCTGGTGATGATGGCGGTGGGGCTGGTGGGCGCACAGGCAACCCGCGCTGCCCGTGCCACACACAACGGCATGCTGTTCTTTGGCATTGCGCTGCTGCTGATCGGCGTGTTGAACGCGCAGGGCGCTTCCACGCTGACCGCCGCAGTGATTAACTTTCTCATTCTGGCGCTGGCGCTGCTGCTGCTGCCGCCGCTGGGTAGCAGAGCCGAAGCGCAGTATACCGTCGGGGTGCGGGTGGAACGGCAGACCACCAGCAGCGTCATGCTGTTTGCAGCGCTGGCGGTGTTTATCGTCGCGCCGATTTTTATGGGGCAGTACATCACCAATGCCTTTAACCTGATGGCAGTCTATGTCATCATGGGCATCGGGCTGAATATCATGGTCGGCTATTCCGGGCTGCTCGACCTCGGTTTTGTCGCCCCGTTCGCCATTGGCGCGTACAGCATTGGGCTGCTCACCACGCCGAATATCCTCACCTGCGGCGGGCTGGACCCGCGTGAGGTCAGCGATGCCGCCCAGGTTGCCGCTGCCTGCACCGGCATGATGGATTTCTGGGTCGGGCTGCCCATCAGCATGGGGCTGGCGGCGCTGGCGCGGCTGCTGCTGGGCATTCCCGTGCTGCGGCTGCGCGGCGACTACTTCGCCATCGTCACGCTGGGCTTTGGCGAAATCATCAACCGCCTGCTGATTGCCGACGACCTGAAGGCGCTGCTGGGCGGGGCACAGGGAATCACCCCGATCCCCAGCCCGGTGATTGACCTGCCGGTGCTGGGCATCCATGCCAGCCTGGATAACCCTGGCAGCATCTACTATCTGTTCCTGTTCAGTATTCTGATCGCGGCATTCGTGGTCACGCGGCTGACGCATACCCGGTTGGGGCGTGCCTGGCGTGCGCTGCGGGCGGATGAAGACGTGGCGCAGGCGATGGGCATGAACACCACCGCCACCAAACTGCTGGCATTTGGCTTGAGTTCCGCGATTGCCGGCATGGCGGGGGCGCTGTTCGCCGTGATGGTGCGCAGTACGTTCCCCAACAGCTTCACCCTGTTCGTCTCCATCAACGTGCTCAGCCTGATTATCATCGGCGGCATGGGGTCTATCCCTGGGGTGGTGCTGGGCGCGCTGATGCTGATCGGGCTGCCCGAAGTGCTGCGCGAACTGGATACCTACCGGCTGCTGGCGTTTGGCGTGCTGCTGGTGGTCGCCATGCTGCTCAAGCCGGACGGGCTGCTGCCGCCGGCGCCGCCGAAACTGGCTGAAAAAGCCGCCGAACTGCAAGCGAAAGAAGGAGCTGCCGCATGACCGATTACATTCTGGATGCCGCGCGGGTTTTGAAACGTTTTGGCGGGCTGACCGCTGTCCGCTGGATGGATTTACGCATTCCGCGCGGGTCCATCGCCAGCCTGATTGGACCCAACGGCGCGGGCAAGACGACCTTCTTTAACTGTGTGACCGGCTTCTATACGCCTGACGATGGCGCAATTCTCTTTCAGGACAAGCCGATTCAGGGGCTGCGCACCGACCAGATTAACCGCCGTGGCATTGCCCGCACCTACCAGAACATCCGCCTGTTTGGCAGCCTGACGGTGCTGGAAAATATCCTTGTGGGCATGCACAGCCGCCTGCACGCCAATATGCTCGGCGCGATCTTTGGCACACCCGCGCAGCGCCGCGAGGAAAAACAAGCGCTGTTCCGCGCTATGGAACTGGTCGCGTTTGTTGGGCTGGACGGCAAGGGCGATTTGCTGGCAGAGAACCTGCCCTATGGCTTGCAGCGGCGGCTGGAAGTCGCCCGCGCCCTGGCATCCGACCCGGCGCTGCTGCTGTTGGACGAGCCGACGGCGGGCATGAACCCGCACGAAACCGAGGATATGATGCTGTTCATCCGCAAGCTGCGCGATGAACTGGATCTGACCATTTTCCTGATTGAACATGATATGAAGGTGGTCATGACCATTTCCGATCAGGTCAGCGTGATGGATTATGGCGAGAAAATCGCGGAAGGCACGCCCGCCGAAGTACAGCGCGACCCGCGCGTGATTGAGGCGTATCTCGGCTCCGGTCCGATGCTGGATGACACCCTGCCGGAACGCGCCGAACTCGCCGGGCTGCCGGACGATTGGCGGACGGATGAGGTTACAGAATGACAACCCTGCTCAAGGTCGAAGCGATCAATACGTTTTACGGTAAAATCCATGCCCTGAAAGGCATTTCGCTGACGGTGGAAGAGGGCGAAATTGTCACGCTGATTGGCGGCAACGGCGCGGGCAAAACCACAACGCTGAACACCATCTGCGGCATTGTGCCTGCCGCGCGCGGCACAATCACACTCAACGGCGAGGACATCACGCACCTGCCGCCGCACCAGATTGTTGATCGCGGTGTGGTGCATTCGCCAGAGGGACGCAAGGTGTTCACCCGCCTGACCGTGCGCGAGAATCTGGAAATCGGGGCGTTCCTGCGCACAGATAAATCGGTCATCAGCCGCGATAGGGACTTTGTCTTTGAGCTGTTCCCCCGCCTGAAAGAGCGCGAAGCCCAGCTTGCCGGCACGCTCTCCGGCGGTGAGCAGCAAATGCTGGCGATTGGGCGCGCGCTGATGGGCCGCCCGCGTATTCTGCTGCTGGATGAGCCGTCGATGGGGCTGGCACCGCTGCTGGTGGATCAGATTTTTAAGACCGTGCGCTACCTGAACCACGAGAACCACACGACGATTTTGCTGGTCGAGCAGAACGCGCTGATGGCGCTGGCTGTGGCGCACCGGGGCTATGTGCTGCAATCGGGCTATGTAACGCATGAGGGCAAGGCGGCAGATTTGCAGCGCGACGAGACGATCATCGAGGCGTATCTGGGCGGCAGTGGGCATTAACAGGAAAGCAGCAAAAAGGGTAAAGGCAGCGTAGGGGCGGACCAGCGTGTCCGCCCGCTTGCCCGCCCCGCTTACCCTTCGCGCAGGAACAACACGCCTTCGCCGCCCTCGAATGTTTGCAGGGCACGCCAACCGCTGCCCGGCGCGGTCAGCACGGCGTAGGGAATGCCGTTCAGGTCGGCGTATTTGCTGTCCCACAACAGCAGCGTGCCAGGCGGGAAATCTGCCGTCTGCGGGTAGCTGCCCACCGGGATCACGCGCAGCCCCGGCTGCTGGTAAATCCACACGAACCAGACATGCGTCGTGTAAACCGTCTGCCCGGCGTAGTCGCCGTCCGCCAGCCAGTCCGCCGCCTGCTGCATGGCGATTTCGTTGGGCTGCAACTGCCAGGGACGCGCATACAGGTATGCCCCGGCGTTATACAGCAGCAGCGCCAGCACAAACAGCAGCGCCAGCACAAACGCCGCGTTGAGCAGCGGCGGCACGACCTGTGTGAACCCCCTCGCACGGGCAGCGCTCTGTGTCGTGTCAGCGGGTGATGGCGAATAGGCTGTGTAGGGGAGGGTCTCAGACCTTCCCCTACGGAAAAACGCGATCAACCATCCGGGGACAATCTCCACCGTCGCCGCCCTATCCAGCAGCCACGCCCCGCCGAATGCCGCCAGCAGCGCAAACGTGGGCGCAGTGGGCAGCAGGAACAGCACATACCCCCCGCTGGCGAACAAGCCAAAACGATAGATCAGCGTGTGCGTGAGGAAGTAGACCAGCGCGGGCAGCGCGAACAGCAGCAGGGGTCTGCGCCGCCATGCCAGCCAGCCAACACCGACCAGCGCCAGCAGCAGCACCGGCACGCTGACACTCGCGGCGGTGGGCAGCACAAAATGCAGCCAGTCGCCCGCGCCGTAAATATCCGTCGGGCGCACGTCCAGCAGGTTGCCGGACGCCAGCCGCCCATACTGTGCATAATAGAGCAGGTTCCACAGCAGCAGCGGCAGCGCGGCAGCCGCCCACGCCAGCGCCAGCCCGCGCCAGCGCCGCCACAGCAGCCCCACCAGCCCCAGCGCCCAGGCGCCGGTCAGCGCAATGCCCTCATGCCGGATAATCGCCAGCAGCCCAAAACACAGCGCCGCCAGCGCCAGCAGCAGCGCCGCACCGCGCGCCTCGTCCTGCCGCCGGGTATCCCATTCCGCCCATGCCGCGATGCCGCCGGTCAGCGCCAGCATGAACGGAATCTGCGTGATGGACGTGAAGGCGAGCTGGTTGAACCAGGGCTGCCCCCACAGCAGCAGCGGCAGCAGCGCCAGCCGCCGCAGTCCCAGCCGGTGCGCTGTGCGTGTGACCAGCAGCACGACCAGCACGCTTGCCGCCAGCGCCCACCAGCGCCGCGCCCCCAGGCTGACCGCCGAAGGCAGCAGGTAGAACAGCGTGTTGCCCGGTCTGCCCCATACATCGAGGATGAACACCGGGTTACGCCACGCATCACGGGCGATCAGGTAGTGTGTGATTTCATCGTGCAGCGGTGTGCCGGGCGAATTGACGCCCAGCCAGACTGCCCAGAGCAGCCCTGCCGCCATCCAGAACCAGAACCAGCGGGTCAGCCGCATGGGGATTTGCGCTGCTGCGAGTGTCTGTGCTGCTGCAAGTGTCTGCATCGTGTCGTTCCATCGTGCAATTGTGTGCCATGCCAGCGCCGCATTATAGCGCGAAGCAGCCTGCGTGCAGCGGGGCGCTTTTTTTGCGCAGTCTTTACACTGTGGCGGTGTCACAAAGCGGCATTCCCGTTATAATTTGCGCGTAACTTTAGAAATCGCTGCGCTGCCGCTGATGTGGGCGAAGCATGCTTCGCCGCTACGAGAGCAACCTTGCAGCTTCGGATCAGTCATTAGCCAACCTTACAGCCGATCACCCACAGGAGCTATCACCACATGGATTTGCGCGTTCCGCCCGGTCTTTTTAACGCTAACGCCACGCCGCTGGCAGACCTGACCCTGCTGGCATATGTTTTGCTGCTCGTCCCGCTGATGCTGGTCGGGTTCGCTTTTGCCCGCCGCAAGATGTTCGAGCCGTACCACAAGTACACGATGGCGACAATCACGCTGCTTAACTGGGGGTTGATCGGCTTTGTGATGGCAGTGTCCTACGCCAACTATGTCGCGCCGGAAATCCCGCAGAACATCGGCGCGCCGTTCAACCTGTTCCCCACGCTGCACCTGCTGACCGGCGGTATCGCGCAAATTCTGGCGACCTATCTGGTCATTCGCATGTTCTTCGAAAAGCAGCTTCCGGCGTGGTTCAAGGTGCGCAAAATCAAGCGCTACATGCGCACGACGCTGGCGCTGTGGCTGTTGACTGCTGCGCTGGGCATCACCATCTATTTCGTCTGGTATTCACCCTCCAGCGCTGCTGCTGCCGGGGATGACGGCGCACCGCTGCCCGCTGCCACCGAAGAAGCCACCGCTGCGCCCGATGCGACCGCCGCGCCAGATATGACCGAAGCGCCAGCCGCCACCGAGGATGCGCCAGCGCCAGCAGGCACGGAGGAGAGCAGCGGCGAGGATGCGCCAGCGCCAGCAGGCACAGAGGAAAGCAGCGGCGAGGATGCGCCAGCGCCAGCAGGCACGGAGGAGAGCAGCGGCGGCTGATGGCTGCCGGACAGTCCCGGTGTAATCAATCGCCTGTGCCGGGGCAAAGTGTGTGTTGCCCTGCCGCGCCCCCTGGTTCAACAGGATGAGCATGCTGGCTGAACATGGGGATGATGACGTTTAACAAAATAATGCGGAGTTCGTAGGGGCGGACCAAGCGCAGCGTATGCCCGCCCTCGTGCTCCGTATTTAATCGTTAAAACATAATCCCCTGTCTGACAGGCAAAGCAATCTGCTGTTGTAGGGGCTGGTCGCACTCCCCGGCGCGAAAACGACCGCAATCTACTGAATGCGCCTTATCCCCCTGCGTTCGCCCGCCAGAGGAGCCGTAGCCATGCCGAGTTTGCGCGCAAAGCTGTTCTACCTGAGTATGCAGGTCTTTTTCCAGCGTTTCATGCCGCCGGAAATGCCGCTGGAAACCTACCGCCGCGCTGCCAACCAGCCGCTGTTCGAGCCGCTGCCGCCCGGCATTCGCTGGCAGCCGCGCGAGGTCAACGGCATCCCCGGCGACTGGATCATCCCGCCGAATGCCCGTCCTGACGTGCTGCTGCTGTATCTGCACGGCGGCGGGTATGTGCTGCGTACGCCGCGTGTGCATCGTGTGCTGGTCGGGCGGCTGGCACAGGCGGCAGGCTGTGCGGCGTTCATCCCCGATTACCGCCTTGCGCCGGAGCATCCGTTCCCGGCGGCGCTGGATGATGTGCAGGCGGCGTATCGTGGGCTGCTGGCGACCTATGCCCCCGGCAAAATCGTCATCGCCGGCGATTCGGCTGGCGGCGGGCTGACGGCGGCGCTGCTGCTGCGCCTGCGTGACACAGGCGATCCCCTGCCCGCGGCGGCGTGTCTGCTCTCCGCCCTGCTGGACTGCACCTTTTCCGACCCGGCGCAGCCCGCCCTGCAAGCAAGCGATCCATATCTGCGGCTGAGCGATCTGGCGATGATGGCGCGGCACTATTGCGGCACGCACGACCCGCACGACGCGCTGATTTCGCCCGTGTTTGCCGATCTGCACGGGCTGCCGCCGCTGCTGGTCTATGCCGGGGAGCACGAGGTGCTGCGCAGTGATGCGGTGACATTTGCTGCCAGCGCCCGGCGCGACGGTGTGGACGTGACGCTGACAGTCTGGGCGGGCATGGTGCACGCTTTCCCGCTGTTTGCCGGGTTCGTGCCGGAAGGCAAGCGCGCGGTGGAGCAGATTGGGCTGTTCTTCCGCCGCTATGTAGGCGAACATCTGGCAGGCGTGCCCACCCCGCCGCTGTAGGGGCGTGTGGCGGCGCTGCGTGCCCGCCCGGTGTTACAGCCCGCCCCACCCCCGCCGCAAAATTTACGCCTTCGTTAACTTGCTTTTCACTGCCGTTAAGGTTTCTGCGCTATCATGCCCCGCGATAACCCGATTACCCTGCTACCAGAGGCAAACCATTCATGCAGGCATTACGCAAGATCAACGACCGCGATGCAGCCAATCTCGGCATTCTCTTCTCCGTGCTGGTCTGTGTCGCCATTGCCGCCCTCGGCGTGTGGCTGACGCGCTACGAACTGGCAGTCGCGCCGCCCGGTGACGGCTTCTTCTATGACTGGAAACTGGCAGAGCCGACGTTCTGGAGCCGGGCGACGATCTGGATTGGCTTTGTGGTGCATCAAATCCTGATCTGGTTCACGATCTGGTGGGCACAGGAACGCACCGACCGCACCTATGGCAGCGGCTTGCGCCCGGTCAACAAGCTCGCGCTGGGCATCAACGCCGCCTTCATTGGGCTGCACTACCTGCAAACCGTGTTCTTCTACGACGCGATTGCGCAGGACATCCCCAGTTGGACGGCACAGTTCGCCGTGATTATGATGCTGTTCGTCATCATCGCCTTTGAGAACCGGCGGCGCGGCATCTTCTTCGGCAAAAAGCTGACCTTCCGGCAGGAATTTTATGACTGGATCAAGCGCTATCATGGCTATGCCTTCAGCTTCGCCGTCATCTATACCTTCTGGTTTCACCCGATGGTTCCCACGCTCGGTCATCTGCTCGGCTTTGTGCATGTGATTCTGGTGATGGTGCAGGGGTCGCTGATGTTCACGCGGATGCACCTGAACCGCAAATGGATTTTCCTGCTGGAGATTCTGGTGCTGCCCCATGCGGCGCTGATCGCCATCGGGCAGGGCGGCGGGCTGGTGTATATGTTCGCGCTGGGCTTCATCACCATCTTCATCGTCACGCAGATGCACGGCTTGGGCTTGAAGCAGTGGCAGAAGCGCCTGTTTTACGCGGGTTTCATCGCCACGCTGCTGATCACCTATACGCTGATCCGCCAGCCGTTCCAGTTGAATGAGGTGATCCGCATTCCGGCGGTGGAATACGGCATGGTGTTCGTGATGTATGGCGGCTGGTGGCTCTACGCCCGTATCACGCGCCAGATTGGACCAACGCCGCAGCCGGTGCAGGCTGTCCCCGCCGGGGATTAGCGCTGCACACACCCGTCCGCCCGCAAGGCGGACTGAACCGCGAAGGCGCAAAGGACGCAAAGGTACATTGTAGCGCGGCGTGGCTGCATCGACTTCGCGGTGGTCTTGCAGCCCGCTGGCGTTGCGCGGTTCGCCGGTGAAGGCGTAGGGCGTGGCGAAGCTGACTATGTAATCTTCCCGTTGGTGGGATCAAAACCCGTCAGATCATGGCTTTTAACCCTGTTGCGGTTGTAGCAGGCGAAACAAAGATGGTCTGCGTCATCGCTGCCTTCATGTTTGATCGGAATAATGTGATCAGCATGGAAGGGCACTGTTCCACTGCTGACCGCCAGACGACAGTATTCGCAGCAGCCCCCGGCGCGCACACGGACAAAGCGCCGCTGTGCCGCAGACAGACTCATTCACCCGCCTTTTTGAGTTTCAGCTTCATCTTCGCCTTGAGCAGCAGCAGCATGTTTTCGATACGGGCAAAGTCCACCATTTCCTCATGCTCATGCGGCGTGAGTTCGCCCTCGCCGTTTTTATCGAGCAGCTCATGCGCGCGTGCTTGCAGGTCTATGGGCAGCTCGTAAACGATAATCTCCTGCGGCGTGGGATTGGTTGCCAGAAAGCCGGTAATCTCCCCAAATACAGTCCGTGCTGGTACGTTTTGCATACATGTTTCTCCGCTACCTGTCCATTCCCATTCTAGCATCACTCCGGCGACGGATGTGCAGGTGTGGGCGCGGCACGCCAGCGCAGGCCGAATTCGAGGCAGACTGGTTGGTACACCCACCAGAACCGCTGCGATAATATTCACAAGCACTTCTGTGTCCAACTTTCGGGGGCACTACAGTTTGCAGCATTCAGCGCAGCCCGCGCATTTGATCCGCTGACAACAAACAGCCCCCGCGACACACACTGATGCGCAGGGGCTGCCATGATGGATAAGACACATACTACGCTGTGCAGAACAATGCTGCAAACGCCCGCGACCTGCCCCGGTAAGCGGCACATCGCGGTAGAACGCCGCTTCATGCCGGGCTGTCGTGCGCCAGTCCCGACTCATGCCCGGCTGCGGGTGCAGGGTCGGGCGTGTGGTCGTGTGCGTGCTCATGCGCGTGCTCATGCCCGTGCTCCTCATCGGGGAACAGTGGCAAAAAGCGCAGCCCCGCCGTGAACATGAACAGCGCGTAGCCGAGCACCCCCAGCGCTACGCCCCATTCAATCGGCGCAGGCACATAGGCGTTCACCGGGAACAACTCTGCCGCGCCGGGCGACCAGTCCAGCGGGACGATCAAACCCGAAAGCGTCACATTCCAGCGGTTGACGATGATGCCACCGATGCCCAGCAGTGCCGCAAGGATCACCCACGAGTCGCGTTTGCGCAGACGCGGGGCAAGCAGAATGATCGCCGGGACCAGCGCGCCAAAGACCACCTCAATCAGCCAGAAGGTCGTGCCATAGGGCGTGCTGCGGTTGAGCAGGTCAGCCGACTCTGCCCGCGATGGCAGATGGCTGTAGTAAGTGGTCGCCGCAAAGTCCCAGATTTTCAGATACAGATACGCCAGTGTCATCAACCCGGCAAACGTGGCAACCTGCGCGCGCAATTTGCTGTCGATCTGCCGCTGGCGCACGAAATTCTCGTACAGAATCGTAAGCCCCAGCGTGAACGCCGCCCCGGCAGCCACCGCCGAGATGATGAACATCACCGGCATAGACGGCTTGAACCACAGCGGGCGCGCCACCAGCACGCCGTAAGTCGCACCCAGCGACGACTGGTGCAGCAGCGACAAACCCAGCCCGACCACCGATACCACCGGTGTCAGGCGGTGCAGCCAGTGCGCCAGCCGTTCGGCAAACGGAAAACGCAGGCGTACCGGATCAGATTGCAGGAAGATCGGCGCGAACTCGACAATCAGCACTGTGGAATACAGAATCACGCACATGGTGATTTCCCACAGTACGGAATGCACATTCCAGAAGACCACCGGATGCCAGAAGCGTTCCGGGCGTCCGATGTCCATCAGCAGCGCCAGCATCGCGCTGGTATAACCCACCAGCCCGACAAACACAGAGATGCGTGCAATGCGCTCGAACGACTTCACACGGAAGATATAGGCGATGGTCGAGAGCGAAAACGCGCCCGCGCCCAGCGCAATTGCCGAAAGATCAACCGTGATCCACAAGCCCCAGGGCACATTGTTGCTCAGCGCCGTGATTTTCAGCCCGTTGATGAACACCAGCAAACCGGAAACCAGACCGATGACGATCAACAGCCCGATTGCCAGCCACCAGACAGGGCGAACCTGTAAACGAGGTGCAGTGCTGATCATAGCGCCATGCCCTCCGGTGGAATGTAGTAGACGTTCGGTTCTGTGCCCAGGTCTTCGCGCAGCCGGAAAACCGGATTCGTGGCAATCGCCCGCGACACCGGGCTTTCGGGGTCGTTGAGGTCGCCAAAAATGCGCGCCCCCACCGGGCACACATTCACACAGGCAGGTGTTGCCGCGCGATCAATGCCGGGCACCAGCCCCAGCGGCAGTCCCCGGTCAATGCGGTGGACACAGAAGGTGCATTTTTCGACCACGCCGCGCGGGCGGCGTTCGACTTCCGCCGTGCCCCAGGTGGTCTGGTAAGGATTTTCGTCCTCGCGCACGCCCCAGTTGAAACTGCGCGCACCATACGGGCAGGCAACCTGGCAGTAACGGCAGCCGATACACTTATCGTAGTCCATGATGACGATGCCGTCATCGCGCACATACGTTGCCCCTACCGGGCAAACGGCGGCGCAGGGGGCATCCTGGCAGTGCAGGCACGGGCGCGTCATGTGGAACTCATTGCCGGTTTCCGTGCGTTCGAGCAAATGCACGTTCCAGCGCATATCGTCCGCCACATCGTTGACTGCCTGACAGGCGTAAACGCAGTAGTCGCAGCCGATACAGGTGTTAAGATTGATGACCATGCCCCAGCGATGCGGATGCGTGCTGGCAGCGTGTCCCGCAGCAGCTTCGCCCGCGACAATGCGTTCAATCTCACGTTCCTGATCCAGCAGTTGCATCAGGCGGTCAACATTGCTGAGCGCGGCAATCGTTGAAACGCCGACCCCCAGCCCGACCATCATCCTGAAAAACTCGCGTCGTGAAATGAACTTCTCTTCCATAACGTTCACCTGCCATTTCGCCGCAAACGGACAAAGCCCACGCCGCCCATCACGACCACCACCCCAACCAGCAGCAGCCCTTGCAGGGAATAGATCGCTGCCTGATTGACGTTTTGTGCCTGAATGGTGCGGATTTCCGTCTCCAGCTCGCGGATGCGCAGTTCTGCCTCCATCATATCCGGCAGCGCGGTTGCCTCTGCCACCAGCGCCGTATCCTCAACCAACTGCGCGTGGCAGTCCACACAGGCGGCAGTTTCCACAAAGCTGTCGTGCCCGGTGGGCAGCAGATTGCCGGTGAGGATATGTTCGGATTCATCAATGTTGCGATACCAGTGGCAGTCGGTGCAGACCTGCTCCACATGGGTGATATGGGCATAATCGTTCCGGGCTTCGTCATGGCAGTTGATGCACAGCGCTTCGACGGTTTCAAAGCGGATGTGCTGGTCATGCGGGGTGTGGCAGGCAGTGCAGGCAAGCTGCTGCTCACCGTGCGCGCTCATCTGCCACTCGCCAAACGTGGTGGTGTGGCAGGTAGCACAAACCTCGACACCGGGATCCACAAGTACGGGTTCAGGCGGGTGATTGGCGGGTGTCTCGCCGTGACAGGCAGCGCAGGACACCCCCGGTTGATCGAACTGTCCACTGAAAGGCACAAAACCCGTCGTGTGACAGGCAAGGCACTCCGGGTTTTCGCCCTGTGTCTGCCACGCAGACTGAAAATTCTCGTCATGGTATGCCTGCGCATGGATGCTGGTCTGCCATGTAGCGACCACATCAATGTGACACTCGGCGCAATCAGGGGAAGGTTCGGGGGCAGGAGTAGCCTCCTGAGCAGATACAGCCGCCGCCAGCCAGACCAGCCCGATAACCATTCCAACAATGGCAGTCGTCAGCAGCTTCTTGAGAACGGTGTACATCCTGTTTCCCTATCACGTCATCTAATGAGTCTCTCGGTACAGCGCAATGGACTGCCCCACCAGCTTTCAGCGGGGCAGTCGCCTGTTGTTTTGCTTGCTACTTACTCATTCACCAGCGGCAGTTCGGCGGCGGTCCAGGCACCAACGCCGCCCGCCAGCACACGGACGTTCTCGTAACCCAGCATACGCAGCACGGTCATCGCAATAGAGCTGCGATGGGTCGGGTTATCGTAGATGACGATGGGTGTGGTCGGGTCCTGCGGCCACTGATCGCGCAGGGTGAACAGATCCCGCAGCGAAATATGGATCGCGCCTTCAATGTGCCCTTCTGCCCACTCGCTGTCGGTACGCACATCAATCAGCACCGGCGGATTCTCGATCAGTTCCGTGCTCAGGTCAGCAGCGCGCACCGTGTAGTAACCGGCGGGGATGGCAGTCATATAGGCGTCAACAGCTTCGAACACGGCAGGATCAAATTCCGGTGCAGTGCCCACAGGCGCTTCGACAGCTTCCTGCGAAAGCGGCAGCCCTGCGCCGGTCCACGCATTCACACCACTCAGCATGCTGCGGACATTGCTGTAGCCGAGCAGGTTGAGCGCGGTCATTGCCAGCGCCGAGCGATGCCCGCTGCCGCAGTAGACCACGATTGCCTGATCGAGATTCGGCAGCATGTCGAGGTGCAGAGTCAGTTCGTTCAACGGGATATTGATGGCGCCTTCAATGAAGCCTTCGCCATATTCGTCGGGTGTACGCACGTCCACCAGCAGCAGTTCAGCGCCGCTGTCCAGTTCCGCAGCCAGATCCGGCACGCGGATGGCGTTGAAGGTGTTGGGCAGCGCAGCAATGTAATCCGCCAGATAGGTTTCGAGGCTGAATTCCTCAACCACGGCTTCAGGCACACCAACCACCGGCAGTTCGGCGGCGACCCAGGCGTTCATCCCACCCGACATGTTGCGGACATTGCTGTAACCCATCAGCCGCATCATGACGGTGGCAATTGAGCCACGCACACCACTGGCGCAGTAGATGACGATGTTGGCTTCCTTGTCGGCGGGCCATTCATCACGGCGGCTCATGAATTCGTTGATCCAGATATGCAGCGCGCCTTCGATATAGCCGTTGGAGTCCCATTCTTCCTGGCTGCGCACGTCAATCAGGATCGGGGGATTTTCGACCAGTTCTGTCGCCACATCTGCCGGGCGGACCAGACCGTAACCCTGCGGCAGGGTGCTGAGGTAGTTGTCCACTGCTGCGTAAACAGCAGGCTCAAATTCCGGCGCAGTGCCTGGTTCGGGCACAAACGCTTCGGTGGTGGTGGGCAGTTCTTCGGCTACCCAGCCATCATACCCACCGCGCAGAATCCGGGCGTTTTCGTAGCCAAGAATATTGAGCGAGGTCATCGCCAGCAGCGCGCGTGCGCCGCCTTTGCAGATGATGATGATTTCGGCATCCAGATCAGGCAGCAGGTTCAGATTCTGCCCCAGCGTCCGGATCGGCACATTAAAGGATCCTTCAACGTGCCCCGCCTCATATTCTTCGACTTCGCGCACGTCCAGCAGAACGACCTCGCGCTCGGCAAGGATCGTCAGCAGGTCTTCCACACTCACGACGCCGTAACCCTGCGGCAGATTGGCGTTATATTCTTCCAGGCGGGCGACCACTGCCTCGTCCTGGGCGACCACTACGAGTGCTGGCATCAGCAGCACTAGCAGCAGCATCAGGAAAGCGAATTTCTTCATAAGATTAGCTCCTTGTGAAAGCTCACTCGTATTGCTTTAATTCCCCCAGAATGAGTCGTCATCTTCGGACTCATCCTGTTCAGACTCACTGGTCGGCGTAGCGGCACTGTCGCCACCACCCCAGAACGCATCCTCGTCACCGGCAGGGGTTGGCGTAGCGGCTTCACCGCCACCCCAGAACGAGTCCTCTGCACCAGCAGGCGTTGGCGTGGCAGCAGCGCCATCACCCCCCCAGAAACCGCCGTCATCCGCAGGCGCTTCAGTTGGGGCGGCGGTGGGCGGCAGTACGGAACTGTCGCTGTAGCCTTCCGGCAGCGGCGGCGCAGCTTCGACAATCACGCTGGCATTGGCGGCAAGTTCCTCCGCCACCACACGATCCGCCGTCAGGAACACGGCGTCATTGCCATGACACGACAGGCAGCTCGAATTTTGCGGCGTGATGCGCTGGATATTGTGCGGTGTCGAATAAACCCATGTGGGCAGCAGGTCAAAGTTCGGCAGCAGATTCGGTCCGTAGAAACTGAAGGAATCGATGTCGATTGGCACATGCCGCAGCGGGACATAGCGATAGGGACGCTCGGCATCCTGACGCGGATTCCGCCCGATGGCGAAGTCTAAAAAGTGTTCCTCGACAGTGTAGAACGGCTGCTGCGCGTCGGTTTGCTCCACATGACAGTTGATGCAGTTGGTATACGTCGTGCTGTGGCACGTCTGGCAGGACAGGAGTTCTGTGCCATGCACCTCATGCTGCTCAATGCCCGACCCAACGCCAATCTGGTCTTCATGACACGATTCGCAGGTGGGTTCCTGTTCGCCAGCGTAACGGTGATCGGCATCTGTGCCGATACCATGAATCTCGTCACCCGTGTGGCAGGCGGTACACGCCATGCGCTCACGGAAGTGGACATCGCTGGGGATGCCTTCGTTCAGCCCGAAATACTCGTTGGTCACGCGGCTGCCGTGACATGCCGAACAGGTGCGGCTCATCGGCGGGGTTTCGGCATAGGCGTGCCCATCAAGCAGCCCACCGCCCACCGAGACAGGCTGGCTGATATGGCAGTCGCCGCAGGTGGTATGGCAGCTGTTGCAGTGGTACGACTCCATAACTTCCAGCGTTTCCGTATGCTCCGGCGCACTGCGCGCGTGCAGCACGGTGTCGTAACCTGCCAGCGTGGTATGCA
Source organism: Anaerolineae bacterium (assembly GCA_034435675.1). GTDB lineage: Bacteria > Chloroflexota > Anaerolineae > Aggregatilineales > Phototrophicaceae > DAOTWP01. The sequence continues at coordinate 24,584 of DAOTWP010000340.1, forward strand.
GGCTGCCCATCGCGGCGGGGGCGATATCAGGATGGCAGTTGCCACAGGTGGCGACTGCATCGTCTCCGGGTGTGGCGGTCAGCCCTTCATGGGCGAGCTGCATATCATCAACGGACTGCCCACCGTGACAATCGGTGCAGTTAATGGCGGAATGCAGGTCTTCTGAGTAGGTTTCGGCGTCAATCCAGACGCGCTGCCATGGCTCCATCGGAGCCACGGACCCCCCTCAGCCAGGTCCTGAGGAGAGTTCCTCAGTCGTTTCCTCTGGAAGGGCAAGCTCGGTCAGGCGTGCCTGGTCCGTGTGGCAATCAAGGCAGGCTTGATCGCTGAACGGTTCCAGAAACACCATCTGCGCGGCGGCAGCCGAAACTTCCGCGGTGCCCTCCTGGTCAGGGCTGGCTGTCGGGCGCAGCAGCAGTTCCGGCGCGGCAGTGTTTGGGGAACACCCCAGCATGACCGTCCCTGCGATGGTGAGCGCCCCGCCCAGTATGGATATTCCGATCAAGAAGCGTGGTTTCATGAGCAACTATTCCCCCTGTCCGTACCAATACCTGGCAGGGAGTCATGTCTGAACTCGTGCCGGGGAACATGCGCACGGACGTGTGAGAGGCAGGCAAAGAATGGACTGTGTAGAATCAACAAGATCATTGCCACTTCTTGGCGGCAGGGGTAGCAAACCCCGTACCTGTATAGACAGTATAGCGTTTACTTTTACCTGATAATAATTAGGCTATAGACAGCCGATACACATCATATCAGGATATTCGCCTATGTGAATTTTTGAACAAGATGCCACCAAATACAAATCCAAAAAGTAACCTTCTGAGTGTGACGCTTGTCATATGTGGATTATGCCGAAATATGCTAGGCGGCAGGCGGCAGTTGTTAGGGCAGACGTTGGGAGCGCGCCAGCCTGTCACAAGTAGTCAAAATCGCAACATGTTACTACCCGAAAAATACGATAATAATTGTTGCATCGAATAACAGAGGGAGACCCCGGATATGCAGCAGGGGCGAAACCACAATGGTCCCGCCCCGCTGTGTTTGCGCTGCACCGGATCAGACTGCCGCGCCAGGTGCCAGGCTGTAAACCTGGCGCCCCGAACGGGGGGATGATGCAGGTGATCAATATCAGCGGATAGCGTTTTTCGCAGGGTTGAAGCATGCTTCAACCCTACCAGTAACCCGATTATTCTCTTACTGATCCGCCTGCAACTTGCTAAACTTGCACCAGCGGTGTTTGCGCTCTGCGGATTTAGTTTTTTATGGTCGGATCAGTAAAGAGCGTAATCCCCTTGTCCGGATATATAGATCGAGCTAAGCCACAGCCTGACCTGGTGGTCAACACAACACAGCGCTATGCAACTGTTACACAAACCGGTGGAATGGCTAACCTGCGGTCTGCTGGAGAACAGCAATCATGCGCAGGTGATCGGGGGCATTGGTGAACGGCATGTTGAGGTCATAGCCGCCGTACCAGCCAATCGGCTGGAACACGCCGGAAAGTTCTGCCAGCAGCGCGATTTCCTGACCCGACAGCACACGTTCGTGGGCTACATCGCTGATGACAAAACGCTCGCCATGATCGTTGATATGGATTTCAAGCTGCGTGTGCGAAACACCCGTGACCGGGTCAAACGCGGGATTGTTGGTTGCCCAGTAAATGTCCACCGCAATGCCCTCGCGCTTACCGTGGAAGCTGACGGGTTCGTAATGGCTGAAACTGGTGTAACGTGGGTTGGTGACATCAATGCAATACAGCCCGCCGGGGGTGAGGTTGGCGGCAACAGCGCGGAAGTGCGCGACCAGGTCGCGGTTGGTGTTCAGGCAGTCGATACCGTCAAAGACATTGAGGGCAATGTCCACCGGCTCCGGCAGCGTGAAATAACGCATGTCAGCAGACAGCCATTCGACCTGCACCCCGTCCTGCGCAGCACGCTCTGCACCCAGCGCCAGCATTTCCGGGCGTAAATCCAGCCCTACCGCCCGCCCGTAACGTTTGGCGAAGGCGCGTGCATGGTAGCCCGGTCCGCAGGCAAGGTCAAGCACTGCGCGCGGGTCTACCCCATGACACTGCCGGTACAGCGCGGCGACAAACTCAATTTCACTGCTGACATCCCGATCAAAGACAATATCGTAGTAGACTGCGCGTTGGTAGAGATTATTGAACTCTGCCATATAAGTAGCCCGTTCACTGGCGTCCTTTCTGAAGCCCCATCGCGCCCTATGCGCGAAACGATCACGACTACTCTACACCCAAATCCAAAAACTGTTACAATCTTGTACACGAATTCTTAAAAAGGTCCGTTTCCGCCCACCCGCTGCTGCCCTGACCCGACACGCGCCTGAACGGTACACTGACCCGCCATGCATGAGCCTGCTGAGGAGGCAAAAGCGTATGTTGAACCTGCTGGAAATTGTGCAGCGTCCAAACCCGCCAACTGCATGGGCAGAAGGCGAAAAAATCCCCTGGAACGATCCCGATTTCAGCGCGCGAATGCTCAACGAACATCTGTCGCAGGCGCACGATGCCGCCAGCCGCCGCGCCGCGATCATCACCCGGCATGTTGCCTGGATTCACATTCACCTGCTGGGCGGCAAAGCCAGCAGCGTGCTTGATCTGGGCTGTGGACCCGGACTGTACGCCAACCACCTGGCGGCGCTGGGGCACACCTGCACCGGCATTGACTTCTCGCCCGCGTCAATCGCCTACGCCCGCCAGCAGTCCGCCACGCATCACCTGAGCAGCACATACCAGCAGGCAGACCTCCGCGACGCTGACTATGGCAGCGGGCACACGCTGGTCATGTTCATCTATGGCGAATTCAACGTGTTCACAACCGAGGACATCCGCCGGGTGCTGGGCAAGGCACACGCGGCGCTGAAACCGGGCGGCATGCTGCTGCTGGAACCACACACATTCGCCGCTGTGCGCGAAATCGGGCAGCAGCCTGCAAGCTGGTACTCGGCGGGGTCCGGCTTGTTTTCGGCAGCGCCCTACCTGCTGCTGGAAGAGTGCTTCTGGGATGAAACCCGGCAGGTGGCGACAGAACGTTACTACGTGATTGACGCCGCCAGCGGGGCAGTGACGCGCCATGCCAGCAGCATGCAGGCATACGGCGACGACGCCTACCGCGCCCTGCTGCGCGACTGCGGCTTCAGCGACATCACGTTCTACCCGACGCTGGGCGATGTTGAGCCGCAGCCAGGGTTGTTCGCCATCACCGCGCGCAAAGCCGGGTGATGTCGTCGGCTGATACCCAGCCCGTTGACGACACCAGCCCTTCCCCTGAAGCACTCTGCTTACCGCTGCTGCGCGGCTGGGCAGGGACTTACAGGCGCGTTATCCTCCCCTTCTCCCAGTGTAAGCGTCTGAGAGAAGGGGCAGGGGGGATGAGGGCAACACAGCGGTCAAATCAATAGACCAGCAGCAAACACACGCGCTTCCATTGTTGGTTAACGCTGTTGGTTAACTCGCCGGTACGGTCACGTCACAGATCAGGCTGTAGGTCAGGCGGTCGGCGCGGATTTGCCATGTGCCCGGCTCGGCGCGCCAGGTCGTGAAGAAGCGGCGGTACCAGCGGTCTACGGCGACATTGCGCGGCGGATCGGCATACACGGGCAGGCTGAGTGTGTTGACCACAATCCGTCCGGGGTCAATGCGCGGCGCTGCCTCTGCCTCTGCCAGCGTTTCCCAGCCGCCATCCACAAACTCAATCTCGACATACTGCCCGGCACGGATCGGTCCATTGCTGCTGTCGCAGGTTTCCAGCGTCAGGCGGTTGTACAGCGGCGGCTGCACCACTTCGGTCCGCGGGATTTCGCCGCATGCCGCGCTGCTCTGCACCGCTGCTGCCTGTATCCAACTGCCATTACGCAGTTGCCACCACTCCGTCCCGCCGCTGTCACGGTAACTCACCGCCGGGTCAATGAGTGTGCCGCGCGGCAGTTCGCGGATGATCTCGTAGAATGTACCCGGTCCCGCCCACAGGTTGGTGCTGCGCGTCGTCGTGCGCGTGCAGCGTGTGCGGGCGATTTCGGTGGGGTTGGGCGTGGGCAGCATCACCTGCGCCTGCTCGGCAGCGGCAACATCCGCCGCGATCTGTTCGGCGCTGGATGGCGGCGGCACGGTCAGCCGCGTGGGCAGGTTGTTGACCGGCATCCCGGCGATTTCTTCCGCCAGATACGGCTCGGCAGGCACAGGCGCACCCACCGGCACAAACGCCTCCAGTGGAACACGAGTGCGCGCGCCAGCCGGGACAAACTGCGCCACGCCGTTCGCTGTCGCCCGCACCAGCCCGTTCAGCACATTGATCGTGATTTCGCCGGTGTACTGCGCATAAATGAACACCGTCGCGGACAGGCGCAGTTCCACACCGTTGATGGTCAGTTCAACGGCGGTGGCTTCCGGCGTTTGCAGCAGAATGCCACTGCGCGGCGCGCCGTTGCAGGGGGGATCGCCCTCAACCGGGGTTTCCAGTGTGAACACCTGGAACGGGCGCAGATACGGGGTGTTGACATCGGCAAGCGCCAGCGAACTCAGATCGCCGTCTGTCGTCACCACATCCACCCCGACCCAGCCAACAGCAGATGTATCGGGAATCTGCACGCGCAGCCAGCGGTTGTCCTGGGTGCGCCCGTCCGCCACCAGCGTCGCCCGCAGCGGCAGTTGGCGCAGGATTTCGCCGTTGATCTCCGGCGTGGCGCGAATGTTGAGCGTGCCGGAGGCGACCAGCGTCACCGTTGGGAGCTGCGGCACCTGATTGCGCAGATCAGCATTGCCAAAAGCGATCACGGTTACGCTGCGCCCGGTCTGCGAGTCAATCAGGTTCGCCTGCATTTGCAGTGCCGCAACCGCATATGCCGCCCCGGCCTGCGCCGAAGTAAGCTGCACACTGCGCAGGGGGGTAATTGCTGTCACATCGCCTGCCGCTGCAAAGCCGTCCGGTGTGCCGCCGGACTGAAGCAGCGCGGTGACAGTGCCATTGCCATAACACAACTGGTTGCGCTCCATGCTGCCGCACGCGGCATTGGCGCGGCTGAATGCCAGCAGCACATCGGCGCGGCAGTCCTCCCCCTGCGCCAGCGGCAGCAGCGCCCCAGACGACACCTGCGGGGCATCTGCCGCCCCAACCACGGGAAATGCCGCTGCCAGCAGCCCGAACACCAGCAGGACCGTAACAAGCAGCAGCCCCAAAATGGAGTGTTTTCGTTTCATCATGCATGCGCTCCTGAAAATCACCAGCCAGCACAACTGCGGTCGGTTCATATTAATGAATATCTCGAAACAAAAGTGCCGCTCCCGAAAATAAACCCTTCAAGAGCTTTGTGCCTTTGCGCTTCGCTTGTAATTGCCTCTCTCGCGGCGCGCGCCTGCTCGCGTCAATCGCTTTGCCCTTTGTACCTTACCCTTTCTCCTCTGAAAATCCATCCTTCGCGCCTGTGCGGTTCAACAATTGTCGTCCCTGTAAGTGACCCCTGGTTGATGTCACGCTTTTCACCCTAAATCCTACATCCCTTTCTGCCAGCGCACCGCCGCCGCCGCCAATGCACACAGCAAGCGTACAGGAAGCGTAGGGCGGCAGTGAAATGCACGCCTGCGCCTTTGGGCTATAATGCCAGATGTAACTCCGCAGTACCCCGCCCAACCGGGCGAAAAACGGGAAAACAACTTATACAGGGGAGTTCGGTGATGAGGCGCACTTATAGTTTGCTGCTGGCGCTGGTGTCGCTGGTAGTGGTTGGCGTGGTGCTGGGGCAAGCCCTGCCAGCAAGCGCATTCGAACTGGTGCAGGAAATCGGCGAACGGCGTCCACGCGGGATCATCTACGACCCTAACTTTGACCGCTTTGCACTGGTGGACCCTGCCGGACGGCTGGCGCTGGTGGACGCGGCAAGCTTCGCAACTCAGCACATTCTTTACGAAAACGGCTTATACAATGCTTACCAGTTCAGCCCCGACGGACGCTGGCTGGTGCTGGCAATCGAAACGCGCCTCGAGGTGTGGGATGCGCAAACGGGCACGCTGCTCACCGACCTGAACCCTGATGGCGCGCTGCGTGTAGAGGGTCCGCTGTATTTCTCTGAGGACGGCGGGCTGCTGTGCTTTAACACGCAGGTGCGCGCCCCGCAGGAACTGCGCCGCAGCGAGAACGACACCACCAACCTGCCCTGGATCTGGGATGTGCGCGCCGCCCTGCGCGAACGCAGTTCAGTGCTGCCCGGCAGGGTGTCCGCGCAGCCGTTCTTTGACTACCGCAACGGCTTCGTCTTTGGTGCGCATGGCAAGATCATCGCCGGGCTGCCGGAACGCCTGCAACTGCTGGAACTGACTTCCGACACGATCAGTGTAATTGGCGACATCCCCGCCCCGGCGCGTGCCGAGCCTGATCCCGTCACGGTCTGGTTCAGCCTGCGCGATACGCAGATGTACGTCCTCCCGAATGGTGAAAACTACCTTGTGCAGGTCAACACCGAGGCGGGCACACTGCTCGACCTGCCAATTGGACGCGACCTGCGTGTGGGGCGCTTTGCCGACCTGGAAACCATCGCGCTCAGCGATCAGGCGCGCATCATCGGGCAGCCCAACAGCCGCGAAAGCAGCGCCCTGCTGCGGGTGCTCTTTGGCGATGACCAGTACCCGCGCAGCTTCGGCTATCACCCGCTGACGGTGACGCTGGTGGACATTCTGACACCTGCCACACCCCAGGCGGAAAGCTGGGCAATGCTGGTCTATATCTTTGATGAGCAGACCGGCATCGGGCGGCTGGAGCTGATCCGCCCGCCGGACGCCAACCAGCTTGCGCTGCACCCGGACGGCAATCTGCTGCTGCTGCGGCGCTATTCCGGCGTCGGGCAAATCGAAGTCTACAACCTGGACAGCGGCGATCTGGAAATGACCTACTACCCCGCCCTGCCCGACTTTGAAGGCAACCAACTGCTGGCGTACAACGCCACTGGCGCTGTGGTTATCAGCGACTGGCAGCGCTTTGATGCGGCAGACGGCGCAGTGCTGTTCGAAAATCTGGAACGCAATTACGGCTATGAGCAGTTCTTCTTTTCGCAGGACAGCCGCCGCCTGACGACGCTCAACGGCAGCCAGTGGACCGTCTGGGATGTGGCAACCGGGCAGGTGGTGCAGCGCGAAACCGTCGCCGTGCGCGGCAGCATTCTGCGCACCTCGCCGGATAACCAGCGTTTCCTGACCGTGCTGTCCGGTGACGACCCACGCGGCAGCACCGGTGTCGAAATCTACGATCTTGCCACGCAGGAACGCCGCAGCGTGTTCTTCGACGAACTGCCGGATCGCTCGATTATCGACATCATCCCCAGCCCGAACTGGGAAAACTATCTGGTGATCTATTCGGTGGCGGATTTTGGTCCGTATGCGCCGGGCAACGAAATCGCCATCTACAGCATGAACGCCGGGCGGCTGTGGTTCCTCGCAGGGGATGACCTGCCCGAACCAGGCGCGCGCAGCTACGGCTGGCTGGATAACGAGCGCGCCTACATTTACGGCGAACGCGGCGGACAGCAGCAGCCGCAGCGCGTCTATGGGCTGGAATTTGACGCCAACGGACTGCCCGCCTGTCTGGTGCAGGCATTTCCTGACGAATACCCGCGCTGGCTGGATTTGTGGGACCGGCTGGTGGTCACGCGGTCCTCAACGTATCTCTACCGCCTGACCCAGCGTTTGTGTGCCTCGCTGCCCGCGTCGGTGGAACAGGTGGACGCGCTGTTCAACCCCACCGCCGTGCCCACCCGCCCGCCGGTGACCGCGACGCCGTCGCTGATTGCCGGTGTGCCCGTCTGCCTGACCGAACGCTTCCCCGGCGAGGCGCAGCAGTATGCCGAGGACTGGCGCGCCCTGACCGAAGGACTGCCGCCGGAACAGGTCGCCGAACTGGAAGCGCTGCTGTGCGAAAGCCTGCAAGGGCAGGAATCGCCACCCGTGAATCTGAACGTGGCGGTCAGCAATGCGCAGGTCGTCGTGCTGGACATCCGCACGGGCAGCCGCGAACTGGGCACGTATATCCCCCGGCGGGCAGGCGGTTCGCCGTATCTGTTCCCGCCCGATATCCAGCCGGTGCTTGACGAGTACTTCCGTGAGTTCAATAGCATGCCCAACGGCGCGCTCAGCCCGGACGGCACACTGTTCGCCATCTTCACCGATACGCAGCACATCCGCGTCTACCGGCTGGCGATCCCTTACGAAACGATTGTCGCCAACCAGCAGGCAACCCAGACTGCCGCCGTGCAGGGTTTCGCCACCGACGCCCCGCAGCAGGTCGTGCGGTTGCAGCCTACCGCGCTGCCGCCGTTTGAGCCGCTGGGACCACCGCGCCCCACGCTGACGCCCACTGTCACGCCCACCTCACCGCCGCTGGCAGAGCAGCGTGTTGACCTGCCGGAATTCGGCGCTGTGGTCGAAATCTGCCCGGCGACCACCACGTTTAATATCAGCGCGCCGCCGCCGGATTACGCGCCCACCGGACGCCTGTTTGTGACCCATGCGGACAGCGATGTGATGTGGGTGCTGGAACCGGAGTCGGGGACACTGTACCTGGACGAAACGCTGCCACGCTGCGGCATCAGCCTGAGCTGCAACTTCTCGTTTGATGGCAACTGGATTCTGACCGATACGGGCGAGCTTGCCGTCTCGCGTCCTGATGGCAGCGCCCGGCAGGTGCTTTTCCGCGAAGAAGAACGCGAGTACGGGCGCAGCGCCACCTGGATCGGCTTGCACACGCTGGAATACAGCTACCTTACATTTGACCCGCAGCGCAGCATCAACGAGATCGAACTGGTGCAGCGCTATGACCCTGCCGCCAGCGAACAGCCCGCCCCGCAGGAGCCGCGTTTCCCGCGTTATGATGTCAACGGGCTGCCAACAGACGTGCTCGCCGTGCAGCCGGGGCTGTCCAACCGCTATGCGCTGGTCAGCACGTCGTTCAACACCGGCAGCGGCACTGGCTACAGGTTTTATATCTATGACAGCGAAACGGGCGAGGCGCTGTACTTCGCGCGCTTTGCCGACCCACGCGGCGTAGAGGCATTCTGGCATCCGCTGGGCACACTGCTGTTCTACCGTTTCAGCGGGTTCGAGGACTGGTATGTCTTTGATCCCGCGCTGCGCGAACACCGCCTGCTGGGGAATCTGCCCAACGGACAGCTTTCCCGCGATGGGCGCTACTGGGTCAGCAGCTTCGCCCTGCCGTTTGACGCAGCGCAGGCGCGCCTTGACGCCGGGCAGCCGGTTCCTGGTCTGCAAATCTGGGACAGCGCAACCGGGTTAACCCGCCGCTACTGCTTCCCTGGCACCGCAGGCTTTGGCAGCACGCCGCTGTACTGGTCGCCGGACAATCGCTATCTCGCCTTCCGGCTGGAACTGCCGCAGGAAGCAGGGGGCGAAGTCTCGCGGCGGCGCACCTACATTCTGGACACCGCCAGCGGCTATGTCACCGAGCTGACGTTCGACATCAGCGGCATCGTCATCTGGACACAGGACCCGCAGTAGCGGCAGGGGAGGAGACGCTATGCCGACGCACAACAGATTTTCACCAACTCATTTACGCTCCCTGCTGTTGGGGCTGCTGGCGCTGGCGGGGCTGCTGCTGGCGCTGGGACTTGCCCCGGTTACGGCGCAGGACGCCACACCAACACCGACACAGCCCGCGCCGCCGGACAGCGGTGTGTGGGTGACGACGCAGGATCGCAGTTCGCTGCGTGCCGGTCCCGGCGTGGCATTCGCGCGCCTTGCGGTGGTGCCGCCTGCCACCACGCTGCCCGCAATCGGGCGCAGCGCTGACGGACGCTGGGTGCAGGTCTACTACGAAGGGCAGACGGGCTGGATTGTCTACTGGCTGCTGGTCTGGTCGGGCGACCTTGCCCAACTGCCGATTGACGGCGTGAACCCGCTGCCGTTCGTGCGGCGCACGGGCGTCGTGGCGCGCACCACCCGCGAAACGCCGATCTATGTGCGCGAAGTCACACCCGGCGACCAGGTTGGCACGATCCCCGGCGGCACAGAAGTGGAAGTTACCGCGCGGCTGGGCTTTGTGCAGTATCAGGTGCTGTATCAGGGACAGGTCTACTGGGTCAGCGGGGTGTATCTGACCTTCCTCAGCGGCGATCCGTCGCGGCTGCTGGACACGCGCTACCTGTACGCCTATGGGCGGCTGGTCAGCGGGCTGGCGTCGGACATCAACAGCGGGCAGCGCAGCCTGAGCCGCATTGAGGACATCTGGATCAGACTGTCCGGCGGGAGCGCCGTGTCCTGTGCCAGCATTCCCGCGCAGGTGGCACGCCGCACCTCGCAGGTGGATGTCAACCAGGAGCCGGTCTTTACGCCGGTGGTGCAGGCGCTGGATACGGCAATCGGGCATACCAATACGGCGATTTCGCTGTTTCAGGATGCCTGCGCCCGCCCGGACGGCTTCATTACGGAACGCGATATTGCCACCGCGCTGGACGAAATCAGCAGCGCCCGGCGCAATTACAATCTGGCGGCATCGCTGCTGCAATCGCTCAGCGTGCGCGACCCGCTGATCAACCCGCCGACTACCCGTTAGCAGCGCAGGGACGGGGCGCGCCCTGTCCCGGCACCGCCCGGCGAAGCGTCTATGTTCGTGCTTTCGCAGTTCGAGTGAACTCTCGGCTGAACAAGGGGATTAACGCCCTTGTCCGCAAGCTTACAAGCGCAACTTATCTTTCAGGAGAGATCAACCATGACCCGCAGAACCACCCGCAAAACCCGCATCCTGCTGCTGCTGGCGCTGCTGCTCACGCTTGTGCCGGCGACCTTTGCGCTGGCGCAGGAAGGTGAGCAGGAAGAAGAACAGTTGAACTGCCCCGCCTATGCCGGCGACGCCACCGAAGTCCGTGTCAGCTATTACATGGGCGAAGGCGCAGCATTCATGAATTCCGGGCAGTACAGCAGCGCAATCTACAGCTATAGCTGCATCATCCAGCAGATTGACGACACGCATGTTCCGGCGTACCTCAACCGCGCAGTGGCGCACACCGCGCGCCGCACCTACGAGCTGGCGCTGGAGGATTACAGCACGGCGATCCAACTGGACAGCAGCAATATCCCGGCGTTCAACAATCGCGGCATCGTTTATGCTGCCATTCTGGAATATGAAGAAGCGCTGGCAGATTTCAACCGCGTGCTGGAACTGGACGGCGGCTATGTGCTGGGTTACATCAATCGCGGGGTGATCTATGCCGCGCAGGGCGAGTATGCTCTGGCGATTGCCGACTTTGAAGAAGCGATCAGCCTGTCCGGTGTGGACAGCGCCGTTGCCGACCTGACCAACCCGGATCGCCCCGAAGACGCGCCGCGCCCCGACTATGAGCTTGACCACGCCCGCGCCTATGCGCTGCTGGGCATCGTCTACTCGCAGATTTCGCTGGAAAACTACGAGAATTACCTGCTGCTGACCGGCGCACAGGCAGACCCGCGCATCCAGAGCGCCGCCGGATCGCTGGAATCGCGCTTCACGTTTGAACTGCGCTTCGACGACGGCACATGGCTGCTGGCGGCAGATATTGCCCAGTCGTAGTGCGCGGGCAGACGGCACAGCCCGGATGGACGGGCGAAGTACGCTTCGCCCCTGCGCGTGTGACACTTAAGCTCATTGGTCTGATTTTGCACCGGGGGAACCCATGAAACGCCTGTTTGTACTGACGTTTTGCGCGCTGGCGCTGCTGAGCGCGGCGCTGCTGGCAGGCGCGCAGGAAAGCGCGACGCCGACCTGTGACGAACTCGCCGGGAGTTTCGCTAACCCGAACGCGCCCTATTTTGTCGGGCAGGGCGAGGCGTATCTGACGCAGGGGAACTATGCGCTGGCGATTGCCGCCTACGGCTGCGCGCTGGAACTTGAGCCGGAGTATACCCCGGCATACGCCAACCGGGGCTACGCCTACTTTGTACAGGGCAATGCGGGCGCGGCGCTGGACGACTACAACCGCGCGCTGGAACTGGACGAGACCTTCGTCCCGGCATACAACAATCGCGGGCTGCTCTATGTGGGGCAGGGGCGCTTTGGCTTGGCGCTGAGCGACTTTGATCTGGCGACGGCATTCGCGCCGGAAAACCCGGTGCCCTATAACAACCGCGCCATCGTCCACGCTATCGAGGGCAATTATGAGCTGGCGCTGGCGGATCTGGAAACGGCAATCGCGCTGGACCCGACCTTTGCCGCGCCGCACGCCACGCTGGGCGTGGTCTACAGTGCCATGTCGGTGCGCAGCTACGCCACCTACCGCGATCTGGCTGGCGTGGGGCAAACCGGGCGGCTGCCTGCCGGTGACCCCGATACCGTGCTGCTGGCGCTGCAAGACAGCCGCGCGACGGGCAATTTTTCGACCTGGCTGCCGCTGCTGACCCCGGCACGGTGAACGCAGGCAAGCATGAAAGGACAAGCGATGTCCGGCACAACTGCTCAAAAGCTGGCTCAAAAGCTGGCTCGTAAGCTGATCGCCCTGCTGCTGCTCTGTCTGGCGCTGCTGGTCGCGCTGCCGGGGGCGCTCCCTGCCGCGTCGCAGGAATACGCGCGGGGCAGCGGGGTGATTGTCGAAAGCAACCTCTCCGGCGCGGAGGGCATCTACCCGCTGAACCCGCTGCTGTGCGCGTTCAATGCCTGTTTCCGCGTGAACAGCCTGCTGTTCCCCATGCTGCTGGGCGTTGACCCGGCGGCGCAGGGTTTTACGGTGGGCAGCGCGGCAAACAACGGGCTGGCGGCAGCATGGGACGTGAGCGCAGATGGCACAGTCTACACCTTTACGCTGCGTGCGGATGCCCTGTGGAGTGACGGCACGCCGATCACTGCCTACGATGTGTTCTACAGCTATCTGGCAATCGCCAGCACCGACCTGCGCTCGCCGTATGAGTCTGCGGTCATCCCAACCATCAGCGCCGTTGCGCCGCTGGATGCGCGCACGGTGGCGGTGGTCTTTGACAGTGCGGGCTGCTCGTCGCTGGGGAATGCCAATTTCCCGGTGATCCCGGCGCAGGTCTTTGACCCGGCATTCGTCGCGGCTGCCACGAGTGCCTTCTCGCCCGGCGCTGACCCGGCGGCACAGTTTGCGGACTGGCAGAATGGCGCGGGCAGCAGCTATCGCGCCGGGGCGTTCCGCTTCATGCTCAACCACCCGGCAAACTTCGATCCGCCCGTTAGCGGCGGTCTGTTCACACTGGACAGCGTTCGCCCACGCGAAGGCGTCTTTCTGACGGCGGACGCGGGGCGCAGGGGCTATGCCTATCTGGATGTGCCGGACGGACGCAGCCGCGCAGACCTGTTCCTCAACGGCGAGACCAATTACATCGAAAACCCGCCCTATGTGCAGCGTGCCGACATCCGCGCGCGGGAGGGCGTGCAGGTGGTCGAACTGCCGGGGCGTGTCTGGGATTACCTGAGTTTTAACCTGGCAGAGCCGCGCAGCCCGCAGCCCGCGTTTGACAAGGACGGCAGCCCACTGGCACAGGGGACGCACCCGGTCCTGGGCGATCTGTCTGTGCGGCAGGCGCTGAGCATGGCGCTGGATGTGCCGGCGCTGATTGACGCCGCCTATCAGGGGTACGCCGTGCCGCTGGCGGGCACACAGCCGCCGCTGTCGTGGGCGTTCAACCCCGATCTGGCGCTGCCGGTGTATGACCCGGTTGCCGCCGGGCGGCTGCTGGATGCGGCGGGCTGGCGCTTGGTGCGCGGCGCGCCGGTGCGGCGCTGTGTCGGCTGCCAGACGGTGCGCGAGGGCACTGCTCTGTCCCTCACGCTGTATTATGAAGACCGCAGCGATTTTCAGCTCGTCGCGCCGTTGATTGCCGAACAGTGGGCGCGGCTGAATGTGGATGTCCGCGTCGAGCCGTTTGACCCGTCAGCGCGCAGCAGCGTCGTTACGCAACAGGTCTACGATGTCTATCTGGGGCGCACGGTTGAAGCGTACCCGGTGGACCCCGACCAGCGCTGGTGGTTCAGCACCGCTGCCGATATACCGGGCACGTTCCTGAATACCGGCTCGTACAGCAATCCGCGTGTGGATGCACTGCTGGCACAGGCGAACGCGCCGGATGTCTGCGCGGATGCTGCCGGGCGGGCGGCGCTGTACCGCGAGGCGCAGGCGCTCATCCAGCAGGATCTGCCGGTGCTGCCGCTGTACACGCTGACCAATTTCTACGCTGCCGCGCCGGGTGTGCAGGGCTTTGCGCCCTATCCCGCTGCGCCGCTGTGGAATCTGGGCGCATGGGTGATTGGGCAGTGAGGGGGAATGACGCGATGAAACGCTTGCAATTTGGCACTTTACTGCTGTTGGCAGGACTGCTGCTGCTGGCGCTGGCACAGCCCGCCGTGCTGGCACAGCCCGCCACCCCGTCGCCCACCCCGACACTGACGCCCACCCCGGCGGGTCCGGTGCGCTACCGTGTGCCGGTGCGTGTGGAAAGCGCCTTTGTGCGCGCGGAGCCGTCGCTGGAGGCGGAGGCAGTGGCGTCGGTGTTTCTGGATGAACCGCTGGAAGTGGTCGGGCGTAACGCTGACGGGCTGTGGTTTGAGGTGCGCCGTCCGGGGCGGCTGACCAATCTCGGCTGGATTTTTAACGAGATGCTCGACTGGGAATTTGACGTAACGACGCTGCCGCTGACCAACACGACCACCGGGCTGCTCGGTCCCACCCCGCCAGAGGACACCGGGTTTGCCGTGTTCATGCTTGCCGAGGCGATCCTGCGCGATGCGCCGCAGCGGGGCAGCGAAATCACGCGCGTGCCCTTCAACGTGGTTGTGCCGGTGATTTACCGCAATCAGGACGCCAGCGCGCTGCAAATCAACTATCTGGGCTTTGTCGGCTGGATCAGTGTGCTGACCTTCCGCGAACCGCCGAATGTGTTCGCGATTCCGGTGGCGCCGGGGCTGCCGCCGCTGCCCGGTGGCAATACCGTGATTATCCCGGTGGAAGTGCAGCTTGAGCAGATTTTCCGCCTGCGCGAGTTTGTCACTGTCAGCCGCGAACTGGCAGACCAACTGGCGAGCTTCTGGTACGATGTCTATCAGGGGCAGATTATGCCCTGTGAAGCGCCGCCGTTTGTGCTGGCATATCCCTATACCGCCGCCGATGTGCAGCAGCTCCCTGAACTGGATCGCTACGTGCCGCGTGTCAACGAGGCGGTGCGCTTTATGAACGCGGCGATTGACCCGCTGACGATCTGCGGGGTGTTCCAGCCGAACATCGTGATTGACGCGCGCAACGACGCCATCAACGCGCGGATCATCTTCGACGCGAATTTGCAGCAGTTGGACAACCTTGAGGAAATTGTGCGTTCGCTGGGGTAGGGCGTGTTGTGGCTGGGGCACATCCGCTGTGGGCGTGCCCCGCTGGCTCTACCCATTCGCCTGAGCGCGGTTCAGCCTGGGCGGTTCAGCCTGCCGCCGCGCCTGATGCCGTTCAGCACATGATTTTCGCGCACAATCCGTTAACCCACGTCCTGTGAGTGTACAACACGCACCTGCGCGATATGTTCCCGCGCGGCGTCCAGCGAACCAAAGAACCCACCCTGGCGCGATTGATCCAGACGATAGACGCGCATGGCGATTTCCATGAACGTCTTGATGATTTTTGGGGGAACCCCTTTTTCGCTGACAACGACCCCGATGCCAAAGTTGCCCAGTGGGGTGAGTTTGTCGAAGCTGACTTTCAGATGGGGCATGGGATTGCCTTTGGGCATCCCGGTGATTTCGTGGAAGATCACATCCACCCGGTTTGGACCTGCTTCGATTGCCTGTACACACTGGTCAATAGCAGCGTGGTATTCGCTCCAGGTCGCCTCATCGTGTATATCAAGCCGGATGATGCTGTGTTCGTCGTTGTCCCATGCAAAATCAACTGGCATGTTTGCTGCTCCCTGTATGCATGACTGTGATCGCCAAACCGCCTTTATTACACAATATTCCAGATTGCCCCATCTGTGCATTAAGAGTGCAGCAGCGCGCGGGATTTAACAATCAGCAATGGAATTGGCGCGCAGGGGATAGGCTGTCGGGGCACACCCGCTGTGGGCGAAGCGTGCTGCGCCTTCGCCCCTGCTCAATCTCACGGGTCTGATGATGCGCCAGGCTGCCTTCCGTTGCTCCTACTCGTATTACCCGACTGCCTCTACTCGCGTTAGTCCACTTAGTCCACA
>DAOTWP010000341.1:0-2477 GCA_034435675.1 Anaerolineae bacterium
AGGATTTTTGGGAAGCCGCGGTCGAGGCGCAGCCGCTCAGCACCGAAAACCCCGACGTGTTGACGTACGAGCAAGCCCGCCAGTTGGGGCTGGCGCCCGACGAAGCGGAAGAACAGCCCTGAATCAGGTATAATCAGGTGGAATACTCAACTGTCACAGTGGAAACGGCGCACCGCCAGGGCGGCAAAAACCCTGCGGCATACCCTTTGGTAAACTCAGGATAAACCCTGCCGTGCAGGCAGTGCCTTAACCAATTTTACCAGTTTGAAACGTATTGGGAGAATATCCATGAACCCATCCCGTCCGGCGGGCAGGCGGGCGAGCCGCCCGCTTGCGCTTTTGATTGGGTGCTCGCTGATCTCCGCACTGGTCAGCCCCGGCGCTGTCCGCGCCCAGGTGCTGCCTCCGGCTGAATTTGGCGGTGGTGTGGTGCAAAACGAGGTGTTGGAAAGCCTGCAAGAGCAGGGCAGCAGCGACTTCGTCATTGTGATGAGCGACCAAGCCGACTTGAGCCCGGCGTACAGCATGGACTGGGAGCAGCGCGGCTGGTTTGTGTACAACACACTCAAGGAAACTGCCGGGCGCAGCCAGGCAGCCGTGCGGGCTGTGTTGGATGCGCAAGGTGTGCGTTATGAATCCTTCATTGCCGGTAACGAGATCTACGTCTTCGATGGCGACCGGACGGTGTTGAACGATGTGCTGGCGTTGGGGGGCATTGCCGCGGTGACTGCCCCGATGGAAATCACCCTGGCAGCGCCGCGTTTGCGGCTGGTGCAGCCCGGTCCGCAGCCGCAGGCGAACATCCAGGCAGTGGTCTCCAGTGGTGTCCGCGCCACCGGCGCGCTAGATTATTGGAATACCTATGGGCTGCGCGGCGAGGGCATCCGCGTGGCAAACATTGATACCGGCGTGCAGTACAATCACCCCGCGCTGGCAGAATCGTACGCCTGCTACAATGCCAACCCAGGCGAGACGCGCTGCTGGTCCGACCCAACCCGCGTCTGCCCGGCGGGCATCCCGTGTGATGATGAGGGACACGGCACGCACACCATGGGCACCATGGTTGGCAGCAACAGCCCGCTGTTGACCTACAACACCGGTGTGGCGCCCGGCGCACAGTGGATTGCCTGCAAGGGCTGCGCCGGCTCATCGTGCAGCGGTGTGCACCTATCTGCCTGCGCCGACTGGCTGCTGGCGCCGGGCGGCAACCCTAGCAACCGCCCGCAGGTGGTCAACAACTCGTGGGGTGGTTCCAGCGGTGGCGGCAATGCCTGGTTCCGCTCGAAGGTGATTGCCTGGCGGGCGTCGGGCATATTCCCGGTCTTTGCGGCGGGTAATTACGGTGTTAACGGCTGTTCCAGCCTGGTTTCACCCGGTGATTATCCCGAATCGTTCGCCGTGGCGGCGTATGATGATTATAACGGTCTGGTTGCCGGATTCTCCAGCCGCGGACCAGCCAGCGCCGCGCTGGGCGCGCAGCCCTACACCAAGCCCAACCTGACCGCCCCGGGTGTGTTTATCAATTCGGCGGAGCCCAACAACCTGTGGGGCTGGCGCAGCGGCACCTCAATGGCAGCCCCGCACGCCGCCGGGGCGGTAGCGCTGCTCTGGTCGTGCGCGCCTGCGCTCGCCGGACAGATTGATGCCACCTTTCAGGCACTGCAGCAAACCGCCGCAACGCCGCCCGCTAACCTGGTGTGCGGCACGCTGCCTGCCGGGCAGGGTAATTACGTCTACGGCTATGGCTATCTGGATGCGCGGCGGGCTGGGCAGCAGTTCTGCCCAATGAGCAGCGTTCAGGGCACGGTGCGCACGGCGGTTGGCAACCAGCCGCTGCCCAATGCATTCGTCACGCTGACCTGGATTGGCGTGCCGCGCAGCACGCAGACCGACCTGAGTGGTTTTTATACCCGCAGTGTCGTGGCGTCCACCTATACCGTCAGCGCGTACGCGCCGGGCTATTGCGCCGCCTCGCGCCAGCAGGTCGTCACCGCCAATACCACCGCAACGGTCAACCTCAGCTTGAACGAATGCGCCAACAGCTTGTACCTGCCGATGGTGCGCCGCTAGCGGATACCCCTGCGGTGAATGAAACCTGATTGTGGGGTTTGGCGGGCTCACCACGCGCCATTGCCGGTATGCCGCACGCCACGATCCGATTCGCAGCACGGACGAGCGCAATTTACGCGGGTGAACCACTCCAACCGCAGCAGTTTTGGCTATAATTGATGTAGTGATCTGTCGGTTTTTCCCTCTCTCGAATCGTTCAAACCACACTTAAGACTTTCGTTCACCAGTGCGATGTTTTTTTGGTTGGAGATGCTTTTGTGGATAGGTTGATACCATGAAAACCAATGGTTCGAATCACGGGCGTTTTCCTGGTTGGGTGTTTGTGTTTGTGCTGGCAGGCGGCTTTTTGCTGCTCCTGACCAGCGGAATGGTCTCCGCGCAGGATCTGCCCCCAAGTCAGTTCGGCA
>DAOTWP010000342.1:0-23166 GCA_034435675.1 Anaerolineae bacterium
GCCGCCCGCGTCGTGGGTGTTAAAGCGCAGCAGCACCTTTTTGTAGCCGATGAACATGTCCGGGTGATGATTCTGCGCCTCGCAGATTGCGCCAACTGCCCCGGCAAACATGATCCCTGCCGGGTAATTCGGGAATGTGAAGGTCTTTATGAGCATGTCGCCGTCGCGCTGCCAGCCGGGCACGCTTGCCAGATGTTCGCTGATCTGCGCATCGGTCAGGGGGGTGCTTGCCATTTGTCGCCTCCTCACGGATTTTTCGTTATGCTGGTTGTACCAGACGCAGATGAGAACGGCGTGAACCGGCGCGTTGCCCCGGCGCGCAGTTGCCCCACCCCGCCGCCGATTCTACAATACAGGGTATGAGCATGTTGCCGGTGCAGCACCCACAGTCCAAAGGACAGCCGCGATGACCGATCCCTCGCTGTTTGTTGAGGTTTTCCCAATTGCCGAGGGGGCAGTGCGCGGATTAGCCGCCTATGCGCTGGAAATGACGGACAGCACCCTGCCGCATAGCGCCGGGGGCAAGCTGGCATACCGGCTGCGGCGGGCGTTCCCCGGTCACTGGGTCTGGGCAAATGGCAAGCTGATCACCGACCAGCCGCGCACGGCGATTGAACTGACGATTACGCTCGACGGTCTCAAAACGGAAGGCGACCCGTTCAAGCGGGTGGCGGCGGTGCTGCCGCTGGAACGCTGGCAGCCCAGCCCGCACGATGCCGCGCAGTTCGTCATCCGCGCGCTGCTGCCCGACCACGAAGACGCGCTGCGCAAGGCGCTGACGGGCACAGGTCTCAAGCTGCAAAATGCCATCATCCAGCGTGACTGGCGGGCGCAGCCCTGGGTGATCGAGGATTTTCCGGCGCTCTCGCTGTCGGTGCTGTCCTACGTCTACTATCACCATCTGCTGAACAAATATGCGCAGGAGGCGGACGACCTGAAAACGCTGGTCGGCTTGCACGTGGCGGACAACACCTCGTCCATGCGCGGCGAGATCATCGCCATCAGCGGTCCGCTGGGCGAACACCGCGCGCGCCTGCTGGAACTGACGCGCCGCCCGGTGATGCAGACCCTGCTGCGCAAAGCGCCCGATGATGAGCCGGTGGTGCGCGTGCTGTCCGGCGACAACGAATACGAATACGCTGCCAGTGCGCTGAAAATCGCGCCGCGCCCGGCAGAGATGGAGCGCTTCGGCATCAACCCGGCGCAGGCAAGCACGGCGCAGCATATCAAGCCAGTCCTGCGCGCGCAGATGGTGCGCACGATCAGCGATGTGCTCAAACATGCCGGGCTGATCGGCAATGCGTTTAATGCGCGCCAGTTTCCTGACCTGTTCCTGCGTGCCACGTTTGAGGCGAATCTGCGCTTTGCCAATAACCGCGTGCGCCCCTACAACGCCGACACGCTGGGCACAGATTACCAGACCGGCGGCACATTCCGCCGCGCCAAACGCTACGACAGCGCCCCGGTCAACATCGCGCTGATTAACGCGCTCGGTGAAGTCGTGGATGACTTCATGGAAGCGCTGCGCCGCAGCATCAGCAAGGATTACGGCTTTGAGATCAACGTGGTGCGCGAGCGCAAGGTGCGCGTGGTCAGCGAGAAGAATCTGCAAACCGCTGTGCGCGATGTGCAGAAAGAAGACCGCGATGTCGTGCTGGCGTTTTTCCCGGACAGCACGGGCGAAGGGGGCGACGATGACGCCAGCGATACCTATGTCAAGCAGCAGACGGTGGGGCGCGGCATCCCCGCGCTGATTGTGCATCAGAGCACGCTGGATCGCCCGGAAGCGATGTCCAGCATGGTCATGGGGCTGCTGGCGCGCGCCGGCAACCTGCCGTATGTGCTGGCAGAACCGCTGGATTATGTGGATTTTATCGTCGGGCTGGATATTGCCCGCGAGGAGAAAAAGAGCAGCAAAAGCGAAGCCCTGACCTTCGTCAGCCGCATCTACAAGAGCGATGGCACGCTGGTCGGCTACACGCTGCACAGCGTCAGCATCGGCATGGGCGAGGCAATCCCGCTGGCGGTGATGCAAACGTTGTTCCCGGCGGAGATTTTTGGCAAGGCGCGCATCATCGTGCATTACGCGGGCTATCTGCGCGACGACGAACGCGCCCTGTTTGAGCGCTGGCGGGCGGCGGCTGGCACGCAGTTTTATCTGGTGGAGCTTGCCAGCAGCGGCGCGCCCCGTTTGTATGTGTCCGAACAGCGCGGCAGCAAGCCGGTGATCGTCGGCGCACCCTGGGGCAGTGCCTTCCGCCTGAGCAGCACCGAGGCGTTTCTGGTCGCCAGCCGCGCCCCGGCAGACGCCACGCCGCAGCCGCTGCATGTGCGCACGCATGAGCCATTCGGCATTGAGTGGGCGATGCATTCCGTGCTGGCGTTCACGTTCCTGCATTATGGTGCGATGCTGCCGCCGCGCCTGCCGGTCACAGTGCAGCACAGCGAGTACATTGCCGAGAGTGTCGCGCGCGGGGTCATGCCGGACAAGCTCTTTGGCGATACTGCTTTCTGGCTGTAAGGGCTGTCCCTCGCAATTTACTAGAACGGATGTTAGACTCGCAGCATCTGTCTGATAACTTTTGATGTGACTGTCTTGGAGGGTGTCTGAAAATCCTGGCACCGTTGCCTTGGTAGGGGCAGGTCTCAGACCCGCCCCTACGGGAGAAATCACGAATATTCGGACCGCCTCTTAACGCCGTTTACGTTTGACCCCAGCCCTCCCCACTGTGTGAGGGCTTCAAAACAACTTACATCCCCTGTGCATTTGGCGCAGCGAAATGGGGCAGGGGCGGGGTCAATGGGTATGACGTTGTAATGTTGTGTAACGTCAGTGATGACTATTCCCGTAGGGGCGTCGCCCCTACCTGTACCCTACAGGATTCTGTTGATGCGCAAGAAGCAGCAGACCCGCACCGACTCCCCGCCGCTGGCGCTGGATATCATCCATCAGGGCGACTGTATTACGGTTTTAGACACCCTGCCGGAAAAAAGTGTTGACCTGATCTTTGCCGACCCACCCTACAACCTGCAACTGCGCAAGGAACTGCGCCGCCCCAACCAGACGCTGGTGGATGCCGTCGACGACGATTGGGACAAATTCACCGATTTTGCTGCCTACGACGAATTCACGCGCCGCTGGCTGACCGCCTGCCGCCGGGTGCTGAAGGACACTGGCACGCTGTGGGTCATCGGTTCGTATCACAACATTTACCGTGTGGGCGCGGCGCTGCAAGACCTCGGCTTCTGGTTCATCAATGACATCGTGTGGGATAAAGTCAATCCCATGCCCCAATTCCGGGGGACGCGCTTCACCAACGCACATGAAACGCTGCTGTGGTGCAAAAAGTCGCAGCGGCAGAAGCGCTACACCTTCAACTACCACGCCATGAAAAGCATGAACGACGGCAAGCAGATGCGCAGCGATTGGGAAATCCCGATCTGCACAGGCAGCGAACGTCTGACGGTGGACGGCAAAAAGGCACATTCAACGCAAAAGCCCGAAGCGCTGCTCTACCGGGTGATTCTGTCCAGTTCCAATCCCGGCGATGTTGTGCTGGACCCGTTCTTTGGCACGGGCACGACAGGCGCTGTCGCCAAGAAGCTGGGGCGACGTTTTATCGGCATCGAACGCGAAGCCGCCTACGTGCGGGCAGCGCAGGCACGCATCGACATGATCCCTGCCGCGCAGTTTGACGAACAGGTCTACGGCAAAATTCCCACCCGGCGCAGCGCCCCGCGTGTGCCGTTCGCCACGCTGCTGGAACACGGCTATCTGACGCCGGGGCAAACGCTGTACTTCAACGCCCAACGCGACAGCATCGCAACCGTGCTGGCGGATGGCTCGCTGGTGCTGCCCAGCGGCGAACGCGGCTCAATCCACGCGCTGGGCGCAAAACTCACCGGGCGTGCCTCTGCCAACGGCTGGGATCAATGGTATTTTGCCGATGCCGAGTCCGGCGCACTGCACCCGATTGACCTGCTGCGCGAACGCTTCCGCCAATCATTCAACGGCGGGGCGGACGGCGGCACAGCGCCGGACTGAGCGCCGCGCAGGAACGTTAATCCGCTGCCAGAATCTCCCCGGTCAGCGGGGCGTACTGCTGCCCCTCGACATCCGGCAGCACACTGCAAAACAGGCGTTGTGGAAAGACAGTAATGTTCATGGGCATCCTCCCGGAGTCCGGCTCAGCACTTGCCCGGCTGCACTATAATCTAATGCTTACCCCCAAAATTACTAACTATCTCCATTAAGTTCACAGAGACGAAAAAACTCGAAAAAAACCGCAAAAAAAGTAACGATTCATGGCGGTCAGACCAGTTTCTTTTGTACACTAACATTACTGCGCATTAACACCCGGAGAGAGAGACCATGATCGTTTTACCCGTAGATGACGATGTCGAGCTACGCCTGTTAGAACCGCATCATGCCCGGATGCTGCTGACGCTGCTGCAAACCAACCGGGCATTCCTGGCACCGTGGTTCGAGTGGGTCGAAGACCTGATTACCACCAAAGAAACAACGCTGTATATTGAAGACGCCCTGGAAGATTACCGCACCAGCCGTTATTTTGCCCAGTTTGGCATCTTTTTTCGCGGGGAACTCGTCGGCTGTATCGGGTCCACCCGCCTGAAAACCTCCACCGGCAAACCGGAACTGAGCTTCTGGCTGAATCAGGCGCATACCGGACGCGGCATTATCATCCGTTCGGCACGCATCTACCTGCGCTACATGTTCGGCTTGCTGCAAGTGCCACACCTTGAGGTTCACTGCGCAGTGGACAACCATCGCAGCCAGAAGATTGCTGAAACGCTCGGCTTCACACGCCAATCCGTCGGCGATTTTGCCGATGTCGTCGTCTACCAGATGACGCAGGCAGAATGGCAGCGGCGTTACGCTGAGGAACAAGCCTTTCCTAAATAGACCCTGTGCTCCCGCCCACCGCCCAGGTTCGCCGCTGCTGCCCGCACAGGCTGGTGCCGGGCTTTGCGCGCGCCGGGCTTTGCGCGCGCCGGGCTTTGCGCACGCCGGGCTTTGCGCACGTCCCCGGCATAGGCTATGCTGGTGCAGATGAGCGTGTGTGCTGGCAGTGTGGATTGCCAGCATAACCCGCGGCGCAACCTGCCAGCGCACAACAGGAGCGGGCAATGTTCAGCCATCCGATTAACGAACACCTGCAATTGCAACTGCTGCTCCCGCACCATGCGGAGCCGCTGTTTGCGCTGATCGACGCCAACCGCGCGCATATTCACCCGTGGCTGCCCTGGGTGGACAGCACGCAAGCGGTGAATGATACGCGCGCGTTTATTACCCGTTCGCTCAAGCAGTTTGGCGATTTCGACGGCGCACAGTTTGGCATTTTTTACGCGGGGCAGATTGCCGGCTGCATCGGCATGCATTACTTCGACTTTCAGGATCGTGACACAGAAATTGGCTACTGGCTGGGAGCGGCTTTTACCGGGCGCGGCATCATGACGGCGGCAGTCGCCACGCTCACCGGCTTTGCCCTGCGTGAATTGGGGTTAAACCGGGTGGAGATTCGCGCGGCGGTGGGCAATCGCAAAAGCCGCGCCGTGCCGGAGCGACTCGGGTTCACGCTGGAAGGGATTCTGCGCAGTGCCACCAGTCTGTATGGCACGCGGCATGATATGGCGGTTTACAGTATGCTGGCGGAGGAGTGGCGCTGATGTTCACCCATCCGGTTGATGCTGAAGTCAGTCTGGTGCTGCTGCAGCCGCACCATGCGCAGGCGCTGCTGGCGCTGATGAACCGCAATGCTGCCTATAGCAGTCGCTGGCTGCCCCTAACCCGGCTGGAAACCGTCCAGCAGGCGCAGGAACTTATCGGTGGGGCGCTGCACAGGCTGGCTTCCGACGGCGAACTGCGCTGCGGCGTGCTCTATCAGGGCGAGCTGGTCGGGCGCGCCAGCCTGCATTCCGTGAGTCATGCGATGGCTGTGGCGGAACTGGGCTACCTGCTTGCTGAAGAATACACGGGCAGGGGCATCATGACACGCGCGCTGCGGGCGCTGGTGCATTTCGCCTTCACGGCGCTGGAAATCGCCCGCCTCGAAATCTACACCGCAGCCGAAAACGCCAGCAGTCGCACACTGGCAGAACGACTGGGGTTCACCTATGAACTGACGCACCGCCAGAAAACATGGCTGCGCGACCAGCCCGCAGACTTCGCCGTTTATGGGCTGCTGCGCGAGGAATGGCAGTCCGCCGCCGCGCCGCCGGCAGCACCGCCGCCCGCGCCGCCGCGCTTTGCCTACCGCATTGACGACACGCTGGTCTTCGGTCCGCTGCTGCGCCATGATGCCGCCGCCCTGCGCACAGCCATCAGCGCGAACCGGGCGCGCCTGGAAGCGTGGCTCAACTGGCCCCATCACATTCATACACTGCACGATGCGCAGGAGCATATTGCCGGGTCACTGCGCAATTTTGCCGCAGACGGCAGATTGCGCTGCGGCATCTGGCGGGCGGGGCTGCTGGTGGGCGGCATCAGCATTGTCGATTTTGACACGTACACCAACGCGCTGGAGATCGGCTACTGGGTGGATGCCCGCCACAGCGGCGGCGGCGTAATCACCCGCGCCACCCGCGCCCTGACCGACGCGGCATTTGGCGAACTGGGCATGAACCGCGTGGTCATTCGCTGCGCGGTAGACAACGCCCGCAGCCGCGCGGTTGCCGAACGGCTGGGCTTTGTGCTGGAAGGCGTGCTGCGCGCCAACAACCGTCCGGGCGGGGTGTATCAGGATATTGCGCATTATAGTATGCTCAGAGAGGACTGGCAGTGAGCCAAGGACCGTATCACCAACGCCTGTATCACATTGCGCTGCGTGCCGCGTGGGAACGCGCCCAGGAAGAAGGCATTTACCGCACCGGAACCCTGGCAAGCGATGGCTTCATCCACTGCTCAACGCGCGAACAGGTGGTGCGCGTAGCCAATAGTGTCTATACCGGCTTGACCGGGCTGCTGCTGCTGGTGATTAATCACGAGGCGCTGCTCGCCCCGGTCAAATATGAACAGCCGGCGCCCAACGTGCCGGAGCGCTTCCCGCACATTTACGGGACGTTGAATCTGGATGCGGTTGAGCGCGTGCTGGAATTTCCGCCGAACGCCGACGGCACGTTTACGCTGCCACCAGAGGCATAACACCGGGACTGTGGGGTACACCTGAGCACGCCAGCGGCAGTGCAGCGTACCCTGTTCAATTGCTGCTGGCTCAAACGCCGGACTGTCCGGCGGTGCGCTCACTGATGATCGTCGAACGCGCCTCATCCACGCTGGATGCAAAGCGGAATACCTTGCTGCTTTGCGGGTGAATGGTGCTGCCGATACGGTGGATCATGCGGTACAGCGTGCTGCGGCTGACCAGCACATTGACGCCTACGTTTGGCTCTGCCTGCACGTAATAATCAATGCGGGCAATCGCGCTGAGGAAGTTTTTGGGCAGGTGCGGACGGTCACCCACTTCGGTGATAATGTCCACGCGCTCGCTGACCTGCTGGATTAACCCACGTGCCTGTTCCATGCAGGTGTACAGATCATTCAGCGTCCAGTTCTCCGGCAAAATCTGCCGCATAATCGTCGGGTTAACCTCATCCCATCGTGCATGTGCTTTCAATGTGTTCTGTCCCCCTGAACATCGCTTGCTGATTGAACAGTCTGCGGCAGCATGTGTGTTCACAAGCTGCCTGCCCGCCGGGCATCTGCCTGCGCAACCGCTGCTCGACTAGTATTATAACGGACAGTTAAGCGGTGTGAACGTTGACGTTTTATTTTTTTTGAACGCTGCCCCCGGAATATCATGGCGAGCGCAAATCGGGTGGCAGCGGATGCCCCAGTTCCAGCAGCACCGCGCGCAGATACGCCAGCAGTGCCCGCTTGATGATGCCCGCGATGCGTTCCACGGGCAGGTTATCCGGCGGTGCAGAGAGCATCATCAGTCCTTTGACAATGCCCACACCCACCGCCGCCGTTTCGTGGCACTGCGCGTCTGTCAGCAGCGGCAGATGGGCACGCAGCATCGCGTACACCGCGCCGACAATTTCGACATGCAGTTGGCTGGCAGTGCTGGTGGTCATGAACACCGCTTTGAAGCCCGCCTGTTCCTGTTCCAGCGCCAGCATTTCGTCCACCATGCTGGCAACAATCTCCGTGATCGTCAGCGTTTCCAGCCGCTGGGCGGTGAACACGCTGAGCATCGCCTGGGCATAACGTTCGACCAGCGCATTAAACAGCGCTTCTTTGTTAGGGAAAAACTGGTACAGCGACCCGATGGACACCCCGGCGCGGCGCGCAATCAGGTTGGTGCTTGCCGCTTCGATGCCCACTTCATCGAATACCTGCGCGGCGGTATCCAGCAGATGATCCACCCGCTGTTTGCCGCGTGCCTGTTTGGGCGTGCGGCGCATGCTTGTCTCGTCAGCCATACACCCTGCCTTCCTGTTGGTCAGATTATCCCTGACAAGCCGTGCGGCGCGCAATGCCGCGCACCATGCCGCGCACCATGCCGCGCACAGTAGAATGTTAAGCCAGTTTTAGGGACTATTTAAAGATTGCCTTCTACCGTTGCCGCGCCGATAGACCCGCTGCATACTTAGGGCAAAAGCCATTTGATAACTGCCTGTGTTGCCAGCCACGTTGTTTAGCGAGTACAGGAAACCACAATCACCCATGAACGGCACGATTGATCGTTCGACAGACGTTTCACAGGGCGCGGGGAATAAATCCGTGATCAACATCAACACCGTTTCCGCACTGCGTGAAGTCGGCAGCATCACCGGGCACCGCAGTTGGGTGCGCACGCTGGCATTTTCACCGGACAGCATGCTGCTGGCATCGGCGTCGGATGACGAAACGATTCGACTGTGGGATGTGCGCCTGCCGCAGCGTGTGCGCCCGCTGGATGTGCTGCAGGGGCACAATGCCAGCGCATGGGGCGTCGCTTTTTCGCCCGACGGCACGATGCTGGCATCCAGCGCCAACGATAACACGGTGCGTCTGTGGGACCTTCAGCATCAGGCGCAGGAATTCCTCAAGTTCGCGGATCATATTGAGCCTGTGTATGCGGTGTCGTTTTCGCCGGATGGGCGTTTTCTGGCGTCTGCCTCGCACGATGGCACGGCGCGTATCCGCCTGATCGACAATATCCGTTCGCTGGGACGCCCGCGCGACAGCGTGATGCTGGAACATATCAGCCATGTCTACGCCGTCGCATTTTCGCCGGACAGTTCACTGGTGGCAAGCGCCTCGCGCGATAGTGTCGTGCGCGTATGGCAGTTGAACGGCGGCAACCTGCGCGCCACCGCCGATGCCAGCCCATACCGCTGCAAGGGGCACGATAGTTACATTTCCACTGTGCGTTTTTCGCCAGATGGGCGTCTGCTGGCATCTGCCTCACAGGACAAAACGGTGCGCCTGTGGGACGCGGTGACGCTGCGCCAACTGTCGGCGCTGATCGGGCACCGCGAAACGATCACCTCGGTGGCGTTTACGCCGGACAGCCGCCTGCTGGTGTCCGGCTCGAAAGACCGTACCGTGCGCGTATGGGAAGTGAACTATGCCCGCGAAGTGCTGGCAATCCCAGTAGAAACAAGCTCAGTCAATACGGTAGCGGTATCGCCGGATGGTCGCCTGCTGGCATATGCGGGCAGCAGCGGCGAAATCCGCCTGTGGGCGGTGTAACCCGCTGAACACGGCGGCAAAGGTTGGTCTGCGTGGGATGCTGCCGGGGCGGCAAAGCCGTGCTATCGTGAGTGCAGAAGTGGACAGGCGGCTGCCCTGTCCCATCTGTGCCGTGCCGACCGCCGGGGGACACCATGACCGACAGCTTTCACATTCGCCGCGCCGGATTACAGGACGCCGCGATGATCATCCGCCACCGCCGCCGCATGTTCGAGGACATCGGCGGTTATGACCCCGCCAAAATGGATCTGATGGATCGGGAATGGGCACAATGGCTGCCGCCGCGCCTCGCCAGCAGCGAGTATCTGGGCTGGTTTGCCTGCGCGGGTGAAGCTGCGGACGCGCCGGTGGTTGCCGGGGCAGGGCTGTGGCTGATGCACTGGATTCCAGGTCCCGACGGCAGCTATGGACTGCGCCCGTATGTGCTGAATGTCTACACCGAACCGGCGTATCGGGGGCGTGGGCTGGCGCGGCGGTTGATGGAAACGCTCATCAAGCACTGCCGCGTGCACGAATATCCCACGCTGACCCTGCACGCCAGCGAAGCAGGACGCCCGATTTATGTGGCGCTGGGCTTCAGGCAGACCAACGAAATGCGGCTGAAACTGACGCCGCTGGAGGTCTCGCGGCAGGTGGTCTGAGGTGCGGGCGGTGCCGGGCGGTGCCGCCGCCGATGGGTGTAAAGCCGGCTGTAAACACGGATTAACACGGGTGGGCACCACTGCTGCATTGGGGTGCCCACCCATTGGTTGTACCGCTTAGCGCGCGCGCTGCTGCGGCGGGATGTTGAAGCTGAAGCAGAACACATTCTGCGGGTCGTACTGCGCCTTGATTGCCTGCAAGCGCAGGTAGTTTTCCGGCAGGTAAGCGCCCGCGGTCTTCGCCCATT
Source organism: Anaerolineae bacterium (assembly GCA_034435675.1). Lineage (GTDB taxonomy): Bacteria > Chloroflexota > Anaerolineae > Aggregatilineales > Phototrophicaceae > DAOTWP01. The sequence continues at coordinate 10,587 of DAOTWP010000342.1, forward strand.
TTTCCTCGCCTTCGAGGAAGTTCAGATACTGCCCGCCGGTCAGCGCTGGCGCAAGTTCACGCTTGAGCTGCATCTGGTATGCCGTCACCGCCGTATAGGCTTCCGGGGTGGGGCTGAAGGCGACCATTTCCAGCAGATGCTGTGCATCGCGGTTGCTGTAGGCGCTGGCGTGCTTGTCCACGCGCGCAATCGCTCCGCCTGCATGCCGCAGTTCGGCAAAGATCAGCGCGGGCGGACCGTCCTGCGGCAGCACACGGTTGATCAGGGTGTCAATCGCCTCGTCGGTCAGTTCGCGCATCCAGGCGCCGCTGACGGCAGCAGGCGACGGGTCTTTGGGGTCGTTGCTGATCGTCTCGACCATGCTGAAGGGCATTGTGCCCCACATATTCAGCGCGGGCTGCTGCCAGTCCAGCCAGTATTTGAGCAGCGCTGCGCCGTCTTCCGGCGCACCGGCATAGGCGCCGCGCACCTGCACGAACGATTTCCCGCGCAGGGGTTCCGGCACCTGCGGGAAAGGCGGATAGTTGAACAGCGCGATTGACGAGGTCAGTTCATCGGGCGCGTGCTTGATCCACTCGCGGTAGCGCAGGAACACTTCCTTCGCCATTTCCGCGGGGTAGTACAGGTTGCCCGCGTGGAGCGTCGCCACCGGATACAGCTTGATCTGCATGCCAACGACGATGCCAAAGCTGCCGCCGCCGCCGCGCAGCGCCCAGAACAGATCGCTGTGTTCGCTGGCACTGGCGCGGATCAACTGCCCGTCCGCCGTTACCACGTCGAACCACAGCACACTGTCCGACGACATGCCGTACTTGCGCGCCAGCCAGCCGAAGCCGCCACCGAGTGTGTAGCCCACCGCGCCGACTTCTGGCGAAGAACCCAGCAGCGGGGCGAGACCGGCTTCTACTGCTGCGGGCAGCACGGCTTGCCACTTTGCGCCACCTTCGATATAAGCCGTCTGACGGGCAGCATCCACCGTCGCGTGGTTCATCTGCGCCATGTTAATCAGCAGCGCGCCATCCGCCAACCGCGACGTACCGTGTCCGGTCGCCTGTACGGCAATGCCCAATCCTGCTGCGCGGGCGTAACGGACTGCCTCGGCAACATCGCGCGCATTCTGAGCGACGACGATGAGGGCAGGCTGCGGCAGAAAATTCAGGTTAAAGCCCATCCGCGCCTGATCATAGGCGGCATCGCCAGCAGTCAGCACACTGCCGCTGATGCTGTCGCGCAGGGTTTCCAGTTCAGCACTGATAACGGGCATTTCGAGCGTTGCCATAGCGGGTTTCTCCTTAGGCAGGTCACACAATACTGTGTGAAACAAATGTGACCTAACCATACGGCGAAAACACACCAGGCAGCATCCGCCCAAAGGTGGAACCCGGTTGGTGCTTTGGGGTGAGCGCGGCGCTCCGCCGTTTGTGCCAGCGCACGCGCAGACAGCGCTCTGGGCGCCCGTTCTGCGGGCAGCGCAGGGATGCTGTCCGGTGCTGCCGCTGACAAACTGCCCGCCCTCAACCTGTCACCAAGCGTTTGTCATCCGTGTGTCATCAACGCCACGCGCCTATTTCTTCGGCTGCAACTCCAGTGCCACCGAATTGATACAGTAGCGCAGCCCAGTAGTGTCCTGCGGACCATCCTCAAAGACATGCCCCAGATGTGACCCACAGCGCGCACAGCGCACCTCAATCCGCTGCATCCCGTAACTGTTGTCCATGATCAGCTCGACATTGCCTTTGTCAAGCACATCCCAGAAGCTGGGCCACCCGCTGCCGGAGTCAAATTTGGTGTCCGAGACAAACAGCGGTTGTTTGCACGCGGCGCACAGGTACGTGCCCGGTGTTTTGGTGTTGACATATTCGCCGGTAAACGGGCGCTCGGTGGCGTGCTGGCGCAGCACCGCATACTGCTGCGGGGTGAGCTGCTCGCGCCATTCGGTGTCGCTCTTGACGACTTTTTCGCTCATTGAAAAGTTCCTTTCTCACAGGTGTTGTCCGGTTTTGGACCTGTGCGAAGAGCATAACACGAAAAAATGATAGAACTATTACGCGGGGATGACGGCGCAGTAATCGAGCGTCAGCCCCGCAGGATCGGTTACAATGGGGACAATCAAAAATCAGCGAGAGGAAGCACTGATGAACGTGTGGGATGCCATTCGCACAAAACGCGCCGTGCGCCAGTTCACCGACCAGCCGCTGCCGGAGGACGCCGTGCAGCGCATTCTGGATGCGGGGCGGCGCGCGCAGAGCAGCAAAAATTCGCAGCCGTGGGACTTTATCGCCGTGCGCGAGCGCCAGCGTTTGCAGCAGTTGAGCACGATGGGCGACTGGATGGGGCACGTCGCCGGGGCGGCGCTGTGTGTCGTGCTGGTTACGCCCGTGCCTGCCGCCGAACCCGCCGCGCCGGAAGACCGCTACCCCTGGTACATGTTCGACATCGGGCAGGCGGCGAGCTACATGCAGCTTGCCGCGCTGGAAGTGGGTGTTGGCTCGTGCCTGGGGACGATCTACAAAACTGAAGCGGTGCGCGCACTGCTGGGCATTCCGCAGGACAAATGGGCGCGCATCGTTATCTCGTTCGGCTATCCGCAGCCGCAGGAACCGCGCCCGCCGCGCCCCGGTGGACGCCGCGCTCTGGACGAAACAGTGCACTGGGAGACGTGGTGAAGGGCGTTGTTCTGATGCACGCCGGGGACTATTCTCCGGCGTTTTTCTTTTGACTGCTGCTGCCGTTTTTCTTGCGCGTTTTGGGCAGCACGACTTCAATGCTGCCATCCTGGCGGAACTTGATCTTGGTGCCGGGGGGCAGCGTTTCAAGGATGTCAATCGTGATCTGCGTGTCGGGTGGCAGCGGGCGGGTCATATCAATATCCACCTTCTCGCGCGGCAGGAAACTGGTCAGGTCCACGCTGTACGCCCCGCTGCCAATCGGGAAGGGGTCTACCGGACCGCTGCTCGCGCCCATCATGCGTTGAATCGCCAGCAAATCCTCGGCGGTCAGCGTTGCCATTACACCCTGCTCGTTATCCTGTTCGCGCGTGCCAAAGGCGCGGTGAAAGGCAATGCGCTGGAACTGCACGCTGCTCATGTTGGCGACCAGCAGTGTCGCCGGGTTAATGCCGGTGGGCAGCAGGTCACGCGGGCGCACCAGCAGAATGCTCAGCCCCAGCACCCCCACGCCGATCCACTGCGCGGCGGTCAGGCTTTCGCCCAGCACCAGCGCCGCCAGCAGCAGCGCCACGCCAATTTCGACAATCGCGTTGGCAGCGGTTTGCAGCCCGCCCAGAATTTTGACACTGGCAAACATCGCCAGCCGCGACAGCGCCGTCGTCACGCCCAGCAGCAGAATCGGCAGCAGAATCTCACCCAGGGCGTCTGTGCTGGTGAAGCGCTGTCCCACTGCCACCCAGACCATCGTCACCACCACGCCCATCTGCGAAACGATGTACAGCGCGGCGGTCTGCGCGGGCATTTCGTAGAGCACATACTGGCTGAGGACCACCGTCCCGGCGAACATCAGCGCGCTGCCCAGCATCAAGCCCACGCCGGTCCAGTTGACGCTCGTTGCGCTGAAGCCAGTGACGATTACCAGCGCCACCAGCGCCAGCAGCATGCGCGTAATCATGCGCGCATTGAGCTTTTGCCCGGCGATGTAGGACAGCAGCACAGCAAACGCCAGATACATGCCGTTGAGTAACTGCACCAGCGAGGCATCCAGCAGTTGCAGCCCGCCATAATAGAACAGCGAGCCGATGCCGTTGACCGTGCCTACGACAATGCAGCCCAGCAGCCCGGCGGGGTAGATGTAGATATAGCGGCGGAAAAACAGCGCATAGACCAGCCACATCAACCCAACAGCCACCAGCGTGCGCGTGGCGGCAACAGTGAACGAATCCGCGCCTGCGGTAATCGCCAGCTTGCCGAAGATTGGTGCCATGCCCAGCAGCACCGGCGTGGAGATGGCAGCCACGATGCCGCGCAGACTCGCCTGTTGCAGCTTCTGGCGGGTAATCCCCGGCAGTTCAACCGTTTCTAACATGGCGGCTCACTGCATCGCATGATTCTGGCTGCCGCTGTTTTGGCTGCCGCTGTTCTGGCTGCTGTGCTGCCCGGCACCAAGATTCAAGGGGAGTTCGACGATAAACTCGCTGCCCGGCAGCGTCTGCGGGTCACACTTTTCGCTGACCACCCAGATGCGCCCGGCGTGTGCCAGCACAATACCCCGGCAGATGGCTAGCCCCAAGCCCAAGCCGCCGCCCCGGAACGCCGTTTTGCTGGTCGAATGCAGTTTGGTATCCCCGGCGACATGAAAGCGCTCGAAAATCGTCTGCTGGTCGGCGGGGTCAATGCCGATGCCGGTATCGCGCACGCTGACGCGCACCATACGGCTGATCTCGTCGGTATGCACCTGCACGTAAATGTCTTTGCCGTCCGGTGTATATTTGATTGCGTTGCCGACGAGGTTGCTGAAGGTCAGCGCCAGCAGTTCGCCATCGGCGCGCATGCTGCCGGGCCAGCCGCTGCTGTCCAGATGCACATTCAGGCTGCGCTGCCGAATCGCGCTGGCGTAACTGTCTACTGCGCGGCGCACCACCTGCTGCAAGTTGATTGCCGCCAGCGTCAGGTCAATGTTCTGCGTCATAATCCGGCTGATGGTCACGATTTCGTTGATGATGGACTGCATCCGTTCGACGCCGTCCACCATGCCCTGCATGATCGTTTTCATCGTCGGGTCAGATTCCAGCAGCGTGCGCACCGCCGGGCTGTCCTCAAACAGGCGTGTGTAGCCGTAGACCAGCGTCAGCGGGGTGCGCAGTTCATGCGCGGTGACCTGGATGAAGGCGTCCTTCATTTTGTCCAGCTTGCGCAGTTCGCTGTTGGCGCTTTCCAGCTTGCGGATGCGCTGTTCCAGCCGCGCAACCACTTCCTGCGTGTAGCGGGTCTGCGCATCCAGCAGGCGCTCTGCCTCGATGTTGTCCTTGCCGCCGTCGAAGTAATACTCGACCTGTTCAGGCAGCGTCACCACATCAATCGGCTTGGTCAGGTAGCCATCCACGCCCGCCGCCAGCGCCATTTCGCGCTGTTCGCCATAGCCCTGCGCCGTCAGTGCGACGATCGGCGTCTTGCGAAAGCGCGGGTCTGCCCGCAGCGTCGTGGTAATTTCCCGTCCGCTCAGGTCGGGCAGGTTGATGTCGGTCAGAATCAAGTCTGGCGGGCGGCTGCGCGCCATGTCTATGCCTTCTAACCCCGTCGCGGCGAGGAGCACTTCATATCCGGCATGTTTCAGCGTGCGTTCCACCAGACGGCGGCTTGCCGGGTCATCCTCAATATACAGTATCGTGCGTTTGGTCTGCGTCACGGTTATTTATCCTTTGGCTGGAATCATATTCACTTTAACGAATTCCGGCAAGCCAAACGCTTAAGAAACCTGCGAACTCACGGGAACGTGGTTTAGATGTTGTAAGCTGTGCTTCCCGAAGCCGTGCCCAGCCCATCACCCCGGCGCGGCGGGGCAGCGCGGCAAGCCTGCGCCGCTTGCGTCCACAGGGGGGAACACAGCACCTACGCTGCTCGAATCATAAAGGGCACGCCACTGGCATGCCCTTCAATCATTCTTGCATGGTTGCGGTTTGTGGCGCGGCTCTGGTCAGTCCTAGCCCTGCGCTTCGCTTTCGGCACCACCGGTTTTGCCGAGCAGGCGTGCGCGGCGTTCGTCAAGCTGGCGCTCCACATCGCCTGTGCGCACTGCCTCTTCGATCTCGTCGGATAGGTTGCGCGTTGCCATCTCCATCCGCGCGTCCTGTTCGTCAATGCGGGCGCGAATGCGGTCTGCCATGTTGTTGATTTCGGTGTCGCTGGTGTTTGCCAGTCCGTCGAGGCTCTTGATAGTCTTGACGGTGACCTTCTTCGCCTCTGCCAGTTCCAGCAGGGCGCGCAGGTGTTCGCGTTCCTGCTTCACCGTGGTCAGCTTGCTTTCCAGTTTCAGGCGCATATCCAGCATTTTGTCATACTGCCCCTGCTGCGCCTGCCACTGTTCATAGTATTCCTGCGCAAGCTGCTGTTTGGTGTTCAGCTCGTGCTGCGCGGCGGCGGCAAGATCGTCCTTGCCCTTGATAATCAGCGTATCAATATCGCGGTCCAGCTTTTCAGCCGCAGCGGCGAACTCTTCATATTTGCGTTTGAGCGTCTTGACAGTCCCACCAACGGTTGCCGCCGAGTCTTCGAGGGCATCGAGATTGCGCTCCACCTGACGAATGTACTCATCCATCACCTGAAGCGAGTTGGATTCCAGCGCACGATCCACAATGGCGTGCAGGTTAGCGCTCACCAGCGTCTGAACTTTTTGAAACAAAGAAGGCATGGGCTAATCCTCGGTTTAGGTCATTCAGCAAGGGCGCATCCCCGGCACACGCGGGTCAGCCGCCGAAAAATCGGACATTGACGACTATAGCACATGCCAGGGGAGTGTGCCAGCACCGCCCGCGCAGAACCCCGCGAAATTCAGGCGCAAATAAAAACAGGGCGACACCCGCGTGCGCCGCCCTGCTGCAAGCCTATGCGGTCTGCTGGTCGTTATGCCACCGGCAGCACGAAGGTGAAAACGCTGCCTTCGCCGGGCGTGGTCGCCACTTCAACACTGCCGCCGTGCAGCTCTGCCATGCCGCGCACAATCGCCAGCCCGCTGCCTGCCCCCTGGTCTTCAAAGGTGCTGCGGTTGATCTGGTAGAAATAATCCCAGATGTGCGCCAGCTCTTCGTCAGGGATGCCGCGTCCGTGATCCTGCACGCTGATGCGCACCGTGCTGCCGTTCGCGGTGGGCTGAAGCCGCGCCTGGACAAAAACCGTACTGTCCTCTGGCGAGAATTTGAGGGCGTTGTCAATCAACTGTTCAATCGCACCGATAACGTATTCGCTGTCCACCAGCACCGGACCGGCATCGTCCTCAACATGCACCTGACATTCGCGCGGGATTTCCAGCACGCGGGTGGCGCGGCGGTGTGCTTCGTAGACCAGCGCGGCAACATTCTCATGCCGCCGTTGGCGGAAGCCCAGATTTTTCGCCGCTTCGCCGGTTTGCAGTTCCACCAGCAAAATAAAGTTTTCAATCAGGTGGCGCAGGCGATCCGCGCCGGAATTGACGCCCTTAAGGAAGGTCAGCAGTTCGTCATCGCTCAATTTGTTGGGGTCCCCTTCGTTGAGCATGTCGGCATAGGCGACAATCAGCGTCAGCGGGGTACGGAATTCATGATTGAGGATGGTCAGAATGCTGCGTTTGAGACCGACCATTTCGTCTTGATGCACACGATTCAGGCTGCGGTGGCGGTTCAGCTTCGCCTCAATGGCGATGAGCAGGTCGCTGGCATCAAACGGCTTGACGAGATAATCATCAACGCCTTTTTTCTTGCCGCGCTGAATATCTTCGCGTTCGCCGCGCGCCGTCAGGAAAATGAACGGAATCTTGACCCAGCGTTCTTCCTGCCGCACGGCGTCCAGCAGTTCCAACCCGTTCATGCGCGGCATCATGATGTCCGAAACGATCAAATCGGGCGGCGGAACGGCATCACGCAGCGCGCTTAAACCTGCTTCGCCATCGCGCGCTGTCAGGACTTCGTAGCCTTCCAGTTGCAGGATGTCCCGAATACCTTCAAGAAGATGCAGATCATCTTCGACAACCAAAAGCTTGCCTTTGTACTGCATAAACCGTCCCCGTGAGGTAGCCTGTGCGGTAGCCGATGTCTGGATTGCCTGAAGCTGCATGAGCCGAGTCCGTCTTAACAAGAAGTTGTTCACCTCATCTATTATAGACAGGGTTGACTCACGTAGAGTGTTAAGATTGCTGCTGGCAAGCAGTACTTACCCGTTACTTGAGTACCGATCCGAGAAATCAGATTTTCCTGTAGGGGCGAAGCGCACCTCGCCCGGCTTGATGCATCTACGGACAGGTTCTTAAACTATATAATGTCTAGCGATGTACCGCTAGTAAGTCGGACAGCAGCGCGAAACCGGTTTCACGCCGTCCTGCACCCGCGCCGATCAGCGTGATCGCGCCGGGAAGCTCGGCATGGTAGGTGATGGCGTTCAGGCTGCCGCCCACCTGCGCCAGTGGGTCGCCAGCGGGCAGGCGCTGCGGGGTGACGCTGGCTCCCTGCGGGCTGACCTGCACGACCAGCTTCCAGTGTTCGCCCGCCGCCTGTGCCGCTGCGATGTCCGCCGGGCTGATGCCGCGAATACCCTGCACCTGCATGGCGTCAAGGCTTAGCTGCATGCCGAAAATGGCGTTCGCCAGAATCAACGCCTTGCCTGCCGCGTCCCAGCCATCCACATCTGCGGTCGGGTCGGTCTCGGCATAACCGAGCACCTGCGCCTCTGCCAATGCGGCAGCGTAGTCCATGCCGCTTTCCATGCGGGTGAGCATGTAGTTGGTCGTGCCGTTAAGGATGCCGCGCACTGCGTGGATGTTCGCCCCCGCCAACGCTTCGCCTGCCAGCCGGATACACGGGGTTCCTGCCATGACGGTTGCCTCAAACAGCAGGCGCACGCCCTTAATCCGCGCCAGTTCCTGCAATGGGGCATATGCCAGTGCCACTGGACCCTTGTTTGCCAGCACGACATGCTTGCGGCTGTGCAGCGCTGCCTCGACCAGTCCCAACGCCGGCTGCGCGTCTGTGAAGTTCGAGGGGGTCGCTTCGACCAGCACTTCGGCATCGGACTCGCGGGCTATGCGTTCGGCATCCCAATCGCGGTGCAAACCGGGAAAGTCAGGATACCCCGCCAGCGTACCGTTTCTCAGCGCGTCCAGCAGCGGCGCCAGATGCAGCCCGGTACTCTGGTAAAGCGTGCCCCGGCTGCGGGTGGCAACGGCGACCACCTGCGGGAAGAACCCGGCGCTGCTGCGCAGGGTCTTTGCCTGGTCATGCAGGATTTCCAGCAAGCCCTGCCCTACGTTCCCCGCGCCAATCAGTGCGATTTTCATCCGCTGCTGCCTTTCCTGTGTACGCAACCACCCAGCGGTGATTGCTGCCTGCTGCTGTTCAATGTGACCAACTGCGCCGCTGCCCGCGCCATGCCCGCCCGCTGAATCACGCGGAAGTTGCTGCCGCTGCGGGGGCGCTTTCTGGCACCGTGGCGGGCGCATCGTCTTTCAGGATGATCACGCGGAACGACTCGGCGGCTTCCACGCTGAAACGCCTGCCTGTGCTGTTGTCCCACCCGCGCACCATGTTGACCGTCGCCTCGTCAAGCTGTGAGGCGTGGCAGCGCAGCGCGGCGTATTTGCGTTCGCGCGTGCTGCTGATGTCCACGAACAGATTCGGATGCTGGACGAGCATCAGATACAGCCGGTGGACTTCGTGCGGTTCCAGCCCTTCCGCCAGCAGTTCAGGGAAAATGGGGCGCGTGCCCGCGCTGGGGAATACGGCATAGACGGCGGCTTCGCCAGCGGCGCGGTGGTCGGGATGGTTGATATAGCCTGCGTCCTCCACAAACACCGTAGTGAAGTCCATCGTGACGACGACCTGCGGGCGCAGGGTGCGAATCAGCCGGGTGAGTTCGCGGCGCAGGTCGAGCGTGGGCTGAAGCGTACCGTCTTTATAGCCCAGAAAATGCACATCCGTTACGCCGACTTCAGCAGCGCTGGCAAGCTGTTCTGCGCGGCGGCGTGCCATCAGCGCCGTCAGGTCGGCGTCTGGCGCGTTGCTGCCCGCAGAATTGTCGGTGACAATGCAGTAGCTGACCTGTGTGCCTGCATCGGTCCAGCGTGCCACTGTGCCCGCCGCACCGAACTCGATGTCGTCGGCATGCGCAGCGATGACCAGCACCCGTTCCGGCGTGTAAAACCCGTTCTGATTATTCATGCCCGTTTTTCCGATTGCTGTCCCCGTTTGTTGTCCAGAGTGTGCATTGTACCGCAGAACCGGCGCAGACGGCAGATGCCCTGCGCGGTTGCGCGGTCTGATTGGACTGGCTGAAGCGCATCAACGATTCACCACTGAGGCACACAGAGAAGCAAGGCAAGAGGCGAAAGCAGCACCGCAAAGCGAATTTACCCCGTTTGGCGAACGGGAAAACTGTCGCATCGACTGAGAGGAAGCAGCGCGCCATCGGCTATACAAAGTCTATGGAAGACTCCCAGCCGACAATGACGGCAGTCGGAACGTCACCCGGTTTGAGCGCGAATGGGACATCACAACGAGTTTGTTCGAACAGCCGCCAGCCCCTTTACGGGGTGCCAGGCTTCTGCTGTAGGCAGCGGTTTTGAACCGCTGATACCAGAGTGCCTGATGTCAGTCCGCAAAGCACCCCCCCAGCTTCAGCACATCAGCGTCACGACGCCCTGATTGCCTGGGTGGACGCGCGCTAGCGGCGAGGGCACGGCACGCCAGCCGCACCCCCGCTGCCTGTGCCCGCTCAGCGGCGGGGCAGGAACGCGATCAGCAGCAGCAGCAGCACCGCGCCAATGAACGCGGCGACGAAATCGTCAAAGCTCAGTGTAATCTGCCCCAGATTCAGCCGGATGCCCAGCGCCTGGAACAGCGCCCCGCCCAGCAGCGCCCCCAGCAGCCCGATCACCAGGTTGACCAGCACGCCGAAGCCGCGCCGCCGCCCGGCGAACAGCCAGCCCGCCAGCGACCCCGCCAGCAGCCCGATAATCACCCACACCAGCAGCTGCCCAAGATTGATCTGCATCTCTCTGTCTCCCCTGTTTTGCCATGCCGATACCTACCGGACATGGCGCGATTATGCCGCGTTTGCCGCCTGCCTGACAACCATGCCGCGTAGGCGAAAGGTACTGCTGGCAGACCACAAGACTGTACCTTTGTCCGATCTTTGTGCCCGCAGTTGCGAGTATGATCGCCACAGTGTAAGAAGTATATAGTATAGGGGAATTGTGTAATGTCGGATACCGCGATGTCTGAAGATGCCGTCAAGACCGCCCTGCGGCTGATGCCCTATGGGTTTTATGCCATCACCACACGCACGGGTGACACAGAGAATGCGATGGTCGCCAATTGGGTCATGCAGAGTTCGTTCGAGCCGCGCATGCTGACCATCGCGCTGGCGAAAAGTGCCTACACGCACGCGCTGGTGCAGACCGGCGGGGTGTTCGCGGTCAACATTTTCTACCGTGCCGACGAGGAGATTATCAAACGTCTGACCAAAGGGCACGCCAAAGACCCGGACAAGCTGCAAAAAATCAGCTACACGCCCGCGCCGGTGACAGGCTGCCCGGTGATTGACGGCGCGGCGGCAGTGCTCGAATGCCGGGTGACGCAGCTTGCTGAGGTCGGCGGCGACCATGACCTGCTGGTGGGAGCGGTGGTTGGCGGCGCGGTGTTCAAGGCGGGCAGTGTTGGCGACACCCTCACGCTTACGGCGCTGGGCTGGAGCTACGCTGGGTAGCATTGGGCTGCCGCGCCTGCGCTGACAGCCCGGACAGCAATCCTCAAGTTGCCCTCAGTTGCGGGTTTGTTATACTTACTCGTAGAAATGCTGCATTGTGAGGGTAATTATGCCGGACGCCAAAATGATCCTCATCGTCGAAGATGTTATTGATGTCGCAGAGCTGATGCGCCTGAGTCTTGAGGCAATCGGGCTGAGCGCGTACCACACCTATAATGCCGAGCAGGCAGTGCGATTTATCGAGCAGCAGCGCCCGGATTTGATTATCCTTGATATCGGGCTGCCAGAAGTCAGCGGGTGGAGTTTGCTGCACTTCATCAACGACTGGCGCAAGAGTGTTGGCGTCAAGGTGCTGGTCGCCAGCGCCTATGCCGACCCTGCCAACCGCTTGATTGGCAAATTGCAGGAAGTGGATGGCTACCTGAAGAAACCGTTTGAAATTGCCGAGCTGCAAAGCATGGTGCTGCGGCTGCTTGCCAGTACGGATGCGCACGCTTAGAACACAATCACCCCGCGTGCCACCTCGCCTGCCAGCATCGTCTCAAATGCCGTGTTGATCGCCTCCAGCGGGTAGGTCTGCGAAATCAGTTCATCCAGCAGCAGCCGCCGCCCCATATACAAGTCCAGCAGCAGCGGGAAATCGCGCGCCGGGTACACACTGCCATAGTAGCTGCCTTTGACTGTTTTCTCCTGCCGGGTCAGCACCGCGCCGGGCAGATTGGTGCTGCTGCCCATCGGCGACAGTCCCGCCAGCACGATTGTGCCGCCGGGGCGCGCTGCTTCCAGCGCCAGCTCTTGCAGCGTGGGAATGCCCACCGCCTCGAAAGCGTGATCCGCACCACGCCCGCCGGTCAGCGCGCGGATTTCCGCCAGCGTGTGCTCGCCGGACAGCAGCGTATGTGTCGCGCCGAACTGCCGCGCCAGCCGCATTTTCGCCGCGTTGAGGTCTACGGCGATAATCGTGCCTGCGCCGCACAGTGCCGCCCCCTGAATGATGTTCAAGCCCACCCCGCCGCAGCCAAAAACCACGACGCTTTCGCCCGGGCGCACGCCAGCCGTATATAATGCCGCGCCCACGCCGGTTGCCACCGCGCAGCCGACCAGCGCCGCCGCAGACAGCGGCACATCGCGCCGGACCGGGATGCAGCTTTGCTGCGGCACAACCGCGTATTCAGCAAATG
>DAOTWP010000343.1:0-4416 GCA_034435675.1 Anaerolineae bacterium
CGTTCTACGGGGCAAGCGTAGTTCGCCTGGACACGGCGCAAGTAGCTCGGAGGTCAGCCATGCCTAACCAACGAGAAGCTGCGCGGCTTCAGCCGCAGCAGAGTGTCACGACCAGGCAGTGCAGGCTGCTGTGCTGTCCGGTGTGCTGATTGGCAGCCCGGTGACCGCTTTCCAGGCTGCGCGCAGAATTCGTTGACCAGAACGCAGCGATGGGCAGGCGCTTTGCCCCTGCTCATCATTTTTTTAGCGCGGGGTCATGCGGGGGTAGAAGTTACTGCCAGCCTGTAACGCAGCCGCTCTGGTTGCTACAATTATAGAATGTAAGTTAATTTGACGAGGCGAACCGATGACCGGGCTGATGTTACCTGATGAGCTTGTTGCACAGATCAACGCACGCGCCCAGGCTGCCAACCTCTCGCCGGAAGATTTCCTGCGCCAACTGCTGGAACAGCACACCGCTCCCACGAAGATAGCGAACCCTTCGCAGGGGAATCCGCTGGAAAACCTGCTGGGGTTATTTGACGACGACATTGATGATATGTCAGTGACGGTAAGCAAAACCCTGAGGGAATACTTCAGGGAACAAGATGATGACCGTGATTCTTGATACCAGTTTTCTGCTCGCGGTGACTTACCGCCGAGATCGCAATCACTTGAAGGCACGTGCAGTATTGTCTACAATGCCAATTGTGCAGATTCTTCCGACTCCTGTATTGTTTGAAACGTTCTACATGCTAACTGCTCGCACCCACTACCAGCAGGCGGTAACATTCTTTGAGTCCGTGCTGAATGGGAATTTCGCGATCATTGAACCAACAGCGCAGGATATGCAGCGCATGCTGGAAATCCAGAAGCAATACCGGGACGCCGAGTTTGATTTCGCTGATACAGCAATCATGGCACTCGCTGAACGCCTGAACATCTCCCAAAGCTATAGTTTTGATCAGCGCGATTTTCAGATATTTCGTCCGCATCAAGGTGCGTTTCTTGAGGTTTTGCCTGTCTGAGTATGCCCACCGCCCGTTGACTCGCGGCACAGTGTGATACTACCCTGATTTTTGCGCGGGGTCATGCTGGGGGGAGATGCGCGCGATGTAGTCAAGCTGCCCCGGCTGCCGCGATTACCGCTGGCGAAGGCTGAGCAGGGGACTGTGCCCCTGCCGAGAGTCAGTGCCGCAAGAATCGGGCGGGCTTGAGCAAGGATCGTGGTTGTAGTAGGGACGGGCTGCGAAGATGACGCTGCGCTGGCGCGCCTTTCAGGGTTGTGCCTTTGCGGTATGGCTGAACTGCGCTTTTGCCACAGGTTGGCGTGTGCGTACACGCGGCATGCGCGCCTGTGCCACCTGCAAATGCACCACATGCACGCCTAGTTCGTTGACCAGGCGGGTGATATATGGATTAGCAACCACGCCCAGCGTCATTTTCTCGCTGTCCCGCCGCAGAACAAAGCTGAAAATGCTGACATGCCGGGTTGTGCCCAGTGGATGATCTGCACGGAAAACGAGCATGTCCATCTGCCACCCGCGCCGCAGTGCCGTCATCAGTTGGTCACCACCCGCATACAGTTCCGAAACCGGGCTAAAATGCCGGTCCATCTGTTCAAAACGGTTGCTCGGTGTACAGAGGCGCTCTAAGAGGTTCATGCTGCAGGTCCTTTTTTCGTCGTGTATACAAATCTTGTTCGCGATGGGGGGTGCAGCTTTGGCAGGGTTTGTAGCCCAGGACTCCCTGTCCCTTAAATTAGGGTTGATAAACGTGCGCAGTACCGTAAAAAATCGCGCTTATCTTGTACTTAATTTATGCAGATTAACCAAAGAGAATGTAGTGACAGGTGTCATCTATTTCTGCTGACAATTGTAACTTGCTAAGTAATGGATTACACAACTACAAAAACGTTTGCGCAAGCGTTTTTGCAGCCGCGTCGCACGTGCTGTTCAACTCCTCCACTGGTTAAATGAGCAGCAAATAACACAACGTTGACCCGCCGCCGCGCAAGTCTGCACTGCGCCTGCGCTTCCCAACAGCCAGAATGCCCCGTTAAGCCGCTCCCAATGGTGATTCGCGCGCAGTTGTGCGAAAATGCCCGGCAGCAAGCAAAAGACTGCCCGCGCCAGTAGACCCTGTACACGGATTGAATCATGCCCGCTACACCTGTCAGCAAGCCTGAAATCATGAGTCCTGCCGGTTATTTTCCGCAGCTTCACGCCGCCATCGAAGCGGGTGCCGATGCGGTCTATTTCGGCTTAAAGCACTTCACCGCCCGCGCCAGGGTCGGCTTTACGCTGACCGAACTGCCCGACGTGCTGCGCACACTGCACAGCCGGGGCGTGAAAGGCTACGTCACATTCAACACGCTGATCTTTGACCACGAACTGCGCGAGGCGGTGCGCGCCATTGAGCAGATTGCCGCTGCTGGGGCGGACGCGCTGATTGTGCAGGATGTGGGTATGGCGCAGTTGGTGCAGCAGATCGCGCCGGCGGTTAATGTGCACGGCAGCACGCAGATGAGCATCACCAGCGCGGAGGGCGTGGCGCTGGCGCAGCGCTTCGGCGTCAGCCGCGTGGTGCTGGCGCGCGAACTGTCGCTTAAGGAGATCCGCGCTATTCGCGAGCAGACCGACTGCGAACTGGAAATCTTTGTGCATGGGGCGCTGTGCGTGTCCTATTCCGGGCAGTGCTTTTCATCGGAAGCGTGGGGCGGGCGCAGCGCCAACCGGGGCAAGTGCGCGCAGGCATGCCGCCTGCCCTATGAGCTGATCGTGGACGACCAGCTCAAGCCGCTGGGTGACGCGCGTTATCTGCTCTCCCCCGGCGACCTGTTCGCCCTGCACCAGATTCCCGAAATCATCGACATCGGCATTTCCACGCTGAAGATCGAAGGACGCTATAAGGACGAAAACTATGTCGCGCTGACCACCAGCGCCTACCGCCGCGCGGTGGACGCCGCGTGGGGACAGCGCCCCAACCCGGTCACGCCGCAGGAGGAGGTCCTGCTGGAACAGGTCTATTCGCGCGGGCTGGGGGCATGGTTTCTCTCCGGCACGGATCATCAGGCAGTCGTCAGCGGGCGTTCGCCACGCCACCGGGGCGTGCTGTGCGGCAGGGTGACGCAGGTGCAGCGCGACGCAGTGCTGATTGCGCCGGCAGAGATTCACGGCACTGCGCCGCTCAAACCCGGCGATGGCATCGTGTTTGATGCTGCCGATTGGCGCAGCCCGGAAGAGGACGAAGAAGGCGGGCATCTCTACGCGGTGACGCCGGTGGGCAAACGGCTGGAACTGCGCTTTGGCAATGGTGCGATCAATTTCAGCCGTATTCGCGCCGGGGATTGGGTCTGGCGCACGGCGGACGCGCAGGTCGAGCGGGCGGCGAAAGCGTTTACGCAGGCGAACGCGCCGCTGCACCGCCAGCCCGTCACCGTGCAGGTGTTCGCGCATGAAGGCGAGCCGCTGGCGCTGACGTGGACGCTGGCGCAGCAGCCCACGTTTACGGTGCGTGTCAGCTCTGCCGAAGCGCTGGGGCGCGCCAACCAGCGCGGCGTCACACTGGACTACCTGCGGCAGCAGTTGGGGCGGCTGGGCGGCACAACCTACCGGCTGGAACAGCTTACGGCAGACATTGCCGGCGAGCCATTTATTCCCAGTTCGCTGCTCAACCGGCTGCGGCAGGAAGCAGTCGAACAGCTTGCGCAGATGCAGGCAGCGCCCCCGCCGCCTGTGCTTCACGATGCGCTGGCGGTGCTGGAACAGGCGCTTTCCGGCGTCGAACGTCAGCCTGTGCCACAGCAGGGCACACCACGGCTGCACCTGCTGGTGCGCACGCCGGAACAGCTTGATGCCGCGCTGGCGCTGCGCCCACAGCCTGCCAGCATCACGCTGGATTATCTGGAACTGTACGGGCTGCGCCCTGCTGTCGAACGGATTGCCGCCGCCGGGATTACGCCGCGTGTCGCCAGCCCGCGCGTGCTCAAACCGCACGAACAGCGCGTGGTCAATTTCCTGCTGCGGCTAGACTGTCCGATTGTTGTGCGCTCCGGCGGGCTGCTGGAAGCATTGCAGGGACGCCACCAGCACGCGCTGATCGGTGACTTCAGCCTGAACGCCGCTAACCAGCTCAGCGCCGACAGCTATTTCCGGCTGGGTATCGAACGGTTGCCGCCAACGCACGACCTGAACGCCGAGCAAATCTGCCAGTTGGCACAGGCAGTCGGCGGCGAACGCCTTGAAGTGATCGCCTACCATCACCTGCCTGTGTTCCACACCGAACACTGCGTCTTCTGCCGCTTCTTGTCCACCGGCAGCAGCTACCTGGACTGCGGGCGTCCGTGCGAAACGCACAAAGTCGCCCTGCGCGATGTGCAGGGGCGCGAACACCCCGTGCTGGCGGACGTGGGCTGCCGCAACACGGTTTTCGGCG
>DAOTWP010000344.1:0-41640 GCA_034435675.1 Anaerolineae bacterium
ATGAGCAGGTGCGTGGCGTCGTCCACCAGCGGCAGCAAATTCAAACCGAGTGTGCCGCCGTCCAGCAGCGCGAAGCCTTGCGGTTCGCCGAACTTCGCTTGCAGCGCCCGCACAGCATGCACGCCGACGCCTTCATCCGTGTTCAGGATATTGCCGATGCCCAGTACCAGCACTCGCCTGTCAGTTTTATTCGGAGTCATCACTACACCTCAGTGCCTTAGATGCTGTCAGCCTGCTTTTCGTTACCCGTTTCGGCTGCCGTTTGCTGGTCGTCGGGTGCATCCGCGCCGCGTCAGGCGCGTGTGCGCCGCGGGCAGAGAAAGGGCGCGGTCAGCGGTGACTGCGCCCCCAGGACACTGCGACTACAGGTATCCCCGCCTACAACACGCGGCACGCCAGACCGGGCGTGGCGTCCACTTCACCAAGATCCTTGCCGTTGACATCCATCAGGTGAATGGCACAGGACATGCAGGGGTCAAAGCTGTGGATTGTGCGCAGGATTTCCAGCGGTTGTTCCGGGTCTGCCATCGGCGTGCCCACCAGCGACGACTCATACGGGCTGGGCTGCCCCAGATGGTCACGCGGCGATCCGTTCCATGTGGTCGGCACAACAAGCTGGTAATTGCTGATCGTGCCATTGTCAATCACCACCCAGTGACCGAGCGCGCCGCGCGGCGCTTCGTGCCAGCCGAAGCCCTCGGCGTGTCCGGGCCATGTGCGCGGTTCCCAGCGCGTGCCGTTCCAGTTATCCAGATCACCGCCAGCGATATTGGCAACGAGGTCGTTGTTCCATCCTGCCATTTGATCGGCGATGACTTTGGTTTCGATGGCGCGCGCCGCTGTGCGTCCCAGTGTCGAGAACACCGCTTCAATCGGCGCGTCCAGTGCCGCCAGCGTCGAGTCGACCAGTTCGCGCACCTGCGCGTTGCCGCTGGCGTACATCATCAGCACGCGCGCCAGCGGACCGACTTCCATCGGTTTTTCGCGGAAGCGCGGCGCTTTCATCCAGCTATAGGCGTTTTCGACTTCGAGGTGCTCATAGGGCGGCGTGGGTCCGGTGTAGTTGAGGGCGGTTTCGCCTTCAAAGGGGTGCAGACCGCTGTCTTTGCCGCCGCTGTAGTCATACCACGAACGGGCGATGAACTCCTTCACTTCCGCGAAGTCTTTCGGGTCCGGCACGATCACATTTGCCAGATCACGATCCATGATCACGCCGCGCGGCACAAACTGGTTGCTCGTATCGCGCGGGTCGCCCAGCGGGAACTCGCCCCAGCTCAGGAAGTTGCCGGTATTTTCGCCATAACCTGCCCACTCTTTATAGAACGGCGCAATCGCCAGCAGGTCGGGCAGGTAGACCTGATCCACAAAGGTCTGAATGCTGCTGATGACATTCTGAATCAGGCTGAGACCTTCGGCATTGAGGGCAACATCGCCCGCCGGGTTGATCGCTGTTGGCACACCGCCGACCACGAAGTTCGGGTGCGGGTTTTTGCCGCCGAACAGCGCATGCAGTTTGACGACATCACGCTGCCAGTCCAGCGCTTCCAGATAGTGCGCCGTCGCCAGCAGGTTGACTTCTGGCGGCAGCTTGTACGCCGGGTGTCCCCAGTAGGCGTTGGCAAACAGCCCCAACTGCCCGCTGTCCACAATCGCCTTGACCTGATCCTGCACCTGCTTGAAGTATCCCGGCGAAGCGTTGGGATGATTCGGCGAAATCGTCTGCTGAATCTGGGCGGTTGCCGCCGGGTCGGCGCTCAAGCCAGACACGATGTCCACCCAATCCAGCGCGTGCAGGTGATAAAAGTGCATCACATGGTCGTGGACGAACTGCTGGGCAACCATCAGGTTACGGATCAGATTGGCGTTGCGCGGGATGGTGATGTCCAGCGCGTCTTCAACGGCACGCAAGGATGCAAACGAATGGACGGTGGTGCAAACGCCGCAGACACGCTGGGTGAACGCCCAGGCGTCGCGCGGGTCGCGCCCCCGCAGGATTATTTCGATGCCGCGTACCTGGGTGCCGGAGCTGTACGCCGCCGTGATGTTGTTCTCGGCATCCAGTTCCGCCTCGATACGCAGATGACCTTCAATACGGGTAATGGGATCAACAACAATACGCTCTGTCATGAGTGGATCCTCTCTTATTTCACCAGGTTATCGGCAACAAGCTGCGCGAGTCCCAGCACTTCCCAGTCCAGCGCGAAATGATCCACACAATCCAGGAACTGAAGGCGGCAGTTTGAACAGGTCATGGCGACTTTGTGCGCGCCAGTTTTGTTGATCTGGTCAAGTTTGACAGTGAACGCGGCGCGGCGCACGGTATCCGCCGCTTTGGTCGCAATCACCCCACCACCCCCACCGCAGCAGAAAGCCTCTTCGCGGTTGGGCGTCATTTCAACGAAGTTGCTGCCCGCCAACTGCTTGAGCACGTCGCGCGGCTGGTCGAAGTTGCCACCCCGGCGCTGAATCTTGCAGGCGTCATGGAAGGTCACTTTTTCTGTGAGGACACCGGGTTTGACCTTGATCTTGCCGCTGTCCAGCAGTTCGCCGATCACCTCGGTGATGTGCACAATTTCAAACGGCAGGGTTTCGCCCAGCAGGTTGGCAGCGCGGAAGCGCAGGTTGTCATAGGCGTGACCACATTCCGAGACGATCACGCGCTTGACCTTCATGCGCTTCGCCGGTTCGATGATGCGGCGCACGATAAACGTTTCCAGTTCATCCGAGCCAGCATACAGCCCGAAGTTGGTCACTTCGCGCGCTGCTTTGCTCAGGGTCCAGTTGATACCCCCGGCGTCGAGGATTTTGGCAATCGCGGCGATGTTGTCCGGGAACTTCATGATTTCGATGGACGAGAAGACCAGCAGCGCGTCGGCTCCCGCTTTGTCAATCGGCAGGTCAACTTCCCAGTCTTCCTGAATCCACTCCATGCGGTCGTCGAAGGTATCGTCATCCACACCGAGCGGGCTGCCCACTTCAAGCTGGTTATCCAGCGCCTGCTGGAGGTCTTCCGGCGTCAGCCCGGCGGCATGCAGCCCGGAACGCGCCATATGGATCAGGTCGGCAATCTGGATGCCCATCGGGCAGACCAGTGAACAGCGCTGGCACATGGTGCAGGCGTGGTAGTCATATTCGACCCACTGTTCCAGGTCGGCTTCGGTGACGCGCTTTTCCAGCCCCAGCGCGACTTTCAGCCGCCCAATGGGTGTAAAGCGCTGTTCATACAGCCGCCGCACCAGTTCCACTTTCCAGATCGGCGTATATTCCGGCTTGCCGGTAGCGATATAAAAGTGACAGGCTTCTGCGCAGATGCCGCAGCGGGTACAGGCTTCTAGCTGTGCGGCAACCGCTGCCCCCACTTCTTTGATATAGGTGTTTAACGCGGTTTCGCGTACTTTGCCATTGCTTGCCATGCGACACCTCCGTTAGGGTTTCGCGCCGCGCTGGGCAAAACGCGCGCCGTGTCTTGGCTTGGTGATGAAGTAAAAGACGAAGTGTGAAATCCGGCTCAACGGGATCCAGAACAGCAGGATGTCAACCGTCAGGACATGGATGGTGTAAATCTGTTCGTAAGGCAGGAACAGCCGGTGGGTCATGAAGAAGCCGGTGACGAACGGCAAAAACACGATAATCAGGTTCAGAAAATCGGGCGGGCGGCTCAGCAGCCGCAGCACCGGGTGGTACAGGCGGTTGAAGAACAGCACGATCAGCGCGATGATCGTGATTGCCGCGAAGAAGTCAATGATCGGCAGGGGCAGCGTGGGCCAGCGGAAGCCCAGCACGGATTCCCATGCCAGCACATGCGCCGCGCCCAGAAAGACCACGACGAACAAGCCGACATGGAAGATGCCGCCCGCCAGGTATGTCACCGGGTTGCGATTTGCCGCCTCGCGGATACGCGGCAGGAACGGGAAAATGACCAGTGGGCGCAGCAGATTCACCGTACCGCCCACGACCTTGCTGTGTTTGCTGGGGACATGATCGCGTTTCCAGCCGAGCATGATGACGCTGATCAGCCGGTAGAACATGCCGAAGATAAAGAACAGCAGCGCGGCGGTGAACAATGGTCCGCGCACAAAGAGCATGGCATCCGTAACGCCGTTCATGAGTTGTCCTCCTCCTTATCCGCCGGGACCTGCGCAGGAGTCGCCTGTTCGGCACGGCGCTTAGTGGCGGCGTTGGCGGCGGCAGCACCTGCCCCCGCAGCGATGCCCACTGCCGCAGCACCTGCCGCAGCAGTCAGGTTGGGCACGTCAATCAGCGCGCTTTGCCCCTGATAGAACCCGGCAGAATCCCAGAAGTTCGGCTCTGAACAACCCAGACAGGGATGCCCAGCCTGCACGGGCCAGCTTGTGCCTTCATTCCATTTGACCGATGGGCAGGCGTTGTAGGTTGTGGGACCCTTGCAGCCCAGTTTGAACAGGCAGTAACCGGCTTTGTAGCCTTCGTCGCCAAAGCTGTTGGCGAACAATCCAGCATCGTAGAAGCCGCGCCGCACGCAGCGGTCATGCACCGTTTGCCCGTAAAACATCTTCGGGCGGTTGAGCCGGTCGAGTTCGGGCAGCGTGCCCAGCAGCAGGATATGGGCGATGGTGTTGGTCATTACTTCCGGGATGGGCGGGCAGCCCGGCACGTTGATAATCGGCTTGTCGGTAATCAGCTCCCAGACGCCGTGCGCACCAGTCGGGTTGGGCTTGGCGGCAGGAATACCGCCGAACGCCGCGCAGTTGCCGACCGAAACGATTGCCATGGCGCCGGCTGCGGCTTCGCGCAGGATGTCTTCTGCGGCGCGCCCGCCAATGCTGGTCATGCCAAAGCCCGTAGGCACACTGCCTTCGACCACCAGCACGTAGTTGCCGGCATATGCCTGCATGACTGCCTGCTTGGCGGCTTCTGCCTGATGCCCCGCCGCTGCCATCAACGTTTCGTGGTAGTCCAGCGAGATATCGTTGAGGATCAGCCGCGCCAGACTGGGGTTATAGGAGCGTGTAATCGCTTCTGAGCAGCCGGTGCAGTCCTGGAAATGCAGCCAGATCACCGGCACACGGGTGCGGGTTTCCATCTGGGCAATCACCCGCCCCACCTGTGAATATTCCAGCCCCAGCATCGCCGTCGTGATAGTGGCAATCTTCAAAAAGTCACGGCGCGAGATGCCCCGCTTTTGTAACGCCTGATAAATGGTATCATCTTTGTTCTGAAACATGGTCACCCCCAGAAAATGCAGTAGTTGAGGTGTGGGTCTGCTGGTCGAGCAGTCCAGCACGAGATGAGCGCACCGGGCGAGCAAGGGGTTAACCCTCTGTTCAGCAGGCAGCTTCATCATGCAGGTCTACTCGTTTGCCCTGTGGACAGTTTTCAGGCGTCAGGTTGTCGTCGCTCGTGACGTCCGCTGCACGCCTGCTGCGTCAATCCACAGGGGGACCCCAGCAGACAAAATCATGCACAGGAGAATCCCTGTTCCTCCATAAATTGCTTGTAGGCTTCAACGGCTGCCGCACCGGTCAGCAGTTCGTCCTTCTGTTTGTCCCAGTCCGCCACCTCAAATTCCGCGACCCAGCCTTTGCCATAGGGGTCAACGACGACGATATTCGGGTTATCCTTGATCGCCTCGTTAACACTGGCAAGGATGCCGGTCACGGGGGTGGGGATCGGTCCAACATATTTGCTGCTCTCCATTGTGCCGATGCTCTTGCCGCGTTCCAGTTCGCCGCCAATCTTCTTGGAGCGCGGCGTGACTGCCGTCAGGTTGCCCGCCATTTTGGTGGCGACCACCGTCAGCCCTACACGCACTTTGCCGTCTTCGGTGGGCAGTGCCCAGCAGTGTTTCTCCAGAAAGTAGTACAGGTTCTCAGGCACTTCGCAGCCGTTTATCGCTGCCATCGTAAGCTCCTTTCAGGATCAGAAGGTCAGGACTTTGCCGGCGTCGTCCGCCAGTTCCCACATCTTGGCACCGCCGCCGAACTGCACGTAATCGATCAGATCCGCTTCTTTCAGCCCGTGCAGTTCCATCGAAGCAGAGCAGCAGTAGAAGGGGATTTCAGCGTCAATGCAGTCCTGCATATACTTGGCAACATTTTCGCCACCCTCGCGCGGGTAGACGGTTTCAGCGACACCTTTCTCCAGCAGGGTTGTGCCGTCGATGGTGAAGAACATTTCGACTTCATAGTCCATCGCCGCGGCAAGGCTGGCGAAAAAGAACGGCGTGGCGCAGCGGCGCGGGGTATCTTTGCCGCTGGTCATCACGATCAGGATTTTGTTGTCATCCGCCATAGTTCAGAGTCCTCTAAGTTGGCTTGAATAAGCTGCCGGTCTTTCAGAAAAGCAAACGGTTACTGCAAGCGTCTGCGCCGTATCCCGGTTCAATGGCGCGGGTGCGCAGACGCAAAATTCCAATCTGTTCGCTGTCACATATACAGGGTGATATCCGCGTCGGCTGCATATTCGAGGAAGGTGGCAGCCCCGCCAATTTCAACGCCGTCAATCAGGTCTTCGCGTTTGATGCTCATCACGTCCATCGTCATCTGGCAGGCGATCATCCGCACACCAAATTCGACACAGCTTTCCAGCAACTGCGGGATCGTCGCCGTGCCCGCTTTGGACATCCAATTCTTCATCATGCCGGTTGCCATGCTGCTCATGCCGGGCAGCATCCCCACCACTGAGGGGATGGCGATCGGCATTGCCGGGTTGCCAATGGCGCTGACTTTGAGATTAGGCATGCGCTGTTTATGCAGAATATAAAGCCCGTAGAAGGTGAAAAAGACCGCTACTTCAAAATCCATCGCCACGGCGGTCGAGGCAAGAATCAGGGGTGGATAGGCGGTATCCAGCCCACCGTTCGCGGCGATCAACGCCATACGTTTCGGCTGTTCGTTCATGGTTAGTACACCAGCGTATTGGTTGCGGCGGCGATTTCGGCAACGAGCGTGGCGGCATTGACGACCAGCGCGCCCTCGACCATTTCTTCCGCCGTGATTTTGCGGGACTTTACGCACGGACCGCAGACATACATCTTGCCGCCCGCTTCCAGGTAGGCGTCCATCAGCTCTTTCATCGGCGGAAAATCCTGCACATGGACGCGCCCAACAAGGTCTTTCATCATCAACCAGACGCCTTCGCTCTGGAACGCCATCGCAACGTCTACGTCTGATGCCTGTGCTGCTGTCGCCATCACAAAGGGGATCGTCGCCATTTCGGGGTTGCTGGGACCGTGCGTGACCAGAATTACCAGTTTTTCACTCATCATGTTTTGCCTTTTCTGCGCAGCCGTGTGCAGCCACGCCTGCAATCAGGGTTTCTGGATGAAGAAGATGTGCTTGTCGCCTTCTTGCTGATATTCAAGCAGTGCGTTGCCGGTCTTCTTCGACCAGGCTTCCATATCGGGTTTGGAACCAGGATCGGTGGCGATCATCTTGAGGATTTGCCCGGATTGCAGCGCGTCTATCGCCTTCTTGGTCTTGAGAATGGGCAGCGGGCAGCTCATGCCGCTGCAATCCAGCACCTGGTTAGGTTCGTAAGCCATATTGCGGTTGCCTTTCGCTAAATTCATTTCGGGTTGCAGTCACACTTTCAGAAAAACAATGCGATGCAGACTGCAAGCGGCGCATTGGGTTACATATCGGAAGCCAGCCGCGCAATGGTATTCAGGCGCTGCACGGCGTCGGCACGGCGGAAGCCGATTTCCAGCATGGTGCTGACCACCCGGCTGAGCAGGTCAGTCAGCAGCCGGATCTGGTCGTTTGAAAAGCGCTTGACGGCGCGGAACTGTTCAAGCAGGAGGCTGCTGTCTGCGTTGTACTGGCGGGCGCAGTCCTCTAGCGCACGCTGCACCTGCACCGGATCAACAGCGTCTGTCACCAGCGGACCCATGAGGATGTAGCCCACCTGAAGCCGGTCAATCCAGATCGGCGTCTGGAGATAATGCAAACCGGAAATGCAGTCGAACAGCGTTGGCGCGACGGGTGGTTTTTTCAGGCTCGTCTGCACCTGACGGCGGGCGAGGCAGGCTTCGTGTGCCGGATCCACCGCATGCACAAACGTGCAGAATGGATGCTGGTAGCCGGGGCACTCCACCAGCGTTGCGCCATTCATGTCCACCACCACAATGGAAAGTTCGACAGTCGCAGCAAACGCCTTCAGCAGAGAGCTGATTTCGATCGAACTGAGCAGTTCGGCGCAGGCAGTTTCCGGCGACCTGGCAGGACTGCTATGTCCCGGTGGGCGGCGCGGCGCGGCGCTTTCTGCTTCTGCCACATGTCCATGATCCGTTAACCAGTGTTCGACCTTCTGGCGCGGAAAACGCCACTGCCCGCCAACTTTGAGCGCAGGGAAGCCTGCATCCCGAATCAAGCGGTATATGGTGACCCGGTTAAGCTGCACAAGTTGTTCGACCTCTTTGGTTGTCAACAGCTTGTCACTCATGGCTGCTGCCTCCTTAGCTATGAGGTTAGCATCAAAATTGACTACTTTTAACTAGTCTTGTTTATCAATAGTGATAAGCTGTGCTGATGTAAGCAGCGCGGGTTGTCGCCTGTATTTAGGAAGGCGCGGGAAGCGTTGGCAAAGATCGTGACCCGTATTGCGGGAGGTGAATCCCGGTAATGCGGTGTAAATTTCGATTGTGCTGCCGATGTAACAAAATAGTTGATCGCTGTACACTATAGTGGTACGATTAGGTCAGATGGTTAGCTTTTTCCACAGTCAGGAAGAAGCAGCGGCAGTTCTGTAATAGTCGCCATGAAGACGCCAGGAACGCCACTTGGACCGGGGCGAACTATCCCGGTGGTGACGCAGCGTGTTCCAGGGGTTGTCGATGCGCCGTGTAGAGTCACAAGCTGTCTCCCGCAGATTGCAAACCGCTCCTTTATGCTGTCTTGTGGTCATCTAACACACTGCTGCGGTTCCAGCAGGGCAAATACCCCCGAAGCACTGCATCACATCGAGAACACATCGAAAGCGGCGCTTGAAGATTGTGGGTGGGCGGAGCCGTGCTCTAATCAAGCGAAAGCCACTATTCAGGATGCCAGCCTGCCCAATGCTCACAGCCGGTGCAGGTTTCAACTGACTGACGAAGGATGCTTCTTCGCCACAGCGATGACTGAAACCGGGTAGCGCGTATTGGCGTTGGGAGCGCGGCATTGATGGGGATGCAGCAGTGTTCAATACTTATTGCTGCACATCGCAGTCCTTAGGAGTCCTGTCTCAACAGTCTAGGAGTCTGGCATGATGACTGCATTTACGATCACTCCAGTAGAAAAGGGCATTCTGCGGTGTCGACACACAGCAGCCCTTACAGCCGAGGATATACGCTCACTGGCGAGCTTTTTCCACGATTACCGGGGCAAACTGCTGGTTGACCTCACGGGCACAACTGGCGAAGAGTGTGCGCGACACATCAAGAATTTTCGCCCCATGATGCCCGCGACGGCAATCTTTGGGGCGGAACTTGATCCGGGCATTCTGGAAATTCCAGATAGTTATTACACACGGGAAGTGCGTTACTTCAAATCCGAAGCAGAGGCGTTAGCCTGGCTGCGTGAGCAGTAGAAGTATTCTTCGGCGGCGCTGCGTCCGACGCGGTGTGAACTCACACAACGAATACTGCGCCAGCAGTGCCGCCACGCTCGTGCTGAGGCGAAGAGCAACATCTGATGCAGGCAAAACGCGCCCGCGCTGAAACGTGTTTTGCATGCGTTATTGTGCATGTGCGCAGCCGGCGTAAACAGCGGGCAGCGAGTGCCACCCGCCTAATCCTGACTTACGACATGTCGTTCACGGTATGCAGCCACGAGAGGAACCCGAAGAAGATCGGTGCCAGCAGCAGCACGGTGAGCAGCACAAGCAGCGGAATCGTGGGGATGCTGGTGGCTCCTGAAGCGACAATCACGCTGGCAGACAGGAGCATGACCCCCTGCCCTATGCGATGGGTGCGTGGATCCCGGTCCGCATCATGCAGGGACTGAATCATCAGCGCGATGCCAACCAGCGCGGTAGCAACTGCGCCCACCAGCAGCCAGCGCACATCAGCGGGCAGTTGTGTTCCCGCTGCTTCAATCACATTCAAAATGACTGCGCCTGTCATGGCGATTCCTGCCGTCACGGGCAGATGTGCGTACATCCACATTGTCGTCCACAGCGCGCCGTCCTTCGGCTTGCGGTGCGACACAAAATCGAAATACAACCACCACAGACCAATCGCCAGCAGCATGCCGGTCATGCCGATGACGCCAACTTCCACTGTCAGGTGCGCATGCCCGGCGACACCCTGCACCGTGCCGACGATCACCTCGCCGAGGACGATAATTGTGAACAGCCCGAAGCGCTCCACCAGGGACGGCGTCACGGTTCTGCTGGCGTCAATCTGCGCCTGTACAGCAGGCTTATTGCGCCCCAGGTTGAAGCTCAATAACGGCAGCAGCAGCGCCAGGAGCAGTGCAAGCCCCCACAGATAGAAACGTCCCGGCGCTTCGACAAACGCAGACAGAAAGAACAGCAGCGTATTCAGCAAGAATACGCTCACGTAGGGGCGCGTGAGGGGTCGGTGGTTGGAGTCGTACACGCCGGTGCGCCACCACAGCACGCTGAGGATCAACTGGAAGGCGGCATAGGACAGCGCAAAACCGGGGGCGGCTGCGCCGAAGGCATCATGCGTGAAAACCGCCATCGCCGCGACGGTGAACATCTGCAAGAAGGTGAAGACACGGGTGCGGATGTCGTCGTTGCCGTGCAGTTCATGATAAAGCGTGCCGTTGATCCATGCCCAGTAGATCACCACAAAGAGGAAGGCGAACTGAAGCAGGTGAACAGCGTCAATATGACTCGCCAGCGCATGGGTCGACTCCGCGACCAGCACCACATAGACCAGATCGTAAAACAGTTCCAGGAACGTGACCTGCCGGTGCTGCTCACGATCCCGGATGTTGCGCGGCGGCTGCCACCAGCGCCGGAAGCTGCTGAAGATGATGCCCATGTTCACCCCTGTTCCAGCCACCTGCCGATGGCTTCACCGCAATTGTGCTCGCTCGTGTGTGCGCATGTGCCCGCGCGTCTGCTCGCGGACATATTCCGGGGTCTGCCCCGTCCATGCCCGGAAGGCGCGGAAGAACGAATTCGGGTCTTCGTAGCCCAGCAGAAACGCGATCTGCCCGCTGGAATAGTCTGATTTTGACAGGTAATTGCGGGCGAGTTCCTCGCGCAGGCTGTCGAGTTCCTTCTGGAAGGTCGTGCCTTCTTCGCGCAAACGGCGCTGCAAGGTGCGCGTGCTGACTGCCAGCCGTGCGGCGACATCGTTCATGCCGTATTGTCCGCTCGCCATAATCTCCATCAGGCAGGCGCGCACGCGATCCCGGAAATTTGCTTCCTGCGCCAGGTCCTGCATGCGCAGATTCAGGTTCGGCTCGAAGATCGACCACATCGTGTCATTGGCGGTCAGGAATGGTTTTTGGGCATCTGCCGCCGCGAACACAATCCCGTTGAACGTACCCGTTTGCACCGGCGCGCCAAAATAAGCGGCATACGCTTCCGTTTCGGGTAGGTCAATCGTAGCGTAGACCGCTGCCGGGATGATCCGTTCGCGGGTCGCCATACGCGCCACCTGCACCCAGAAAGCCAGTTCCACGGCGATCAGCGGGGTCGGTGGCGGCGCGTTTTCCGGCAGCCCGCTGAATTTAACCGTCGTTTGTGCGCCGCCCTGCGTAACATCCAGCCGCAGCGGACCGACCAGCGGCTTGTAGTGCGCGATGCGCTGGAGCGCGACATTCAGATCCGCGCTGCAATAACAGGCGAAAATCGGCGGGCTAAACGCTTCAACCGTGATGGTTTCTACTAACCGGATCGGGAAGGTGGGTTCGTCCCGCAGCACATACGACAGCCCTTCCCACAGCCGGTAGTATTCATCGGCAGTAATTGTCGGTGTTCTGCGGCTCAGCAAATCCAGCGGCAGTCGCGCGTGGCGCACCACATCCTGCGGTGAAATCTGCATATCGCGCAGCACAATCAGCCAGCCGGTATCGAGGACATATTTTGTACTCATGGTGCTGTCCGTTCGTGAAACCGCTTACACCCTATGCCTTGTTCAACAGAGCATAGCGGACGCCGGTCAATGCTTCAGAGACTTCCCAGAAGCGTCTGAGCAGCTCCGCATCGTATGCCTGTTTGTTGGCGCGTTTTTCGGCAGCATAGCCGCGCGAATTGAACCAGCGTGGACCATAGAACACGCCGCCCTTGGCGTCCCGTGCGGTCATGCCATACAGCATCGGCAGCACCCCCATGCGGATGTCCTGCGCAATCAGTGGTTGCATAATACGGTACAGCAGCGCTTCAAAGCGCGTGCCGGACTGCTCGACACTGTTTGCCTGCAAATTGCCGATCACCAGCCCCGGATGCGAAACGTTGGCGATGGTGTCCACCCCGGCGGCGGTCAGGCGCTTGTGCAGCTCGAAGGCGAACAGCACGTTCGCCAGTTTGCTCTGCCCATATGCCGCCCAGCGGCTGTAGTTCTGTTTGCCCATCAGGTCATCGAAATTGATTGACCCAATATAATTGGCGGTGCTGCTGACGCTGTGAATGCGGGCGTTTGGCGTCTTGACGATCATATCCAGCAGCAAGCCTGTCAGCGCGAAGTGCCCCAGGTGGTTCACGCCAAGCTGCATCTCGAAACCATCCACCGTTTCCTGACGCGGAATCGCCATCAGACCGGCGTTGTTCAACAGAATGTCGAGGCGGTCATATTTTGCCTTAAACGCCCCGGCAAAGGCGCGCACAGAACTGAGATCGCCCACATCAAGCCGCATCACATCCAGCGCTGCGCCGGGATGCGCTTGCAGGATTTCCGCTTGCGCCGTTTCACCTTTGCTCATGCTGCGCACTGCCAGCACCACGACCGCACCTTTTCCGGCGAATGTGCGCGCACACTCAAACCCCAACCCGCTGTTCGCGCCGGTGACGACAATCACTTTCCCGGTCAGGTCGGGGATGTTTGCCTGTGTCCATTTTGCGCTCATGTGTTTTTTCCTGCACCTCGTTTTTGGGAATGTCTGCATGCATCAACACAGTTAAACACGCATTCGGCTTGCATTTGCCCAGTCGCCCAGCCTTGCAGCCCGCCTGTGCAGCCCGCTGCGTTGAATAGTTCAGCGATTGCGTTGATTTGTTTTGAGGATAACCCAGAAGGGACGCCAGCGCACTGGCACAGTACGCCAATGCTCTTGCAAATCGCGCCAGGTTGCAGACTGTGGACGCCCCTTGTTCAATCACCGCTGGTTTTGCAGTGTGTATGAGGCTGCTT
Organism: Anaerolineae bacterium; assembly: GCA_034435675.1. Taxonomy (GTDB): domain Bacteria; phylum Chloroflexota; class Anaerolineae; order Aggregatilineales; family Phototrophicaceae; genus DAOTWP01. The sequence goes on from DAOTWP010000344.1 coordinate 13,286, forward strand.
CCCGGGTTATGCAGCCCTGAAAGCAGCTAAGCGCCCAGCCACCCCGCCGCAACCCCTGCCGCCAGCAGCGCATAGGCAGCGCCCAGCAGCAGCAGCCACAGCGCATTTGCCGCGACCCGCTGCGCGCGCCGGTGGGCACGCCCCAGCGTCCAGCCGCTCAACAGTGCCAGCGCCGTGCCCGGCAGCAGCAGCAGCAGCACCTGCCATGCCCCGCTGCCCAGCAGCGTTCCCAACAGCACCGCCAGCGCACTGCCGCGATGCAGCGCCAGCGCCAGGTCGCTGTTCAGCCGGGTGCTGACCCCATAGCCGATGCCCAGCGCGACACACAACGCCAGCAGCGGCAGTCCGTAAACGTCACTTTTGCCCGCTTCCGCTGCGGAAAGCAGCACCAGCCCCAGCGCCAGCAGCAGCAGTGTCCCCGCCAGCATCGCGCGTGCCAGTTCCACCAGCGACATCGTGGTTTCGCCAGTGGGCGGCAGCGGCAGCGTATTCAGCGCCCACGCCGTCGTGAACACCGCCAGCACCGCCACGCTGGTTAACAGACTGCGGTCCGCCCAGGGCGGAAACGCCAGCACCAGCAGCAGCGCCGGCAGCAGCGCCAGCGCCGCGCCCAGCCCGCTGCACATCTGCTGTACGCGCCCGGTGATCCCCTTGCGGTAGCGAATCACGGCATATGCCGCTGGGTCGAGCATCAGGCGCACATGCTCCGGCGCGGCAGGATGGTCAATCTGGCACAGGATGACGATTTTTTCGGGAATCTGGCTGTCCGGCACATCAAACGCCGTGTGCAGCGCGTCCACAAAATCGCTCTTGAATGTTTGTGTGCGTGTCACGCCGGGGCTGTACTTGCGCACCACATACATGCGCTCAACCAGCACATTGGGCGGCAGCAGCAGCGCCCGCGCCGCCGCCTCGAACATTACCGCCGCGGTCCCCCGCGTAAAGGCGCTGAAACGCGCCGGCGCAAAAAACAACCAGCACAGCAGCCGCCAGTAGTGACGTGGATTCAGGGGGTGCAGCAGCGTGTTCATTGTTCAACCGCCGGCGCACGCTTTCAGCGCGCGTCTTCGCCATCGCCTCCCTGTGGGTAATTCGGGTTGGGGGCAGGCGCAGCAGCAGGCACGGCAGCGGCGCGCGCGGGCGTTTCGTTGGGGAAGGGCATTTGCTCGATATACAGCGACCGTGTCGGGAAGGCAATGCTGATGCCCAGCGCTTCCATAATATCCATAATCGCCAGATGAATCTGCTCTTTTTCGGCAGTGAATTCGCCCCAGTTGGACAGCCGGATATAGCAGCGCACCAGGATATCCAACGAGTTCTCGCCAAAGTTGATGAAATGCACCAGCACCGACTCCGGGTCAACCACTTCGCGCTGGCGCAGCATTTCGTGAATCCGCGCTACCAGCGTGCGGATTTCGGCACTGGTCACGTTGTATTCAATGCCAATCGTGTGGTCGTACCAGCGTTTACTCAGCCGTGACCAGTTCAGCACCGCTGCTGTGGCGATTTTGCCGTTGGGTACTGTCACCACCGCCTGATTAAGCTGGCGCACGCGGGTCGAACGAAAACCGACATGCTCAACGATGCCTTCAACATCCGGTGTTTTGATATAGTCGCCCACCTGAAACGGATTGTCGCCGACAATCGCGCCAAAGCCGAACACATTCTCTACTGTATCCTTTGCCGCCAGCGACACCGCCAGCGCGCCGATGCCCACGCTTGCCAGCAGCCCGTTGACATCGTAATCCCACTCCTGCAAAACGATCACCAGCCCGATGACAATCACGACAAAGCGCAGCCCGGTGCGCACAAACGGGACGAGACGATCATCCAGGCTCAGCCCGGTCACGCGCGAAAAGCGTCCACTGGGCGTCAGCAGGTCAACCAGCCGGTAAACAATCACCAGCACCGCCAGCAGCACCAGCGTGCGCGACAGGTTGGTGATGAAACCGTCAATGGATAGATCTACATCCAGAATGCGCGCTGCAACAAACAGCGCCAGCGCCAGCGCAATCAGCCGCGAGGGTCCTTCAACACTGTCCAGCACCCGGTCATCCCAGGTGGCGCGGGTGCGTCTGGCGATTCGGCGCACAGGAAACAGCAGCAGCCGGCTGATCAGGTTGCGTGCCACCCAGATCAGCAGCACGGCGAGCACGGCAATCAGCACGCGCGCCGCCCCAAGGCGCAGTTCATCCAGCACAGGCGCTGACTGGAGCAGAATGGGCGCGGCAGTGGGCATGAACAGGGTCAGCATGAGGCATGTCTTCCTGTATAATCCAACGGGCAGACTGCCCCTATGTTGCCAGATGTGCGCCGCTGCTGCAAGTTATCCGGGCAAAAGGGGTAACGCGCGTGGTCACCCCCTCTGCCCGTCATTACGGCGGGAACTGCTCGGCGTAATAGTCCGGCAGAATTACATGGCGGTGGCGCGGCGGGCGCACATAGTGGACATCCGGCGCCGGGCGCGGCGGTAGTTCCAATTCCCTGGGGATAATGTCCTCATAGGGGATGCTGCTCAGGATATGGCGGATCACCGTCAGCCGGGCGCGTTCCTTGTCATCAGACTCCACCTGATACCAGCGGCATTCGGGAATGTCGGTATATTCCAGCATCAGATCTTTTGCCTTGGAATATTCCACCCAGCGCAGGCGCGTCTCCAAATCCATCGGGCTGAGTTTCCAGCGGCGGCGCGGGTCTTTGGCGCGGCTCTGGAAGCGCCGTTCCTGCTCGGCATCGCTGACCGACAGATAATACTTGAGCACGATAATGCCGGAACGCGCCAGCATGCGTTCGAATTCCGGGCAGGAGCGCATGAACTCCCAGTATTCCTGGTCGGTGCAGAAGCCCATCACCCGTTCGACGCCGGAGCGGTTGTACCAACTGCGGTCAAAGATGACGATTTCTCCGGCGGCGGGCAGGTGTTCAACATAGCGCTGGAAATACCACTGCGTGCGTTCACGGTCAGAGGGTTTGCCCAGTGCCACCTGGCGGATACCGCGCGGGTTGAGCGGCTCAACAATGCGCTGGATCACCCCGCCTTTTCCGGCGGCGTCGCGTCCTTCAAACAGCAGCACCACGCGCAGCCCTTTGGACTGAATCCAGTATTGCAGTTTCACCAGTTCAAATTGCAGATGTGCCAGTTCTTTAAGGTAGAATTTCTCAAAAGCCGCTTTCTTCTTTTTCTTTTTTGTCCTGTTTTTTTCCTTGTCAGCCTGCTTGTGGTCGCTGTCGTGTTCCTCCGTCCTGTGCTTGTCTTTTGCCTGCTTCTGTTTTTTGGGCTTGATCGGCGTTTCAGACCGGGGTTCTGCCGGTTGACCGTTGTGGCTTTGTAAGACATCATCCTGTGGTGAATCGGTCATGGGGTTGCCCTTTCGATTTCACACAGCGCCGAGACTGCGCCCGCCGGCGACTGCGCCAGCAGGTCATTACGCTGCGCCACCGCGCTGCGTTGGGTTAATCTGATTTTAACATCATTTTGCGCAGTGGGGTGTTTTGTGCGCACAAAACACCGCTTCCGCTGGCTTGCCCGCCCCCAACACCCGCTGTATGTCACTGCATGGCATGGTGTACAATGAGCGCCATTTGTGAACACACTGCCCGGCTGTGCAGGCGGCAGTGCGCGGGCAGTGCATGAGTTGAACCGGAACAAGGATCTGGCTGCATTGATTACCCTGATTGCCACCGTCCTCAACGAGGGCGACAACATCCATCACCTGCTGCAATCCTTCTTGCGGCAAACTCGCCGCCCCGACGAAGTCATCATCGTGGATGGCGGCAGCAGCGATAACACCATTGCCGTGCTGGAAAGCTATGTCGGGCGGTTGAATCTGCGTGTCGCCGTGCAGACCGGCTACAACATCAGCGCGGGGCGGAATCTGGCAATTGCGCTGGCGACACACGAGCTTGTCGCCGCGACCGACGCGGGCACAAAACTGGCGGACGACTGGCTGGAAAAGCTGACCACCCCGCTGCTGGAGAACCCTGGCGTGCAGATGGTCGGCGGCTTCTTTCTGGCAGACCCGCAAACCGCGTTTGAGGTGGCGTTGGGGGCGACGACGCTGCCGCTGGCAAACGAAATTGACCCGGCGAAGTTTCTGCCCAGCAGCCGCAGTGTGGCATTCCGCAAGGCGGCATGGCAGGACGCTGGCGGCTATCCTGAGTGGCTGGATTACTGCGAAGACCTGATTTTCGACCTGCGGATGCGGGCAGGGGCAGCACAGGGGCAGGGCTTTGTCTTTGCGCCGAATGCGCTGGTCTATTTTCGTCCGCGCCGTTCCCTGCGCGCATTTTTCCGCCAGTATTACCTGTATGCGCGCGGCGACGGCAAGGCAGATCTGTGGCGCAAACGGCATGCCGTGCGCTATGCCACCTATCTGCTGCTGCTGCCGGGCATTCTGCTGCTGGGGCTGCTGCTGCACCCGTTGTTCTGGGGGCTGCTGCTGCCCGGCGTGCTGATCTACACTTACCGCCCCTATCGGCGTCTGCCTGCGGTGCTGCGCCGCTGCGAAAAACGCCTCTCGATCTTCGAGCGACTCTCCGTGCTGGCGCTGATTCCGCTGATTCGTGTGGTGGGCGATGTGGCGAAAATGCTCGGCTACCCGGCGGGCTGGCGCTGGCGACGCGCACAAAATCCACCCGATTGGCGGGCATAAGGCTGCAATTCAGCACAAATCAGGTATGATTAGGAGGCGAGGGGTAAGGCACAAGGATCAAGGAAAAAGCAGCCTCCAGTGCTGCTGTCATTGCGCAGTGGGCTAAAGTCGTTTGCACGACCGCAGATTTGCGACCGCAGCGCATTTTTCCTTTGCCCTTTTGCGTTCTTACTCCCTACTCAACCGGCATGCGTACCGGCGTTACCTGAAGGACAATACAGCGATGACATCCGGCGTGGGCAGTATCAATCTCAAAGTCGTCATCATGGACAGCGACTTCTACGCGCTGCAAGCAATCAACAGCTATCTGGCATGGGATCGCCGCACCCGCGTCACGCGCTTGTGCGAAAGCATGGACGCCCTGTGGGATCATATCGCCAGCACACCGATTGCCGAACTGCCCGATGTCGTGCTGCTGGATGCTGACCATCTGGGCGGCGCGCAGGCGCTGCTGGCAACGCTGCGGCGGCTGCGGCAGGAAATTGAGCATGTCCTGATTATCTGCCTGGGGCAGACCCCCGACGCGCCGCTGGTGCAGGCGGCGGCAGAAGGCGGCGCGCGCGGCTTTCTGCTCAAACACGAAGTCCGCTTGCAGATTGCCTGGGCGGTGGTCTATGCGCTGAATCACCCGTTTATACTGACGCAGGGCATTCTGCGGCTGGTCGGCGGCAGTCCGCATCCCCGGCTGAGCAAAGCGGTGCTGCTGCCCCCGCAGCGCTATTACCCCGAACTGACCGACCGCATCCGGCAGGCGATCAAACTGTGCGTCATTGAAGGGATGCCCGCGCATCTCGCCGCTGATGAGATGGGCATCAGCCTGCACACGATTCGCGGTTACATCAAAGAAGGTTACCGCATTCTGGAGGCGCACGACGAAACCGAGTATCCGGTAGACATGACCCCGCAGGAACGCGCGTTCATGCGATTTACGGCATTCGCGGAGGACTAGCCCCCCTCTACCGGCAGCCACATGTCTGCCAGCAGCACCGGATCGACCCATTCACCATTCACGGTTGCTTCCCAGTGCAGGTGCGCGCCGCTGCTGCGCCCGGTGTCTCCGCTGACACCGATAATCTGCCCGCGTGTGACCGTCTGCCCGCGCGTGACATGGATCTGCGACAAGTGCGAGTAGCCCGTAAAGACGCCGCGCCCGTGATCAATAATCACATGATTGCCGCGAATCTCCATTTGCCCGGCAAAAGCGACCTGCCCCGCGCCGGCTGCCAGCACCGGCTGCCCCACCGGCGCGCGGAAGTCCCAACCCGTGTGCCGGGTCAGCACGGTATCGTTGAACATGCGCACTGCCCCAAACGGCGAAGTCAGCTCGCTGTTCAGCGGCAGGTCCAAGCCCTGCGCGTCCCACAGGGTTTGCGGCGTGACCACATTCTGAATGCTCTCCAGCCGGCTGAACTCGCGGCGCTCCACTTCCGGGTCAATCAGATACGCCCGGTCCGGCTGCACGGTGACATCCTGCCGGATGAAGCTGCCCACGCTGATGTCAACAGTAGTATCCAGCGTGGTTGTGCTGCCGTTGGCGTCAGTGAAAAACAGCGTCAGCGCATAGCTGCCCCCGGCGTTCTGCTCCATGTTTACAGCCAGCAGCCCGTACCAGCCCGCATTGGGCGGCGTGGTGACCAGAAACAGATCAATCACGCGGTCCAGAAAGCGCGCCTGCACACTGCGCCAGTCGCCGCCGGTCACGCGCACCAGCCCGGCAGTGCCCTGCGCCAGCGCGGGGAAATAATACTCTACGCGCAGCGGTTCCTGATTGAGCACGACATCCGGCACGGGGCGCGGCGGCGGGGGCGGCGTGGGTTCGAGGGTCGGGGTTGGTGCGGGCGCGGGCTGCTCCTGTGCAATCGTGCGAGGTGTCAGCAGCAGCAGAATCAAGCATGCACCCAAGAGCAGAAACACTGCCCGTGTCGTCCGGTTCCCGCTGTGTCTGATTATCGCTGGTCGCTTCATCATTCGCCCTCACCGTTCCACACTGCCAGGAATTGCAGCGCGTCCACCCACTGCCCGTGCAGGATCACTTCCCAGTGCAGATGCGGTCCGTTGACACGCCCGCTGCTGCCGCTTAAGCCGATCACCTGCCCGCGTGCCACCCCATCGCCGGGCGCAACCAGCAGTTCGGATAGATGCGAATAACCGGAAAACATGCCGTAACCATGCTCCACCAGCACCTGCCCGCCGCGCACCGCCAGCGTTTCCGCCAGCACCACGCGCCCGGCTGCCATCGCCATCACCGGCGTGCCCACCGCCGCACGCAAATCCCAGCCGGTGTGCCGTGTCTGGAAGGTGCCGTTCAGGGTGCGGAATGCGCCAAACGGCGAGGTAATCTGTGCGTCCAGTGGCAGTTGAAAACCGCCACCGGGCGCAAACCAGAAGCGGGTACGCGCCGGGGCTGCTGTCATCGCCGCCTGCATTGTGGCGACTTCCTCCGCTTCAATGCCCGCGTCCAGCAGGTAAGCGCGGTCTGCCGGGATGTTAAACGCCTGCTGGATGTAATCTCCGGCAGTCACGCTAATCAGCACGACCAGCCGTGCCGGGGTGGGGGGGGCATTGTTGACCGTTAACGTGAGGGTGTCGTCATCCTGCGTGTAGAGCAGCAGCGGGTACTCGCCGGGGGGCGTTTCCAGACCTGCGCCCAGCAGCGCATAATACGCGCCGTCCGGCATCGGGAAGAAGTCCAGCCGCTGCCCCAGAAATTCCGCTTGCACGCCGTAAATCGCCGTGCCGCTGACCCGCGCCAACAAAATCTGCCCCTGCGGCAGCGCGTCGGCGAACAGATCCAGCGTCATGCCGTGTCCGTCGTTCACGGTCATAACAGGATCGCCCACCAGCGGAATCAGCCCTATCAGGTCAGAGGCAGACTCCTCCTGTGCGCGCAGGGACAGCGGCAGCAGCAGGCAGACGAACAACAAAGCCACAAACAGCGATTTTGGAGCCATAGCCGGGTCGTTTATCAACTGGTGACGGACGGAGACAGGGTGAAGCCCGCGGCGGCAGCGCATCACCCGCCGAAAACCTCCTCAACCGTGAACTGCACGGTGTCCAGCACTGCCTGCAATTCGCCACGGGCAGTATCCATCGCTTGCAGCGGTTCGGTATAAACATAAAAGACAAAGTTCATCCCGTCCACCCGCAGCCCGGCAAACCAACCGCGGGTGTCAACGGTCATCGAGCACTCCAGAATAGTGATTTCCGTCCCCTGTGCGGGCAGCCCGCCCACCATGTAATCGCGCTGGACATCCGTCCCGACGCGCTGGCAGTCAGGATCAACCAGTGCCTGCCGGAACAGGCGCAGCCCTTCCGCATGCATGTTCGGCGCGGTGATGCCTTCCGGCTCGAACGGATTGCCCGGCACGATGCTGGGGAAGCCCCACAACAGCACGATAAAGCCCGTACCGCCCGTCACCGGACCACGATAAACCGCCACCGGAATCGGACGATTCACGCCGTCCAGATCGGGGATGACAATCGTGGTGTAGGTGGGCAGCCAGCCCTGCGGCAAGGTCAGTGTAATCGGCGGCTGAATCTGCACGCCTTCAATGATTTGCACGCTGATTTCGCCGGGTGTGCTTTCGGGCGTGACCTGCGGCGCGGTGGTGGCACTGCTGACTGCCGGTGCAGCAGTGCCTGCGGGGGGGGGCGTGCCTGCCGGGGCAGAATCGGTGGTGGCGGCTGGCATGGCAGTGGCTGGCAGCGCTGCTGCCGGTGCGGTGGTGGGCAGCGCCGCCACCGGTTGCCCGGCAAGTGCCTGGGTTACGCTGGTGAAGTCCGGCGGCACAGCCTGCCCATTGACGACTACTGCCGGTGGACTGGTGAAGCCGGGTACGATGAACACCTCGCCGCGCGCCGCCGCCAGCACCTCGTCCGGGCGTTGACTCGCCATGCAGGCTTCATACGTCGCGCGGTCCAGCCCCAGCGCCGTAATGCCCGCGTCAACCCGTTCAGGCAGGAACGCCGTCATGCCAAATGCCTCGTTCCAGCTGTACAGCGTGTCATGCAGCGCCCAGAATGCGCCCTGCTCCCCGGCACACAACGCCGCACGGGTGGCTGCGCCGACATTTTGCAGGTTGCCCTCGTAGAGCGGTACATAGGTAAAGGCGATTTGCCCACTGCGCACCCGTTCCAGCAGCGGCACAAAAACGTTGTTGAAGAAGCTGCGGCTGCCCAGACTGTCGAACGCAGCATACAGGCGCAGTTGTCCGGGCACATCGGGGCTGCCCAACCGCGGGTAGCCTTCCGGGGAGACACTTTGCATGATGCCTTCGTAGCGCACGCGGACAGTGGGGGGCAGCGGTGCTTCCAGCACGGCGGGCGGTGCCTGCGCGGCGGAATCAGCCGTAGCCGCTGCGGGAGTGTCGGAAGAACAGGCGGCAAGCAGGGGCAGCAGGCAAACCAGACCAAGAAAAAGCGCAGGAAAACAGGATAAGAGATGATGGCTCAAATGATGCAGCTTGCCGTACCGCATATGTTCAGAGCTTTGCACGTCTTTCTTCTGCCTTTCGCCGAATGCCGGGTCTTTAGAGCGTGTCCTCCGTCTGTTCCTGTTCCGGGTCGGGCACACAGGAGGGCAGTTCTACCCAGAACACAGAGCCGCCGCCTTCGCGGTCATCCACGCCGACGGTTCCATTGTGCAGCGTGGACAGGTGCTTGACAATCCACAATCCTAACCCGGTGCTGACTTCCCCGGCAGTGGGACGGTTGCTCAGTTTGCCAAACTCGGTGAACAGCTTATCGCGCTCCTCCGGGCGAATGCCGGGTCCGCGGTCCGCAATATGGATGCGCACGACATCGGCACGGGTTTCGGACCAGATCAGCACCTCGCCGCCGCGTTCGCTGTATTTGATCGCGTTGCTGACCAGGTTGGTAAAAATCTGGCGCAGGCGGCGTGGGTCGCCCCAGGTATGCCCTTCTGTGTTGCCAAATTCCAGCTTAATGTTCTTGTTCGACGCACTGATGCTGTACTGCATCATCACCTCAAACATCAGCTTGGACAGTGATACGCACTCGAACAGCAGGTTTTCCGGGTTGGTGCGCAGGATAATCGTATCCAGAAAATCTTCGACCACTTCCCACATATTGCCCAGCGAGGTGTGCATAATGTTGAGGATATTCAGCACTTCCTCACGGTCGGGGAACATATCGCGCAGCAGCGAATACGCCATCTGGATATTGTTCAGCGGGTTTTTCAGGTCGTGCGAGGCAATGCGGAAGAAGCGCTCGTGCATCTTTTGCAGCTCACGCAGTTCGGCAATGGTGGATCTGCGCTCATCGCTCAGCCATTTGATCTGCAAGTGGGTATCCACGCGCGCGCGCGCCAGATTCACGTCCACCGGCTTGGTGATGTAATCGTTCGCGCCCAGCTTCAAGCCGCGCACCACGTCGCGCGTGTCTGCCAGCGCAGAGACCAGAATCACTGGCAGGTCGGTCTGCGGGTACTTCTCGCGCACCTTCTCCAGCACTTCCAGACCACTCATGCCCGGCATCATGATGTCCAGCAGCATGACATCAAACGACTGCTGTTCCAGCAGGCTCAGTGCCTCGCGCCCGCTGCGCGCCGTGCTCAGGTCATACAGCTCTCCCAGCATGCGTTTCAGCAGCTCAATGTTGATCGGATCATCATCTACAGCGAGAATACGCGGTTGGCGCTCGCTTCCTTCGATTGGATACTCAATATCAGCCATGACTGACAACGCCTTCCTGGGTTCCGGCAAATGGCAGCATCACTGCCTATCCTACATTCAAGCACGAATTTAGCACAGCGAAACGAAAGATTGCCCTGTTGTGGCGAATTATGCCGCAAGTGTAAACTCGATATAAGGTTCAGAAATATTAAGTAGCTATCCGTAAACGCAAACAAGGGGATGATGCAGTGTTCCAAAATAATCCGGCGTTTGGGCGGACGGCTGCGCTCAGCGGGCGCAGGCGCCCCTAAGCGCAGCGGCGTCCGCACCCTACACAACCTACGGGTACATAGGGGAGGACTAAGCGCAGCGCATGTCCGCCCTTGTTCTCCGTATTTAATCGTTAAAGCGCACAATCCCCTTGTTCAGGAAAACCGGTTTATGGACAGGTTCTAATAACAACAGGCTCACGGATCGGTTTAGCCGTGCCGCGTGCCAGCGCCTTCAACGCAGGATCAGCGTCCATGTGCGCACCTGCACGACCACCCCGCCGCCCTGCTGCACAAACAATGTTGGGATTAACGGCGTATTCGGCGCGCCGAATGCCACCGGGTCTATCGGCAGACGTTCGCCGCCAAAATAGAGTAACAGCGCGCCGGTGGTATCGTCACGTTCCAGCCGAATACGCGCTTCCGTCGCCGTCACGCTGCGCTGGCTGATGACCGTCACTGCGCCATCGCGCACCACACCCAGATTAATGATGCCCGGCTGCACCACCTGCACCTGGATGCCAATCTGCTGCCCGGTGTCATCGCCCGCTGCGACCAGTGCTCCAAAGACAATCGCGCCCTGCCCCAGCGCTGCCGGGTCGAACGTCAGCAAATTCATGATCACGTCCACGCGGCGGATGCGGCTTGCGGCACTGTTGCCGTAATGCGTCTCCAGAAACTCCAGCGGCAGCGGCACATTGATCACCGCACCGATGTCACGCGCGCCCGTGCCCAACCGCCAGTAGTTGCCCTCAATGGCGGACTGCAAGCCGAACAGCGTGCTGTCGAACGGCAGCGCCGGGAGCTGGTCGAACAGCGCCAGCACATCCTGTTCCCCGCGCAGCCCATCCGGCGGCAGGGTTGCCGTTGGGGTGAGGGTTGCAGTCGGCGTAATCGTCGCTGTCGGCGTGATGCTCGGTGTCAGCGTTGCTGTTGCGCTGGGTTGCAGGCTGGGTGTCGTGGAGGCGCTGATGGCGGCAGTGGGCACAACCGGAACATCAGGCAGTGCGTTAGCCGTCGTCACTGCGTCGGCAGTCTGCTGCTGGTTGGCATTCAGCGTCGGGGTGATGAATGTCCCCAGCGTGGTTGGCGTGAGAACCACCTGTGTGCCGCTGTTCAGCGTAGCAGAAGGGGTCAGTGCTTGCAGCGCCGCGAGCGCGGTGGCACTGCCCGCAGCTTCCGGCGTATTCACGGGCGTAAGCTGCAAGGGTGGCGGCGGTTCCGTGCCGTTCAGCGCCGCCAGCAGCCCAACGATGACGGCTGCCAGCACCGCTACCGCGCCCAGGATCAGCGGCAGGCGTCCGCGTAGACGGCGTTCACCAGCGCTCACCTTCGGATCGGAGTAGCGCGTGCCCTGATAGCCGTCTGGGAACGCGCCTGCCTGCACCACGCCCGCCAGTTCGTCCTCAAGCAGCGGTTCGCCCTCGGTGATGCGCGGCACTGGCTCAGTAGTTGGCGGCGCGGGAAATTCCGGGGCACTCTCGGTCAGTTCGTACCAATGGCGGTACAGCGGGTATGCCGGATGGCGGTCAATGAACATGGCGCGGAACAGTTCGTTAAGCCGCTGCAAACGCACGCTGCGGCGCACGCTCTGGTCAGTATAAGCCGCCAGAAACGCCTCATACGTATCGCGCCAACCGCGCAGTGTTGCCGCCGTTGCCGTGCCCAGCAGCCGTTCGGTCACGTTCGCCATACGGTGATGCGCGTGGCGGATGTTGTCCTCCGGCTGGGTGGGTTTTTGTTCCACTGCCGCGCGCATGTCCCGGTTCATGATGTGCAGTTCAGCGGCAGCAGCTTGCAGGTCCATCAGCCAGGCGCGGTAGTTGGTCAGGGTAATCGCCGCGCTGGTTTCGACATCGTTCACGGCTTTGATGGCGTTTTCCAGCTTCATCCCTGCGGCGCGGAATTCCCCGCCGCTCCACTCATTGATCGCCGCTTCCAGTTCGCGCAGTCCGTAAACCCCGGCAGCAAGCGTGCGCGCCTGCGGGTTCTCTTCCAGTTGGCGGCGGGTGGTGGCAAGCCCTTCCACACTGCCCGCGCCGTTGATGGCGTTAAACACCGCCTGCGCCGCCAGCAGGTCGCGCCGCCGCACGATAAAATCATCCAGCGTGCGCGTGGCGATATGCCGCTGTCCGTAGTCGCCCAGCGTGCGGACTGCCGCTTCACGCCAGAAATCGGCGTCGTCCAGCCGGCCCTCGTGCCCGTCCAGCGTGCCGGTGAGGATGTAAGAAAAATAGAGGATGCGCACGGCGGCAGTGCTGGTGCGGGCGAAAATATCTACCAGCCCTTTGCCCATCGCCTTGAGGTAAGTGTCCTTGCCGGGCATCTGCGCGGCGAAGTTCGAGCGCGCACTGCTTTCGCTGGTGGTGAACAGCGCTTCTGTCGCGTCCAGCGTCGCCTGGGTGCGGTTGACGTTGGTAACGCCGTTGCGCTCCACCCACTCCCACGCCAGATGCGCCAGTTCACGCAGACGCCGCGCCGCATAGCGTTCGCCATCGCTGCGGCTGATCTCGTATGCCTGCTGTCCCAGTCGTTCGGCGTCGCTCAGCCGCCCGCGATCAAATGCTTCCCAGCCGTCTGCCAGCGCCCTGCCCAGCCCGCCGTACAGCGCGTGGCGTTCAACATAATGGGCGTCCAGAATCACGCTGCGCAGTTGGTTGAGCCACCCGGCAAGCGTCGGGCTGATCGTTGTCACGCTTTCTACGGCGCGCGTCAGGGTGTTGACGGCGCTCTGGCGGTTGCCTGCGATTACGCTGCCGCCATAATCCGCCCATGCTTTCTGCGCGGCGGTCAACCCTTCAACCATACTGACCAGCATTTCGTCGAACAGGCGTTCCAGATAGGGCGTTAGCTGCCCACCCGCGTGTTTGATCCAGCCTTCAATGTCCGAGCCATCTGCGGCGGGCACATAGGTCTGGCAGGTTTGCAACTGTTCGTAGAGCGTGTCCAGCAGGTGTGTGATGCTGTCCCACGCCGGGTTGACCGGGTCAATCTCGCGGGCAGCGTCCAGCGCGGCGCGGGCATCACGCGGGCTGCTGGTCGCCTGTTTGCCGATGACATGCATATTGTCTGCCAGTGCCATCGTTGCCGTCAGCGCCCGGTGCAGCGCGGTCAGCGGCAGGCGGCGGTTGGGCAGGTTGTGCCCCACGCTGGCGGTTTCCAGCAGTGTGCCCAGCGCGGTCAGTTTGTCCACCACCAGACGGTAATTATCGCGCATTTGCGTCAGGCTGATGTCTTCATCTGGCACGGCGTAGAGCAGCGTCTGGATTTCCTCTAGCAGCGCGCGCGGCTCTGCAAAGGGCAGCCCATCGTTGACCAGCGCCACCAGCGCCAGGTCAAGCCGGTACAGGTTGGGGCGCAGCAGCAGCACTTCCGGCAGATGTGACGAAATGCGTTCCGCCAGCAGCCACTGTGCAGAGCGTGTGAGGTCATCCGGCGCGGGCGCGGTTTGCAGCATCGTTGCTGCCTGCGCGGGGCGGCGTTCAAACAGCAGCGCGACAGCATCCAGCACGGCGGGCGGCGCGGGCTTCAGGTCGGCGTCCAGCAGCAGCAGCGCCAGGTCTTGCAGCAGCACAATCAGCTTGGCGCTTTCGCCACGTGCCCGTTTGCGCAGGTCGTCCAGCAGTTCCACCGAACGCGCCCAGTTGGCGCTTTCGAGATAAATGCGCGCCGCGTCCAGATCAGCGCCCACTGCCAGATCGTTGAGGCGGGCGTCAATTTCGGCGTATGCCTCGCGCGCGGTGGGATAACCGGGGTCCATCGCTACTGCCGGTTCCAGCGCTTTGACCAGCCCGTTCAGGTCGCTGCGGCTCAGCGGATGACGCAGACGTTCCAGCACGCGGTTGACGATGGCATCGCGTTCGCGCTGGATGGGCGCGCGGTAATCTGCCAGCTCACGGCGCAGCATGGCGACGGCGTTATAGCGCAGGCGCGGGTTGGGGTGCAGCGCCTTGCTGACAATCGCTTGCAGGCGTCCGGGAATGCGTTCGCGGTCATCGCCAAAATCGAGCAGCAGGTCGTCGCCCGCGTCACGCGGGATGTCGGGACGCCCGCCGCCGGTCAGTACAAAGTAGAGCAGTTCACCCACCTGATAAATGTCGCTCTGGCGGCTGACGCCCTGTGGAGTCAGCTCGTCACCTTCCAGAAAGACGGCATTGCCCCAGTCAATCACTTTCAGCCGGTAATGTTCGCGATCCCAGAACAGGTGCTTGGCGTCCACGTCGTTATACACGATGTCGCGCGCATGGGCGGTTTGCAGCAAATCCAGCAGTCCATCCATGACCAGCAGCAGTTCCAGTTCGGGCAGCCGTTCGCCGCGTGCTGCCAGTTCCAGCACCAGGCTGGCAATCACCGCGCCCTGCCCGCGTTCCATGACGATGTACTGGTGCTGCACGCCGCCAACGATAAACTGCCCGCCGCCGACCAGTTCGGTCACTGCCGGGTGTCCACTCAGGCGCATAAGCGCCTTGCGTTCGTTAAGGATGCTGACTTCCTGCCCGGCGCGAATTGGCGGCGCGTCGTTGGGCGCGGGGCGCTTGATAACAACCGGACGGTCATTATTCTGCGTATCCACAGCGCGCAGGGTTTCACCGGAACGCCCGCGAGGGTAGATGTAGTCATAGCGATAGCGACCGTCAAACAGGCTGTCCGCCATCTAAGAAAGCTCCTGCAGTTCAGGGGATCGTATTCCTATTGTAGTGAGCAATCGGATGCCTGCAAGGATATTCGCGCGATTCGATGGGGTAATCGCTGCAAAATGCGCCATTGAATCATGAAGGTTCACAGAGGTGTTGTAGGGACTCGCGTCGGCGTGTTCGCCGCTGCGGACACCTCGGCGAACGTCCCTAGATGACCGTTTCGACCCATTGTAATACTGGTCCGAGTTATGAAGTTCTGCCCCTGGCCAGATTTGACGCCTCCGCGGCTTGGGCGTAAACTCTGTTAAAGAGGGTTGTAGGGCGAGAGACTTCCCATGCTGCACGAACGCAATTATCTCTATCTGGACGGTCAGAAAGAACGCCAGCTGC
This sequence comes from Anaerolineae bacterium, assembly GCA_034435675.1. Taxonomy (GTDB): domain Bacteria; phylum Chloroflexota; class Anaerolineae; order Aggregatilineales; family Phototrophicaceae; genus DAOTWP01. The sequence continues at coordinate 28,867 of DAOTWP010000344.1, forward strand.
TGATCCATGAGCTGCTGCGTGTGCGCAGCGCCGTACTGAAATTCATTGAGCAACTGCCAGCGGACAAACACTACGAACCACGTTATCAGGGTTGGACGCCCGCCGCGCTGCTGGGACACCTGAACCTGATGGACAGCGCCGGACTGCTGACGATTAAATGCGCGCTGCTGGGCGTGCGCCTGCCGGTGTCGCCGCGGCACCTGGAGCGTGTCAACGGGCTGACCATGCGTGTGTTTTACCGCCGCCAGCTTTCTGCTTCAATTCGCCACACCCGGCGCAATCAACTCACGCTGGCAGAATTCATCATCCGCCTGCCAATGGCGCGCTTCACCCGCGAGGTTTATCATCCTGCGCTGCGCAAACGGCTGACGGTAGAACAGGCAGTGCAGGCGTTTTTTGTGCATCACTGGCAGCATCATCTGGAAATTATTCAGATGGTAGAAGCAGGTGTTTTCTATGAACCCCCAAATGATCCTCCGCCAGCGGCGGCACTGTGATACAATGCCGGGACAATTTGCCTGGTGTATTCAGAAATCTACTCATGCCATTGGTTATGCCATTCACAACAGAAGAAGCCGCGATTACCTATGTGTTCAGTTCGCTTGCCCGCACCAACTGGGCACAGCGCGGGCTGGATGAGAACACCCGCGATCCCGCGCTTACCACACACCTGCTCCAGCGGTTGGGGCTGCTCAATACCCCGCGCGATTACACCGTCGTGACCGGCAGCAAAGGCAAAGGGTCGGTCACGGCGATTACCGCGCGTGTGCTGCGCGAACTGGGGCACACCGTCGGCACAATCACCAGCCCGCAGTTGGTCAACTACCGCGAACGCATCCGTGTGAATGGGCGCGCCATCCCGCTGGACGACCTGCTGCGCATCGTTAATGACCTTGAACCGCAGATCAGCGCTTTGCAGGCGACCCTGGACGAGCATCAGTACCTCAGCCCGCAGGGGATTTTCTTGGCGATTGCGCTGCGCTGGTTTGACGAGCAGGGAGTCGAAACGGCAGTGCTGGAAGTGGGGCGCGGCGGGCGTTTTGATGATATTGCCGTTGTGCCCAACCGCGTGTCGCTGTTCACACCCATCGTGCTGGAGCATGTGCGCTACCTGGGCGATACGCTGGAACGCATCGCGTGGCACAAGGCGGGCGTCATCAAACGGATGGGTATTGCTTACAGCGTGCCGCAAGCACCGGAAGTACTCGACGTGATCCAGCGCGAGGCGTCCTCCAAAGATGCTGAATTCGTCTGGTTGTCCAACCGGGATATGGGCGAGTTCGTCGCGGATACTGCGGACGGGCTGCGCATGCGGCTGGGGCGTTACGGCGAATTGACGCTGCCGCTGATGGGGCATTACGAGATCGAAAATGTTACGCTGGCAGTGCAGGCGGCGGGCAATATTCACGGGCGGCTGGGCACACGCGGTATCGCGCACGGCTCGGTGGAGTATGTCAGCCGGGTGCGCACGGCGCTGGAAAGCGTGCAGTGGCCCGGACGCTGTCAGAAGATGCAGGATAACCCGGCGGTGTATCTCGATGGCGCAATCAATGTGCGCTCCGTGCAGTCGTTCCTGGACAGCGTGCGCTCACGGCTGAGCGCGCCGGTGGTGGTGGTCGCGGCGGTCCCGCGGGACCGGGATTACCCGGCGGTCTACAGGCTGCTCGCCAGCATTAGCGATACGCTGGTGCTGACCGAGACAACGCGCAATATCACCATTCACTTTCCCGAAGCCAGTCATGCCATCCAGACCGCGCAGCAGTTTTTCCGCGAGGTGCTGCACACCACGACCCTGCCCGAAGCGGTGGAACTGGCGACTGCCCGTGCGGGCACATCCGGCACGGTGGTGATGGCGCTGGCACAGCCCGCAATTGGCGACGCGATGGCATTATGGGGATTGAGCTTCGAGCAGATTTGACCCCGGCGGCAGAACTTTTGCAACTTCTTTACACTTAGTTCGCGGCAGATCATTGCTTGGCTTAAGCTGTTATGACCCTTCTGCGCCTCTAACGTATCTTCATATTTTGGTTTCGACAGCCAATAAACGCTACTCAAACCCTCCTGAAACCCTCCGATAATGGTGGGGTAGTTGCAAATTTATGGGATTTTTATACGATAGAGGTATGAAGAAGGTAAATTCATCAACCTCGTACTGATTATCCTACATGATCCCTAAACCAGCGCGAGTCTCGTCAGCACAGCTTCCGAGAACAGGAGCTACTGAATGAACACAACCAATACCAGATATCTCGAAAAATGGCTGCACTATCTGGAAGATGTTGATCGCGAAATGAGCCGCCTGGCAGCGGAAAAGCTGGGCACGCTCAAAGATAGCAGTGCCGTCCCCGCGCTCATCAAAGCGCTGCATAACCGCCCGGACGACATTCGCGCCGCGGCAGCCCGTTCACTGGGGACAATTGGCAGCCCGGTGGCAATCCCGGCGCTGGCGGCACTGTTGGGCGATTACAACAGCAGTGTTGCCTATGCGGCGGCGGACGCGCTGGGACGCATCGGCGGCGATGCGGCAGTTCCCCCGCTGCGTGAGGTGCTGATTCGCTATGCCCGGCTGACGGGCTTTGAACAAAAGCGGGATCGCAGCCTGTATCTGGCAGCGTGCAGTGCCCTGCGCAGCATTGGCACGCCAGAAGCGCTGAAGACTGTCCAGCGCTACGGCACATTCGATTAGGCGGCACGCCCGGCAGCACGCCCACACGGCGGGGGAGAGCAGCAGATGCCTCTCCCCGCTGTATACCGGGCTGCTGCTGCTGCCTCTGGTTTATGCCTCTGGTTTGAGCAGGAACTGCTGCACCAGCCCACCAACCGCCCCACCGGCAAACAACCCGACAAAATACGGCAGCAAATAGTCGAAATTACCCGCCAGCACCGCCGGACCCAGCGAACGCGCTGGATTGATGGAAGCACCTGTGTAATAGCCCGTGGCAAGGATCAGCCCTGCCAGCGTCAGCCCGATTGCCAGCGGCGCGAGATTGCCCGCCTTGCCAAACACTGCCGACTGATAAATGGTGCTGACCAGCAGGAACGCCAGCACGCCCTCAATCAGTGCTGCCTGCCAGACACTGCCGCTGGTGAGCGTGCCTGTCGTTTCGCCCATATTTGCCGTGCTGCCCAGCATCAGCGCCAGCAGCGCCGCCGCTGCCAGTGCCCCGGCAAACTGCGCGGCGATATACAGCACAGCGCGGTCAGGGCGCACGTGCCCGCCGACCAGCAGCCCCACCGTGACCGCCGGGTTGAAGTGCGCGCCAGAGAGATGCCCGTAGCTGAAAATCAGCCCGACCAGCACCAGCCCGTGCGCCAGTGCCGGAACCGTGACCTCAAATCCTGCCGTGCCGGTGGCTGCCACCGCCGCCGCGCCCACCAGCACCAGCGTAAACGTCCCGATCAATTCCGCCAGAACTGCCTTTAACATTGCGCTCTCCTCTGTGAGGACCCTATCTGAAACGTCCGAACTTATGGTATGTATCGGGGCGGCGAAATCTGTTTCGCCCTGCTGCTACCCGCGCGAAGTGTAGCGAACCCACGCTTTCGCTGCCAGCAGTGTGGCAGCAAACAGGGTGTATCGACTTCACTAAAAATTCACCAACCCGCCTCCGTAATTTTACGTTCTTTCTGGTAATGTAATCGCTAAAGTTATATGATTGTTGTCAAGCAGTATAGTCAATACAGGTGAACTTATGAACGCGGCATATATCGAAAAATGGCTTGGGTATCTCACCGCAGCGGATCGGGAAATGAGCCGTCTGGCAGCGGAAAAGCTGGGCAAAACCGGCAGTGCTGCTGCCGTCCCGGGGCTGGTCAGCGCGCTGACCAACCGCCCGGCGGACGTGCGCGCCGCCGCCGCCCGCGCCCTGGGCGAACTGGGCTTTTCGGCGGCAATCCCGGCGCTGGCAAAAACCCTGCATGATTCGGATCCGTTTGTTGCCTGTGCCGCCGCCGCCGCGCTGGGGCGCATCGGGGATCGTTCGGCAGTGCAGGCGCTGCGTGCGGTCGTCGCCGAATACACCCGCAGCAAGCCGCATTACGAACGCACCCACAGTCATGACCGGGGGGTCTATGTGGCGGCGCTGGACGCGCTGGCGCATCTGGGCTGAGCGCGGCGCGCCCGCCTGCTGGCGAACGCCCTGCCCTGCTCAGCCGAAGCGGCTGTTGAGTTCTACCCGCCGCGCAAAGAGCGCTGCAACAGAGTCGAGACTGTCCCCTTCGGCAGCGATCAGGTCAAACAGCACAGTCGGATACACATCGCGGATGCTCTGAATGACCGACTGCATCATCTCTGGTTGGGCGATCACTGTCAGGGCAAGGCTGCGGTCGTAGGTGAAGTAGTTAATAAAGTCAATCGTCGTGGTCACGATAGGACGGAAGCGGTGCCAGTAATCGCGCGCTGCCTCAAAAAACCAGCGCGGTTCCAGCCCTGGTGCCAGCAGAATCATATGCACGTCCGGCTGCCCCTGCACAGGTCCGGGTCCCGGCGGTGCTGACGCCGGCACAGACGCCACCTGGGGCACATCCTTGCGCAGCTGCGGGACTTCTGCCATGCGGCGCAGGGCGGGCATGTTGTTGTCGAAGTAATCATCCTCTTTCCACAGCGTGACCCCAAACATCCACGCCGGCGCATTCGTCACCAGCCAGTTGTACATCGCTACGGTTGCCTCGGCATGGGTGTTGCGGTCGTACCAGGGATAGCGCGTGTCCGTTTGCACGCGCCCGACAAGCGGCAGCGGGTGAATGCCGCCTTCTGTGCCGACTACCGGCACCGGTCCTACCCCGAACCACTCTGACAGCCGCTGGATAAACGCCGTGCCCATCGCCAGCAGCCCGTTTGGGTCGCCGTGTGGGGTCAGTGCCGTGCCGCCCCATACCGTGCGCCCCGGATCAAACCGCTGCCCGAACGGATCGTAAGGATACTCAAAATGCCAGCCGGACTCGGTGCCGTTCTGCTGTTCCGGGTCGCGCGGGACGGCGGGCTGCCCCGGCACTTCCTGGTAAAAGTGGTTCAGCGTGTAGGGATGTGTGGCGCACCACAGACCACTGCTGGCGATGCTGCGAAAGCGGTCACGGTGGTTGGCGCGCAGGTAGCCCAGCAGGGCATCCAGCCAGCGGGGGGCACTGTCGGTCTCGTTGGCGGCTTCGCTGAGCGCAGGAAACGCCGGATACCCGCCCATCTGGATGATTGTTTCGGCAAACACCAGCCAGTTTTCGCACAGCGCGCGGATGATGTCGCCATTGCGCCAGTCCACCCAGGTGCCGGCGGGCCATTCGGGATACGCCAGATTCGGCTCGTTGTAAAATTCGAACCAGCGCACCCCGGCATCGTAATAGATGCGCCACATGCGCCGCAGGGTCGTATCTACCGGCATCGCACCGGGGAATTCGCGGTACATGCGCACAATCGGCGTAATGCGGTTGCTGGCGAACCACGCGCAGTCGTCGGCATATTCTGCTTCGGCGGCGACGAGCTTCGCCCAGCCGCAGCCAATATCCACATAGCGCTGGCGATCCAGCCGCAGATACACGCGCGAGTTATGCAGTCCACGCGGATTCAAAGACCACTGATAGTCTGAGAGCAGCATTGTAAATCCTTAACCATTCATCGGCGGATGGGGTCAGCCGTTATCCCCGGTGATGGCGCCGGGCGTGGGCTGGATCGGCGCGGGGGTCGCCTGTGGGTCGGGCGTGGGCGTCTGGGTGATAAACCCGCCCGGTGGGCGTGTGGGCGGCGGCGGTTCGCCGGGGGTTGGGGTCAGCGTGGGCGGCGGCACCAGCGTGGCGGGCGGTGGCAGCGGCACCCCGAACGGCTGGTTCAGCCGGGCGCGTCCATCCAGCGTAAGCTGCGCGTCTTCGGGATAGTCGTAAACAATCGGGTCGAGCCGTGCTGTCGGCGCAGTCTGCCCCAACTGTGCCCCCAAAAAGCCGATCAGGTCGCGCCGGGCGATCAGCGTCACGCCGATGCTGTACTGCGGCGGGATCATTTGCAGCAGCACAAAATCGGTCACCACCGTCGGGCGAAATGTTTCCCAGTACAGCCGCGCCGCATCAAACAACCATTCCGAGCCGAGATTGGGCGCGATCAATAAAAAATGATAGGTGGGCAGGATCTGTGTTTGTACCATAGGACACCATTATAACATTGGTTCGCGCAGCCCGTGTTACAATCGCGCATGTTTCGCTGAACGGTAAGGGGGCATCATGTCAGGCGAATTTCTTCTGCTGGTGGCGATTGGGCTGGTCGCGGGTGTGGCGTCAGGCATGTTTGGCATTGGCGGCGGCGTCATCATTGTTCCGGCGCTGGTGCTGCTGGCGAACTTCACCCAGCAGGCGGCAAACGGCACCTCGCTGGCGGCGCTGCTGCTGCCGGTAGGCATCTTTGCAGTGCTGCAATACTACCGTAAGCAGTTGGTTGATGTGCGCGCGGCGCTGCTGATCGCCCTCGGACTGGTGACAGGGGTGTATGCCGGGGCACAGTTTGCGCTAAGCCTGCCGGCAGAAACACTCAAACAGCTTTACGGCGCGTTTCTCGTTTTTGTCGCGTGGCGCTTCATTGAACCCATCACTTGGTGGCGTGCCTATCAGGTGCATCGTCAGGCAGCGCCCGGCAGCACCCCTGCCGCCCCCGCTGTGCCCGAAAAGATGGACATTCACTGGGCGCTGATGCTGCTGCTGGGAATTATCGCGGGTGTGGCGTCGGGGATGTTCGGCATTGGTGGCGGCGTGGTGATTGTGCCGATCCTGGTCGGCATCCTGCATTTTGACCAGAAGATGGCGTCGGGCACATCATTGGCGGCGCTGCTGCTGCCGGTGGGGCTGCCGGGGGTGCTCAGCTACCTTGCCGCCAACGAGATGGAACTGGGCACTGCTGTTCCGGTCGCGCTGGGGCTGTTATTTGGCGCCATCGCTGGCGCAAGAATCGCCATCGGGCTGCCATCCAAAACCGTTAAACGACTGTACGGGTTCTTCTTGCTGTTCGTGGCGTTTAACTTCATTTTCCTGTAGGGGGCGGCAGCAGCCGCCGCACCATCGTGATCAGCACCACGTTGGTGAACGGCTTGGTGATATAGGCATCCACCCCCAGCGCGACGCCTTTTTGCACATCGGAGTCGTCAATCAGCGATGTCAGGAAGATTACCGGTACGTGCGCGGTAGCAGGATTTTCACGCAGCCTGGCAAACAACTGATAGCCATCCATCTGCGGCATGACAATATCGGTAATCACCAGATCAACCGGCGTTTCAAGCGCCAGTTGCAGGGCTTTCGCCCCGTTGTCCGCACGCAGCACCGTGAAATCTTCCATTTCGAGGACTTCCGCCAGCGCGTCCAGTAAGATTGGATCATCCTCTGCAAGCAGTAGTGTTTTGTTTGTCATTTGCGACCTGCCTGTGTCAGCGGCAGCGTGACCACAAATGTGGTACCTTCGCCTTCTACACTGGTAAACGAAATCTCCCCACCGTGCAGCTCGACTGCCTGTTTCGTAATCAGCAAGCCTAATCCTGTGCCTTCAATGGTGCCCACGTTAGCCGCCCGCTGAAACGCATTGAACAGTCTGCCCTGATCTGCGGCCGGAATGCCAATACCTTCGTCCTGCACGGCGATGCGCAGGCAATCCTGCGCACAGGTCAGCCGCACCTGCACTTCGCCCCCGTAAGGCATATATTTGATCGCATTCGAAATCAGATTGTTGAGGATATACGTCAGCAGGTTATCGTCCGCCTCAATCTGCCTGATGGAACAACCGTTGCTGTACGTAAGCACGATACCGTTGTTGGTGCTGGCTGCCAGCGCTCGGAAGTTTTCGACAACACCCCCGACGAACGACTCCACATCGAGGAGATTGGGCTTAAACGTCAGCCGCCCGCTTTCCGCCCGCCCGATCAGCAGCACATCGCCCAGCAGATCATTCATGCGAGCAATCTGGCTGTGAATGCGAACGAAATGTCGCGCGCGTTTTTCCGCATCCAACCGGTCCAAATAATTCTCCAGGATGCTGACCGACATCTGAATCGCTGCCAGCGGATTGCGAAATTCGTGCGAGGCAATGGAAATGAATCGCGAACGCATTTCGCTGACCTGCTTCTCTTTTTCCAGTGAATGTTGCAGCGTCGTTTCCGCCTGCTTTAGCGTGGTGATGTCATAGCCCACAAACTGGACTTCGACAACGCTCCCTGTTTCATTGAGTACCGGCTGGTAGGTGCATTCCAACCAGAGTCCCTGTGCCTCATCAAGTTGATATTCTACAGTAACACCTTCGCCGGTGCGAATCAGCAGCGCAATATGCTGCTCAATCTTGCCGCGCAGCCCTGCCGGGAAGCAGCTCAGCATGTCACCGCCCAGCACGTCCTCAACGGGTTTGCCCGCAAAATTCACAAAGGCGCGGTTGGCAAACAGCACCTCGCGGTTATCCGCCCGGAAGCGGCACACCGGCTCGTGCTGGCTTTCGACCACTGCGCGGTAACGCGCCTCGCTCTGGCGTAACTGTCCGGTGCGTTCGGCAACCCGTTCCTCAAGCTGTTCGTTCTGCTCTACTACCCGCTGGTGCAGCAGGCTGTTTTGCATCGCACCGGAAAGGGCGTGCGCGGAAAGCACCGCGAGGCTGATTTCTTCGTCGCTGAAACTGTGCGGTTGCAGGCTCTTCACCATAATCACCCCGACAAGCTGGCGTTCCACCAGCAGCGGCACCAGCAGCAGCGCAGCCGCCTCGCGATCCGCGATCAGGTCGCGCAGGGGATCAAAGCGCGTGTCGTGGCGCACTGCATCAAAGATCAGCGGTTCCTGATTGCGGGCGATGAAGTCCAGCGTGGGATTGTCCACTATCGGGATGACGATGCCCAGTGAACTGCTTTGCCCGCCTTCCAGATATTCAGCACTGATGCGCAGCAACTGCTGTTCGCGGTCAATCAACCCGGCGAAGATCTGCGGCACGTTAAACAGGTGTGCCAGTTCGCGGCAGGTCATGTCCAGCACATAATGCAGGTTCAACGACGAGTTGACCAGCATGATGATGTTGTTCAGCAGCGAAAGCTGCCGGTTGCGCTGTTTGAGCGCGGCGTCTGCTACCTTGCGTTCGCTGATGTCGCGGAAAATGCCATAAAGCACAGGTCTGCCGCGCAGGACAAGCTGCTGCGCCACGACTTCAACCGGGATTTCGCTGCCATCGGCACGCAGCACGGCGGCTTCGGTGGGGCGTCCGGTTGCGCCCTGGCGCGTTTGCTGGCGGTGCGCCGCAAAGTTTTCTTTGACATACGCTGCCAGCTGCGGCGGGTGCAGTTCCCAAAAGTACATGCCGGTGAGTTCTGCATGCGGGCGCCCGATCAGGTTGACTGCCGTCTGGTTGACATCCGTAATCATCCCCGTTTCCGCATCGCTCAGGAAAATCGCATCCGGCGACCCTTCCACGAGCAATCTAAAGCGCAGCTCACTTTCTTTCAGGGCACTTTCCGCCGCCTTGCGCGCAGTGATGTCACGCATGAAGGCGAAGAACCTGCCGCTTGGAGGATGGTATGTTGCGCTGACTTCCACATCCAGCATAACGCCATCCTTGCGGCGCACCTGCACCTCAAAGCGTGCCTGGCCGTATTGCAAAATGCGCCGGATATGCTCGTTCACTTCTGCCCGTGTAACTGCCGTCACAACGTCCCAGGTGCCCAGTTGCAGCAGTTCGGCGCGGGTGTAACCAAGCAGGTCGCATAACGCCGGGTTTGCGTCGATCACGCCCTTGTTGCGCTGCACCAACATGAAGCCGTCAATCGAAGTCCTGATAATAGACTGCATCTGCAAATCCGCCTGGATCTGCGCGGTGATGTCCTGAACAACCCCGATAATCTCGACGGTTTTATTGGTGGTATCACGCACATGTTCACAAATCGTCTGCATGTACCGGATCTCGTCATCGCCTGTTACCAGCCGGAATTGCAGGATGCTGGGGCTGAATCCGCCAGACAATACCTGATCCATGTATGCCAGCACTTCGGCGCGGTCATCGGGATGCAGCAGTTCCAGTACCTGGCGGGGGTCGCCGTTGCCGGTAATCCCAAACAGGCGCTCCAACCCCGGCGAAACGGACAGTTTGCCGCTGGTCAGGTTCCATTCAAAACTGCCCAACTGTCCGATATGTTCGGCGCGCAGCAGGCGCAGTTCGTTTTCCAATAGGGACAGTTCCGCCAGTTTTTGCGCGGTGATGTCTTTAGTCGCGCCTATCACGCGACGTTTGCCGTCGCCGGCATCATCAACCACGCGCATATGATCGCGCAGCCAGCGCAGGCTGCCATCCTTATGCTGTATGCGGTACTCCGCTACAATCGGCGCAGTGCTGGTGCGCAGTTGCTGCGCCCGCTGCATCATGGCGGGCAGGTCGTCAGGATGCAGCAGCGCGGTCCAGCCCCCCGGCAGCGTTTGCAGTTCTTCGTGGGTGTACCCGCAGATGCGCTCAAGCGGACCGGCTACCCATTCGGAGACGATGCCGCCATCCGGTTCAATCGTCGTCGAATACATGTAGTCGGACATCATTTCGATCATCATGCGCAGGCGCTGTTCGCGTTCGCGCAGCTCTTCTTGTTCCCGGTGCCGTTCGGTGATGTTTTCATGGGTAATGACTACATGCGGCGTCTCGCCCGCCTGTTGCAGCCGGGTCACGCGGATGACAAACCAGCGCTGTTCGGTGGGCGCATGGCAGGGGTATTCCAGTTCAAAGCGGTTGGCGCGCCCGCTAATGACCGCGCGAATTCCGGCAGCGACTGCCGCCGCTTCGTCCGCATTGCCACCCTGCGCGATATCGCAGGTTTCCAGATAGTTACTGCCGAGTCCGGTGCGGGCAGCATCACCAGCGTTGTTTTCGGCAAAACGTTTCCAGGCAGCATTGGTGGCGATGATCGTGCCATCAGCATTGAGGATACACACATGGGCATCCAACGCATCCAGCGCTGCGTGCGATAGCAGTCCAGATGGCAGCCCGGATGGCAGCGTCGGCTGCTCAAGGGGCAGGGCAGCCGCTGGTGATGCGGCATTGACACCCTGTATGCTATGCTGTTCGGGTAATGGGCGTCTGGTCATCATGAGTCGATCCGTTGTGAATGCGCTACGTAATCATTTTACCACTACTGTACATTACAGTATATTACGTTCGTGATGTTTTTCGAAGTGGATGGTTCCCCAACTATGTATATTTTGTGCTAAGCTGCTGCCTGTAACGTCGGCAAGGACTCAGTCGTCCATCATGGGGGTTAGATAGCGCAAAAACACGGTTTCCATTTCCTCAAACACTTCATCCAGCGTAAGTTCGCTGGACTGGTGCGCCAGCCCCAGCAGCCCCTTCATGATCACCATGCAGACCAGCCCATACTTGCGCCGCGCCTGCGCGCTGATCTGCGGGCGCGCCAGTGCCAGCGCGGCATCGGTACGCGCCAGAAATGCCTCATCCATCGCGCGAATTGTTTCGGCAACAAATGCCGAGCCGGCGGAACTGGAGAAGATCACCTGAAAATCGCGGTTATCGCGGATGAACGCTTTTAGTGGCAGCAGCATTGCCCGGATACTCTGCGCCAGCGTCATCTCCGGGAACGCCTCGACCTCCATGCCCGCAAAGACCACGCTGGCACGCTGCACATAACGTTCAACCAGCGCTTTGAGGATCGCCTCTTTGTTGGCGAAAAACTGGTACATCGAGCCGACAGAGGTTTCGGCACGCGCGGCAATCTGGATGATCGTCGCCTGCTCGTAACCGGCTTCGGCGAACACTTCAGATGCCGCATTGAGAATCGCCTCGACGCGCATCTGCCCGCGCTTCTGTTTGGGCTGGCTGCGCAGGGTGTCGGAGGTGGTGGAGTCCTGCTGGTCGTGATCCTGTGGCAGTTCGGCAGACATTTTACCCCTCTTGACAGGTTGCAATTTCGGCATACAATCCTAAATTAGAATGTGAATTCACATTCGCATTATAGCGAGAGAGGGAACAACATGCAACTCGAAATGGTCAAGTCCACGAACGGCGCGGATATGCCCCGCCATCAAACCAACACGACACTCACGCGCCACACGCTGACGGTCAGCGGGTTGAACGTCGTCGCCTACGAAAGCGGTTCCGGCGCACCGCTGCTGCTGCTGCACGGCTCACCGGACTCGCACGCGATGTGGCTGCCGCTGATGCAGCGCTTGAGTCCACACCTGCGCGCCATTGCGCCCGATCTGCCCGGCTATGGCGCGTCGGCACTGCCCGCCGAATTTGCCCTGACGCTGGACAACATGGCAGATTTCATCCGCGATCTGCTCGCTGCGCTGCATATCAGCGCGCCGGTCACGCTGGTGATGACTGACTTCGGCGGTCATTACGGCATGGCGTTCGCCGTCAAGTATCCTGAACAGGTGCGCGGGCTGGTCATTTCCAATACCAGCTTCTTCCGCGATTACCAGTGGCATTCGTTTGCCAGATTGTATCGTGTGCCGCTGCTCGGCGAACTGCTGCTCCACGGCACCCCCAAACGACAGATGCTCAAGGCGCTGAAGAACTTTGCGCCTGCGCTGCCGGACGCTTACATCAAAGAGTCCTATGCGGCGGGGTTTGGCTCGGCACGGGTGCGCCGCACAATCCTGCGCATGTACCGCACACGGAACCCGCAGGACTTCACGGGCTGGGATGACCAACTGCTGGCGCTGCTCAAAAGCAAACCCGCGCTGGTGCTCTGGGGCGACCAGGACCCGTTTATCAGCAAGGACTACGCCGAACGCTACAGCGGGGCGCAGGTGCAGCACTTCGCCAGCTACAGCCACTGGCTG
>DAOTWP010000345.1:0-6824 GCA_034435675.1 Anaerolineae bacterium
ACCGCGCTGAGTGACGCCGCAGTGGTCGCATGGCTGCTGGACAATACGCAGCCCGACCTGACATGGCAGAGCTTTCAGGGCAAGACCGCATTGCAGCTTGCCACCGAACGCGGCGATGTGCAGATCGCCGAACTGCTGCGGGCGCGCGGGGCATAAACCGTGTGGGCAGAAAACCGCCCCTATGGCAGCATCTGGACAGCACCCGCGCAGCAGTCTCGAAATACCGAATTCGTCAAAATTTACGAATTGTGAAACATGGCGCAGGCAGGTGGGGCATATAATTAAGGAAACTGGTTACATTGAGGACCTGCGCGATGACCAACAGAATCAGGGTCTTCATGAGTTATGCCCGTGAAGACGAAGCCTTTGTCCGCGATAAAATCGTGCTGCGCCTGCCTGCTGACAGGTTCGAGGTCTGGTTTGACCGCACCAGCATCCCCGCGGGAAAGTCGTGGGATGAAAAAATTCATCAGGGGCTGGAAGAATGCGACGTGCTGCTGGTCGCTGTCTCCAAAGCCGCGCTAAAATCGGAGTGGGTCCAGCGCGAGTATATGCACGCGCTGGAACTGGGCAAGCAGGTCATTCCCTGCCGTTTGAAGAACATCGCGCTGCCGGAAGCGCTGCAACCGCTGCAATGGATTGACCTCAGCGACAGCGCCGCCTACGAAAAACAGATCACCAAATTGATTTCCGACCTGCTGCGCGGGATGCAAGCACCGCTGTCCACCAGGGTGGGCAAATGGCTGAGCAGCGCGGGCTTGGACACCGGTCCGGTCAGCTTTATGGCGACACAGGCGGCAAGCGCGCTGGACAAACGGCGCGAGGCGCTGCACAACCGCATCGCCCCCCGCCCGGAAACGGTCGAACGCTATGAGGCGGGGCTGCGGGCAAAAGCGCAGGGCGATCTGGACGGTGCAGCGACCTACTGGGAGCAGCTCCTGAAAGCAGACCCGCATTACCTCAACGGGCAGCTCAAGCAGGAATACGACGCGCTGCTGCTGGCGGTGACGCCGCTGCGCATTGAACGCCTGCGCAAACAGGCAGACGAAGCAGCAGACCGGGGCGAGTGGGACAGCGAAATCACGGCGCTTCAACAACTGCTCGACCTGGGCGGCATGTGCCCGGATGCCAGGGCGCGCATGCAAGCAGCACGCACGAATCTCGAACATCAGGTGCTGTACCAGTCGGCGCAGCGGCTGATCAGCGAAGGGAGTACAGCCGCCGCGCGTGAGGCGCTGGAAAAGCTCTACCAGAGCGCACCGTTCTTCGGCGATCCGCAGGGGGTGGCGCGCAAGCTGGGTATGCAGCCGGACACGGTATTCTACCGCCGCCGGCAGGTGCTCGAAGACCGCCAGCAGGACGTGCGCAGCCAGCTTGAGATTGCGCGCGGCGAAAAAGCACGGCTGGATGCCGAACGCTGTCCGGTCGCCCAGCAGTACGACGCCATCGCCAATACCCGCAGCGCCATAAACGACCGGCGCGCGGGCTGCACGGGAACCTTTGTCCTCAGCGTCATCGGGCTGCTGCTGCTGTGGGGTGGCGTCACCGTCATCGCGAATATCACCCAGAATCCCGGCAACGCCGCCGCGGCGGGGGCACAATTCCCCAAGCTGCTGCTGGCGCTGGCGGTCGGGTTTGTTGGCATGCGCCTGTGGCTGCGCTTCCGCCTGAACAGCGTTAATGTTGACCTGCGCTACTGGGGCGCGGAACTGGAAAAGCATCTGGTCAAGCTGCGCCCGGTTGAGGCACGCATTCAAGCGCTGGAACAGGAAAACAAACAGGTGCGGCAAGAAGCCAACAGGGTCGTGTCTACTGCGAAACACAAAAACGGGGCGGGAAAACCCGCGTGGCGGCGCTGGATCGGCGCGTAATCGGGTGTGGGGCAGCCGGTCGCGCTTCTGCTGCCTGCCGTATGCGGAGAAGGGCAGCGCCGCGTAAGCCTGCACGCAGGCTGCCCTACGGGTTTGCTCACGGCACGGCTTCCGGCGTGGGCACGGGCGCAAGCTGGTAAATGCGGTTGATCAGTGTTTGCAGTTCGGCTTCCTGGGTAGTGTGGAACACCGCGCCGATTTCGCCGTGGAACTTACCCTCAAGCACCAATTGGATTTGCTGCTGCTTTGGCAGCCCGTTTTCGTAGAGATGCAGTTCGGTAATGCTCGCCAACGGGATGTCCAGTTGGCGCAGGTGCAGCGGCGCGAGGACCGGCGTGAACAGCACCGTCAGCAGGTCTTTCCGTTGAATATGCAGGTGATCGGCATACAGCGTCAGGTCGCTGTCAATGCCCCGAATGGTCAGCAGCGCATCGGTTGAGCTGGTCTGCATCACGGGACTCCCTTCTGCATGCAAAAAGTCTGCCCTTATCCCCCATTATGCGCCAAAATGCGGCGGCTGGCGGGTGTCGTTCAGTCGCTTTCGTTATGCGCATTGTCACGTTGTGGCATGCATGCGCACGGATGCCTGCGGTATACTCGGTGCAATTTCCATTGACGACTATGGAGCAATCGTTAAATGAGCAGATGGATGATTTACGGCGCGACCGGCTATACCGGCAGGCTGGTGGTTGAGGAAGCGGTCAAACGTGGGCACAAGCCGGTGCTGGGCGGACGCTCGGCGGGCAAGCTGCAAGCGCTGGCGGAGCAGTACGGGCTGGAATACGTGGCGTTCCCCGTCAGCGACAGTTTCAGCGCCACCGGCGGGCTGCAACAGGCGAACGTTGCGCTGGTCTACCACGCCGCCGGACCCTTCGTGCATACCAGCGACCCGATGCTTAAAGCCTGTCTTGCGGTGGGCGCGCATTATCTGGACATCACCGGCGAAATCCCGGTTTATCAGAACGCCTTCCGCTATGACGCTGCCGCGCGCGAAAAAGGCATCGCCATCATCCCCGGCGTCGGCTTTGATGTCATCCCCAGCGATTGCCTGCTGAAATACGTCGCCGACCAACTGCCCGACGCCACACATCTCGAAGTGGTTGTGGATACGCTTAACACGGCGCAGGGCGCTGTCGGTGTCAGCGCTTCTGCCGGGACGCTGAAATCCATGCTGGAACTGCTGCCCACGCTGGGCAATGTCGTGCGGCGCAATGGCGAACTTGTGCCGGTGGATTTTGGCGCGGGGGCAAAGACGGTGCGCTTCCCCCATGGCGAACTGCTGGCAATGCCTGCGCCGTGGGGCGATGTGGAAATGGGCTACCACACCACCGGCATTCCCAACATCACCGCCTATCTCACTTTCCCGCCTGCTACGATTGCCCTGTTCCGCGCCAGCGGCACGCTGCTGCGCCTGCTGCTGCGGTCTGAACTGCTGCGTGGGTGGGTCGGGCAGCAGGTAGACCGGTTGGTCAGCGGACCGTCCGAAGCAGCGCGCGCTGCGGGGCGCAGCTATGTTTATGCGCAGGTGCGCAATGCACAGGGCGCAGCCGCGCAGGCGTGGCTGGAAACGCTGGACGGCTACACCTTCACGGCGGTGGCGGGTGTGCGCGTGGTGGAACGTGTGCTGGCGGGCAGCTATCGCGGGGCGCTGAGTCCGGCGGCGGCGTTTGGCGCGGATTTTGTGCTGGAAATTGCAGGCACGCAGCGTTACGACACACTGCCATGAGCGCGCCTGAACTTGCTCCGCTTCAGTGCAGGAAAAGCTAAGCGCCAGGTAGACCGCAGCGCAGAGCAGCGTACCCTGACCACAGAACGCAAGCGATCTACCCAGGCGTTCAGGCGCGCAGTCGCGCAGCGCAGAGCAACTGGCACCAAAACAGCCGCCCAGCTTGCCCGTGATCTGGGGATCAATGACAACAACCCGCAGCGCTGGCGCAGCGTGTATGATGCTCAGGTTCAGACCGATACGTCCGGCAGTGTGGTTGAACTGGAAGCCGCAGTGAAGCGCTTGCAGCGCGCGGTATCCTCAGAAAAGCCGTGCGCATTCTCAGCCGGAACCAGCCATGAACGACCAGATCAGCACGGTTCCCTGTGAAGTGGGCATCTGGAGCAGCGCGACTGCAACGCGGGCGCGGCGGGCGGCACAAAGCGCATCGTGCCGCCCCGACAACCGCGATGCATGGGCGCTTAGATGCCGAGGCGCTGGCGCAGCACGTCCAGCCACTGCTGTTCGTTCGCGCTGATCTTGTCCCCGCCCCCGAATCTGCCGGTGCCGGCTGCCGCGGCGATGGTGTGCATCAACTGGTAAATGAACACCCGCACATCGTGCGCGTCCGGGCTGCTGCCCAGCATGGCGTTCATCGCGCTCACCTGATCCATCAGGGCGTCCGGTTCGAAGGACAGTTTTGCCGCCGCGTCCTGCTCCGCCGCGTCGAGGTCATCCCCGCCGCCGGGGGTCAGCCCACTCACAAGCTGTTCGATAACGCCGTTACCCGCGAACTGTGCCCGCGAGTCAGTCAGGAAGTCTGCCGCCGACTTGCTTTCGCGGATCGTCTTGAACAGCCCAAACTGGTTGTCCGCGCCGCTGATACCGTGCCATAAGCCCTGAATGACCAGTAAAATCTGCTGCACCTGTTCTTCGCTGAGAGTCATGCTGTTTAACCTTTCCGGTTACGATCCTGAAAACAGATACCCAACAGGCACACGCGGGTCAGCGCCCGCGCAGCCAGTCCAGCACGCCGCCGAGGCGTTCACGCGGCGATTTTGTCCCCTGCCCCACGCGGCAGCCGTCAAACAGGGCTTGCAGTTCCGCCGGGTCGAGGCTGTCCGCCGCGCCGATTACAACGACTTCGCTTTGCGGCAGCCTGCTGCCCCACTGCTCCCCTGCCAGCAGGCGCGCCCGCCTGCCCACCACTTGCAGCACCGCCTGTCTGCCGGGGTCGTCCAGCGTGTAGAGCAGCCCCTTGGCACGGAAAACGTTCACCGGCAGGCGGTCAACTGCCCGGCGCAGGGCGCGCAGGGATACTGGCTCGCTGCTGATCCAGTGCCACGTGCTGAAGACCGTGCTGTGATTGGTGTGGTCGTGGTCGTGGTCGTGCGGTGCGGAGGAAACCGCATGCACATGCACATCCAGCGCGGGTTTGCCCGCCAGGCGCTGCAAGTCGAAACTGCCCACGCCCAGCACCAGTTCCAGCGGCACTGCGGCAAAGGTCGTTTCCAGCAGCCGCGCGTCTGGCGTAATCTCGCGCACCCAGCGGCGCAGCGCTTCCAGCATGGCGGCGTCCACCAGATCGACTTTGTTGAGCACCACAATATCGGCAATGCTGATCTGGTTGAACACGAGCATTTCCAGATTTTTGGGCAGGGTGCGAATCTGTTCGGCGTCAATCACTGTCAGAATGCTGTCAATGCGCACGCGGTCTACCATCGCCGGTACGCGGAAGCTGTTCGCCACCTCAATCGGGTCGGACACGCCGCTGCATTCGACCAGCAGGTATTCCGGCGGGTCGGGGCGGCGCAGCAAATCCGCCACCGCAAACAGCAGGTCATCCCGGATTGTGCAGCAGATGCAGCCGTTCGCCAGGCTGACAGTTTCGCCCTGCACGCCGACGACTAACTGCGCGTCAATGTTGACTGCGCCAAAATCGTTGACCAGCACTGCCACCCGCAGCCCGTGGTCGCCATGCAGAATGCGGTTGAGCAGCGTGGTCTTACCCGCACCCAGAAACCCCGCCAGAATCGTCAGCGGGACTGCCTGCGGCATTTGTTCAGCCATCGCTCGTTTGCCTCGCCTGTATGCTTACCGTTGATTTGCGCCCCAGCCGGAAGCCATCTGCCCGCGCCCAGGGACTGTAGGCGTCTGCGTCTGCGGCGGGGGCGGCGCTCAGGGGTACCGCAGCGGTGTTGTGCAGGTCGTGCAGGGCGGCGGCGATCAGCGCGGCAGGGGGCAGCGGCATGTCTTCCGGCAGCAGTTGGCTCAGATGCTGGTCTACAAAGGTGGTGTCCACCGCGCCCGCCACAAACGCCGGGTGTTCCAGCAGCGCGCGCAGAAATTCCAGATTGGTCGTTGTGCCCAGAATAACCGTTTCGACCAGGGCGCGGTTCATGCGCGCAATCGCCGCCGCGCGTGTTTCGGCATAGACGATAATCTTGGCGATCATCGGGTCGTAATACATGCTGATGGTGTCGCCGCTTTGCACGCCGCTGTCCACGCGCACACCCGGACCTTCCGGCGGCACAAACTTGAGCAATGTGCCGATGGCGGGCAGAAAGTGATTGCGCGCATCCTCAGCATACAGGCGGCATTCGATGGCATGCCCGCGCAGCATCAGGTCGTCCTGGGTGAAAGGCAGCGCCGCGCCCGCCGCGACCTGAAATTGCAGCCTGACCAGATCCAGCCCGGTGACCAGTTCTGTGACCGGGTGCTCAACCTGCAAGCGGGTGTTCATTTCCAGAAAGTAGAACTGCCCGTCCTGCGCGGCGATAAATTCCACCGTGCCAGCGTTGACATAACCCACCGCCCGCGCCGCCTCGACTGCCGCCATGCCCATCGCCCGGCGGATTTCGGGCGTGACCAGCGGGGAGGGTGATTCCTCGATGATTTTCTGGTGCCGCCGCTGCGCGCTGCATTCGCGCTCGAACAGGTAAACGCAGTTGCCGTGCTGGTCTGCCAGCACCTGCACCTCGATATGCCGCCCATGTTCGATGTATTTTTCCAGAAACAGGCGCGGGTCACCAAATGCTTTCTGCGCCTCTGCCCGCGCGCCCGCCAGCGCATCACGCAGCAGCAGCGGGTCATGCACCACGCGAATGCCCTTGCCGCCGCCGCCGCCCGCCGCCTTAACCATCACCGGATAGCCGAGGCGTTCCGCCGCGCTGAGCAGCGCCCTGTCGTCGCTTTCTGCGCCCGGCGCAGGCTGGAACCCCGGCACCAGCGGCACACCCGCCGCCTGC
>DAOTWP010000346.1:0-2345 GCA_034435675.1 Anaerolineae bacterium
CCTGCGGCAGACGATGACCGTTGAGGAGGCCCAGGAGCTGCTGGCGCAGCGGCGGGCGGAGATCGCCGTAACTGAAGAAACGCAGACGGCGCGCGCCCGGCTGTACGAGATGCTGGCTGACCTGACCGACGAGGACGGCGCGCTGGTGGAGCTGGACGACCTGGGCGACGTGTTTGATGGTTTCCTGGATGATGATGTGTAGCGCCTGATTATCCCTTTTGCGAAACTATATGGTCGTTTGACGCAGGCCGCCTGCCCTGGCAGCGGAGTTATATGCAATCACTAACTGAGGCCGCCTCTGGCAGGCTATGTCCGAAAAGAAAGCTTGCGCGACATGGCAGCGCGTTAGGAGCGCAGCCGCACGTTGTGTGTTGTAGAATGTCAGCGTGCAGACAACTCACGAAGCATCATTAACCAGCCACGTCGCTGCCGCGCTCATCAAGCTGCTGGTGCGTTACCGGTCAACACTTCTCGACGTGCTGCTCGACTTGCTGCAGCGCCTGCCACTGGTGCGCTCGCTGCCGGGCATGTATGAAGTCCTGCAGCATGAGGCTGCACTCGAACTGCGCAACCGCTCCGGCAGCCGCGCCGTCTACGTGAAGACACAGCGCGTGCGCTTCCTCCAGAACAACATCATTGCCTACCAGGACAAGGCCTGGGGCGATGGGGACATCTTTGCCGAGTATCACTGTGCACCGGGGATTGAGGCAGACCGCTACCGGGAAGGGCACCGCTACCACATCCTGATTTCACTGCGCGAGACCAAGAGCAGGGGTGATGTCGAGGACTTCCGCATTCGTCGGGTGATCCGAGATGGGTTCACACAGGCTGTCGAGGAATTCCAGACGGAGATCGATCACCGCACCCGCCAACTCAGCCTGCAGGTGATTTTCCCGGCCAATCGCCCGCCGACCAGGGTGGTGCTGATTGAGCAGAACGCTGGGCGTTCCACCACGCTAAAGGGTGATAACCGGCGGCAGCTGCCGGATGGGAAGATGCTGTATCACTGGCGTGCCGATCACCCGCGCTTGTTCGAGGCATATATTGTGCGGTGGGAATGGTGACCGGCGATCCCAGAACGGATCGCCGGCCTGCCGGTCAGGTGCCACCGCCGCCACTCATGAGACGTGTCCTTTCACTCAAGCACGGGCGATTATATATCATAGTATATCTATAATACACTATGATATATAGTTAGCATAACCCGAATTCTCTACTATTGCAACTGTACCATTCACTCACAGCGTTGGAGGAATCTTGGAACCTCGAGATATTGGTGCGCGGATACGACGCGCACGGGAAGCCCGCCAGTTCTCGCAGGAGCAGCTGGCCGAGATGATCTCGCGCACCCAGCATTCAGTCTCTGAGTATGAGAGCGGCAAGCGGCGTATCTATGCGCATGATTTGCCGAAGATTGCGCGCGCGTTGAATGTGCCGCTGCTGTACTTTTATGAGGATGTGTTTGGCGAAGCCGAGTTTGATGCCGCCTTGCTGGAAGCGTACCACCGTCTGGATGAGGCGGGTCGCAGGCTGGCGCTGGACATGCTGCGGCTTCTTGTGGAACATCAGGCCAGATAACCCGCACCGCTGAAGCCGCGCAGCAACCGCTTCACCGCGCGCGCGGTATGTGCTAATGTGTTCCCATGCGTTACCGTCACAATCCAATAATCCGGGAGCGGTGTGGGGCAGCCTGAGCGCCCCGCTTCACCATCGCGATACGGCATCCGGCCCTCTGGTATCACCGGCGACGATCTAGTCGAACGCGCCGAGCATTCCCTTGCGCGTTATGCACTGCGCAGTTCTGCTGTACCTGTTGTGCCCTCCGAACCTGCGCCGCCAACAGAACCGAATGAACCCTGTTACGCCACACTGTGGGGAGCGCTGCCGTTCGCCGAACTCTACCGCCGCACGCAGCGCATCGCTGGCTCTGTGCTGGTCGGGGTGCATGGCATGAGCAATCCGCTGGATGTGGATGACTGCCTGCAGGCCGGGTATCTCAAGCTGTGGCAGCGTCTGCAGCAGGAGCCGGACTGGCTGTGTGACAAACCCAGACGGTACATTGTGCAGGCAGTGGTACTTCATAGTAAGAGCCAGCGCTTCAGCCACTACCGTCACCAGCGCAAGATCGCTTATGATGTCCGACCGCAGGCTGCCAGCGCCGCCCCACACATTCCGCAGCTTGAGACCTGGCTTGACCTGCAACAGGCGCTGAGCCGGGTCGCTGCGGCAGTCGAGGACCAGCCGGTATTGCTCCAGGCTTTCTACAGCCTGATTACGGACACCACCGTCGAAGAGGTGGCGTCAGCGAGCCAGTACGCGGCGACGCCGCTGTACAAGCACCGTCC
>DAOTWP010000347.1:0-20210 GCA_034435675.1 Anaerolineae bacterium
CGACCATGTGCAGGCGCTGGCAATTGCGCTGCTGGACGCGGCACTTGCCGCAGGCATTGAAACTGCGCGTATTCAGGCATTCCTGCACGAACAGGCGGCAGCTCAGGCAGCGGATGACGAAACCCTGCTGCGCAAAGTGGAGGCAACGCGCGTGGAAATGGAGACGTTCTGATGACCACCCCTGCCTACACCCCCGCTGAGGCACGCACACGCGAAACCTTCCTCGCGCTGATGTGGGCGCTCAGCTACCCCGGACGCCCGCAAACCCTGCCTTCAGTCGAAAGTCTGGGCAGTTTCGAGCTGATCGCGGAAACGCTGCTCGATCTCGAAACCAGCTACTTCACACCTGATCCTGCGCTGGCGACCAGGCTGGAACACAGCGGGGCGCGCGCGCTGCCCGCAGACAGAGCCGCTTATCATTTTTATCCTGCTGTGACCGATGCCGAACTCGCCCACATCCGGCAGGCAAGTGCAGGCACACTGCTCTATCCGGATGAAGCGGCTACACTCGTCATTGGCTGCACCATCGGCACAGGCAAAGCATTCACGCTGCACGGACCCGGCACTGCCGGTGAAACCAGCGTGCTGCTCGGCGGGCTGCCGGGGGCATTCTGGTCTCTGCGCGCAAGTGTGCGCTTCCCGCTGGGCTGGGACGTGTTCCTGGTGGACGGACAGCAGGTATTAGGACTGCCGCGCAGCACAACACTGGCGCAGGGCTGAAAGGATATTGCGATGTACGTTGCGGCAAAAGGCGGCGAACAGGCAATCCAGCAGGCGGAACGGCTTTTTCACGACCTGAACGGAAGCCTGTCGCTGGAATTGATTCGCGCTATCGAAACCAGTATGCCTTATCTGGTTGACCGCGTGATGGGCGAAGCATCGCTCTACGCGCCGGAACTGGCGGCGCTGGCAATCGCGCAGACAGGCGGCGACCTGTACGAAGCGGTGCTGCTGCTGCGCGCTTACCGCTCCACACAGCCGCGCCTCACCTATGCGCAGCCGGTGCACCCCGCTCAGGTGCTGACCGTCCGCCGCATTTCCGCCGCCTTCAAGGACATCCCCGGCGGGCAAATTCTGGGACCGACACTGGATTACAGCCACCGGGTGCTGCGCCTCGATGTGTTGGACGGCAAGCCAGATGACACCCCGCCGCTGACCCCGGCAGAGACCCCCGCGCCGCCTGCCTATCCCCCGGTTGCAGACTGGCAGCGGGCACAGGGCTTGCTGGCAGCGCTGCCCGATAAACCGCCGATTGATCCCGTCGAGCTTCCTGATGTCACCAGCGACCCCATGTTATTCCCCGCCCCGCGCGAACACCGCTTGCAGGCGCTGGCGCGTGCGGATACGGGCGGTGTGCTGGCGCTGGGTTATGCCAGTATGCGCGGCTACGGCTTGATTCATCCTACTGTCAACGAACTGCGCCTGGGACATGCCGAAGTCATGGTCAAACACCCGGCGACAGGTGCGGCATTCAGCGCCGGGCGTGTGCGCGTCAGTCAGGCGGAAGTGTCCACGTCCGAAGGGTCGAATGGCAAACATAATCTGACGCTGGGCTTCGCTGCAACGCTCGGCTGGAACGAGGTTAAGCTGATCGCCGCCGCCACCCTGGACATGGAGATGAACCAGCCCAACCCGCACCCGGCGCACACCGAGGAGTTTGTGCTGTACCACACCGAACCAGTAGAAGCATCGGGCTTCTGTATTCATTTCAAGCTGCCGCATTATGTCACCTTCGCCAGCAGCGTTGACAACATCCGCAAGGTGATTGCCACCTTCTATTCCGCCGAGCAGCCGGCACAACCCACGCAGCACGCCGAACCCACCGCAGAGGGGGCATCATGACCAGCCAACTAACACAGCTTGCCATGCCGCGTGAAGACTACAGCTTTGCCTTTCTGGATGCCTATGCCAAGCGCGAACTGCGCCGCCGCACGCTCAAGGCGATTGCCATTCCCGGCTACCAGGTGCCCTATGCCAGCCGCGAACTGCCAATTGCGCGCGGTTGGGGCACAGGCGGCTTGCAGGTCACGCTCAGCCTTGTGGGACCAGAGAGTGTGGTCAAAGTGATTGATCAGGGCGCGGACGATTCGGTCAATGCCGCCAACCTGCGCCGCTTTATCACGCGCATGTCCGGCGCAGCCACCACCACCGACGCCCTCGCGGCGACGATCCTCCAGAGCCGCCACCGCATCCCGGAAGAAGTCATGCGCGAATATCAGGCGCTTGTGCTGCAAGTGCCCGACCCCGAACCGCTGCGCGCTGTGCAGTCCGACAGTTCACGCGCGCACGAAATGCACGCCGACGCCGACTATGGGCAGATGTGGCTGGTGCTTTACGAGCAGTTAGTGCGCTATAAGCAGTACATTCAGGGTGCGAGTTACCCCTCGCTGGTCAACAGGCGCTACGTTATCAGCCCCAGCCCGATACCGCGCTGGGACACACCCAAACTGCATCAGGCGGCGCACCTGACGCTGCTTTCCGCCGGGCGCGAAAAACGCCTGTATGCCGTGCCGCCCTATACGGATGTGCGCCCGCTGGAATTTGACGATGTGCCGTTTCAGGTGGAAGACCAGCGCGGCTGGGTCTGCGGGCATACCGGCGCGCAGCACAAGTTCATGAACGAAATCCCGCAGGCAGACGGCAGTTCCCGTTACGAACTGTCGGACACGGGCTATATGGAAAAGCTCTCCGCAGCGCAGAATGGGCAGGGCACAGCGCCCGGAGCAACCTATTACGATGACGAAGGAAACTTCTACCATGACGGCTACCTCAAACCATCGTCCCGCCCGCTTTGATCCGCCGCGCCTGACCGAACTGCGCCCGCTGCTGCGGGTGTCGGGGCTGGTCAAGGCATACGGGCGTATTCGCGCCGTCGATCAGGTCGCGCTGGATGTATATCCCGGTGAGGTGTTGGGCATCGTCGGCGAGTCAGGGTCGGGCAAGTCATCTGTGCTGCGGCTGCTTAATCTGGAAGAACCGCCGGACACAGGCGAGTACTACATTGACCTGCCCGCACTGCAAGGCATGAACCTGTTTTCGCTGGATCGCTTCGCACGCCGCGAGGTGCAAACGCTGCATATCGGCATTGTCTACCAAAATCCGCATCTGGGACTGCGCATGCGCTATACCAGCAGCGGCAATGTGGCAGAAAGACTGCTGATCACCGGGGAACGCCGCTTCGAGGCGCTGCGCGACGCTGCTCGTCGTTCGCTTGCTGCGTCGGAATTTCCGCTGGATCGCATGGACGATGCGCCGCGTGTATTGTCCGGCGGGATGCAGCAGCGGGTGCAATTGGCGAAGGCAATCGCGCTTGAGCCGCGCATTCTGCTTTTGGACGAGCCAACGACCGGGCTGGATGTGTCGGTGCAGGCGCTGGTCCTGGACACGCTCAAACGCTTGCAGCGTGAGCGTCATATGGCGATCATTATCGTTTCGCATGATCTGGGCGTCATTCGCACACTGGCAGACCGGGTCATTGTTATGCGACATGGGCAGGTCATCGAAAGCGGCTTGACGGATCAAGTCCTGGAAGACCCGCAGCACGCCTATACCCAGCAGCTAGTGCATGCCAAGCTCTAGCGAGATCACAGGGATTGCAGCCACAATGCTGTGTTGTAAGGGCGAAGCATACCGCGCTCCAAACCCGAATTGCCTACCATCAGACCATCAACCAACAGGACCAGAGGCGGCACATGACGCTACTCACCGTCGAAAACTACAGCAAAACCTTCTTTGTGGATCATCTTCAACGCGAAATCCCGGTCTTTGCCGAACTCGATTTCACGCTGGAGGCAGGGCAGTTCCTGCTGGTCAAAGGTCCCAACGGCATCGGCAAATCCACACTGCTGCGCTGCCTGTACCGCACTTACCTCCCCGAAAGCGGGCGCGCGCTGTACGAGTCGCAGCGCGGGCTGGTTGACCTGGCACGGGCGGCAGATGTGGACATTGCCCTGCTGCGCCGCGAGGAACTGGGCTTTGTCACACAGTTCCTGCGCCCGCGCCCACGTATCAGTACGCTGGAACTGGTAGCGGAGCCGCTGCTTGCCGCCGGGGTCGCGTGGGACGAGGCGCAGGCACAGGCACGCGAGCTGCTGGCATACTTTC
This sequence comes from Anaerolineae bacterium, assembly GCA_034435675.1. Taxonomy (GTDB): domain Bacteria; phylum Chloroflexota; class Anaerolineae; order Aggregatilineales; family Phototrophicaceae; genus DAOTWP01. The sequence continues at coordinate 4,105 of DAOTWP010000347.1, forward strand.
ACCTGAAATCGGATTTGTGGGCGGCTTACCCGACAACGTTCTCCGGCGGTGAACAACAAAAGGTCAACCTCGCCCGTGCGCTGATTACACCACGCCGACTGCTGCTGTTGGACGAGCCTACCGCCTCGCTGGATGTTGGAACGCGCGCATCGCTGGCATCACGACTGGGCGAACTTAAGGTGGCGGGCGTAGCGATGATCGGCGTGTTCCATTACGCGCAGGAGATTCGGCATCTGGTGGACGGCGAAATTCATCTGGCGGGCGCGGCAGTCCCCACCGAAGCGTTGGTGTAAATGCAAGCGCTGGTACTGCGCTCCTGCCGCGCAAAATCCAGTGCTGCGCCCTTGTGCCTGCCTGTTCACTCGCTTTTTCAGGAGTGTCTATGTGGCTGAGTGATTTGCGATTGGTGCTGCCAGACAGGGTGCTGGAACACGGTTCGCTCAAAATCGAAAATGGACGCATCGCCCGCATCATCGAGGGTCCGGCACCGGAACGCGGTGTCAGCATCCCCGGTCTGATCGCCATCCCCGGCATTATTGATCTACACGGTGATATGCTGGAACGTGACATTGAGCCGCGCCCGCGTGCAATGTTCCCCATCGAGATGGCGCTGGACGAACTGGATAAGCGCTTGGCGGGCGCAGGCGTGACAACGGCGTATGCTGCTGTATCCTTCGCGTGGAACAAGAGTGATGTGCGCCGTCAGGAGGTCGCGGAGAAAATCATCCGCACCATCCATGCCCGGCGCGACACGCTGCTGGTGGACTTTCTGGTGCACGCCCGCTTCGAGGTCAACAACACCGCCACCATCCCGATAGTCAATACGATGATGCAAGAGCAACTGGTACATCTGCTGTCGATCAATGACCACCGCCCGGGCCAGGGACAATACGGTGATGTGGAGCGGTTCGTGACCTTCATCAACGAGTGGCTCGGCATCAGCAAGGAACTACTCGGTCAGCAGATTATGGACCGGATGCACGAGAAGCTCGAAGAAACGCCAGAAATCACACGCGACTGGTCCGTAGTGCGCGAGGTGCTGCGCATCGCCCGCGAGCACAACATCATTGTCGCCTCGCACGATGACGACACGCCCGAAAAAGTAGCGGAACAGGCGGCGCTGGGCGTAACCATCAGCGAATTCCCGGTAAACCTGACCGCCGCGCAGGCGGCACGCGAACACGGGATGCATGTCATTATGGGCGCACCGAACGCCTATCGCGGCGAGAGCAACACCGGCAACCTGAGCGCCTTAGACGCCATTCAGGCGGGTATGGTTGATATTCTGGCGACGGACTATTTTCCTGCCGCGCCGCTGCACGCGGCATTCCGCATTGCCGAGCGGGGGGTGCTGCCGCTGCACGAAAGCGTCAAGCTGGTCAGCCAGAACCCCGCCGACGCGATGGGACTGGCTGACCGTGGGCGGTTAGACATTGGGCGCTGGGCGGATATTGTGCTGGTGGAAACCAATGGCACACACCCGCGTGTGCGCGGCACGCTGCGGCACGGCGTCCCGATCTTCCGCGACAGTGCCGTGTTCTGGCAGTCGCATCAACAGGATATGCAGCCCCTGTGAGGTCAACCGATGCAGCATTTTGAACTGTTCCCGCAATCGCCCGCAGTGCTGCGCCAGCACGCCGAAAAACGGCTGGGCGAACAACCGTATATTCACCCCGACACGCTGCTTGTGGACTGTTCAGTTGGCGCGTGGACGGAGATCGGTGCGCACAGCCTGCTGATGGAATCGACCATCAGCGATTACAGCTACACCGCTGGGTACAACGACATCATCTACACTGACATGGGCAAATTCTGCTCCATCGCCGCGCACGTGCGCATCAACCCTGGCAACCACCCCATGCAGCGCGTCACCCAGCACCACATGACCTATCGCCGCAAGCAGTACGGCTTCGCGGCGGAGGATGATGCAGCGTTTTTCGACTGGCGGCGTTCGCACCGCTGCACTATCGGGCATGATGTTTGGATCGGGCATGGCGCGATTGTGATGCCCGGTGTAAACATAGGCACGGGCGCGGTGATCGGTGCGGGCGCGGTGGTGACGAAGGACGTCGCGCCGTATGAGATCGCCGTCGGCGTGCCTGCCCGCCCGATTCGCAAGCGCTTTGCGGAGAACATCATCGCCGGGCTGCTGGCGGTGGCATGGTGGGACTGGGATCACACAACGCTGAAAGCGCGCTTCGACGATCTGAATAATGTCGAACAGTTTCTGGCGAAATATGCCTGAACGTCATGCGTGCCTGTGCGACGAACTTACTTTCTGCACTGGCATTCGCAAACCCGCCACGAGACTAACGCCCATGACTCTCTGTCGCCAGGGCCGCACCCTTTCGTGATCTTGTGCCGTCATAAGTGTGACGACCAATCGCATGGGAGATGCAAAATGCGACAACTCATGGTGCAGTACAAAGTCAAGGCAGACCAGGCTGAGGAAAATCAACGGCTCGTGGAAGAAGTCTATAAAGATCTGATAGCGAACAGTCCTGCGGGCATTCGCTATATGACCTTCAAGAAGGCGGATGGTGTGAGTTTCGTCCATATCGCCGCTATTGATACCGAGGACGGGAGCAATCCGCTGGCGGCTTCCGCCGCGTTTCAGGCGTTTCAGGAACAAATCACAGAGCGTTGTGAAGAGCAGCCTGTCGCAGTTGAACTGGAAGAAGTCGGCGCATACGGATTCCCGGTGCGGGGAGCCTAACTCATTAGAAACGCTAAACACAAAAGACACGGCGCGATTTGCCGTGTCTTCTGGTTGCACAGAGTATTTCGCGCAGGTCAAACAGACCATGCCCACCTGTCCGTCGGCTGCGTTATGCGGTCGGCGGTTCTTCATGCCCGGCGGGCGCTTCCGGCGGCTCTGGCGCGGCAGCAGCTTCTTCCGGCAAGGATGTCGCGGCTTCAGCAGCAGCTTCGGTAGGGGTTTCCATCACTGCGGCGACTGCGGGCACTGCGGGCACTGCCGCACGGCGCAGCCTGCGCGCTTCCGGGTAAAGATTCAGGTACCGCACCCCCAGCGTAAAGGCTAACCAACTGTAGCCGACAATGCCTACTGCCACGCCCCACTCAATCAGCGCGGGTTGATACTGATGCACTGGAAAAATATCGCGCACCCCCGGCGACCAGTCCAACGGAATGACGAAGCCTGACAGCGTCATGTTCCAGCGGTTGATAACCAGCCCGGCGATAATCATCGCCGCCGCCAGCATGACGACATTGCGGTTGCTGCGCAGCCTGCCATTTAGCAGGAAGAACGCCGGGACCAGCGCACCAAACAGTACCTCACCGAACCAGAAGGTGAAGTTATATGGCGTATTCTGCGCCAGAACCTCCGCCCCAAGCCGCTGCTCCGGCACGTTGCTGTAGTAGTTCGTCGCTGCCCAGCTCCATAACTTCAGATATAGGTATGCGAGGCAGGCAAAGCCGACAAAACGCGCCACCCCGTTAAGCACATCAGTGGGGACCATCTCGCGGTCCAGCAGCTTGCCAACCAGAATGGTTACAAACAGCGTTAATGCCGGACCTGCCGCCACCGCCGAAAGGATGAACAGCACCGGTGCAGCCGGCGAATACCAGACCGGGCGCGCCGTCAAAATGCCATAGGTCGCCCCCAACGACGACTGGTGCAGCAGTGACAGCCCCATCCCCAACAGCGCCACCAGCGGCATCAGCCGGTGCAGAAAATGCGCCAGATTGCTCAACAGCCGGATTCGGCGCAGCCGCGCGCTGCTCTCAATGATAATCGGGATCAGCTCCATCAGCAGCACTGTGGTGTACAACATCACGCACATCGTGATTTCCCACAACACCGAATGCACATTCCAGTAGATCAGCGGGTGGTAAAAGCGGTCAAAGCGCCCGATGTCAATGAACAACGCCAGCATCGCCGACGAATAGCCCAGCAGCCCGACAAACACCGCCGCGCGGGCAATCGCCTCGAAACGCTTCAAGCCAAACAGATACACCGCCGCAGACAGCGTAAAAGCGCCCGCACCCAGCGCAATTGCCGAAAGGTCAACCGTGATCCACAAGCCCCAGGGCAGTTGGTTGCTCAAATTCGTGACGCCCAGACCGTTGATTAACACGGTCAGCCCGGACACCGCGCCCACTGCCAGCATCAGCACCAACAGGGCAATCCAGCCACGCAGCAGCCACGAGGAACGCCGCAGTCCCAGCGGTTGAAACCGTTCCGGCTGGGTATGGGATACAGCAGCAGTAGCAGCCATTAGACCAGTCCCTCCGGTGGAATATAGTAGACATTCGGTTCAGTGCCCAAATCCTCGCGCAGGCGCAGGGTTGGGCGGTTGGCAATGATCCGCGCAACGGTGCTGTTGGGGTCATTGATATTGCCAAAGAAGCGCGCGTTTACCGGACAGATGTTGACACAGGCGGGCGTCGCTTCTTCGTCTACACCGGGCATCAACCCCTGCGCCAGCCCGGCGTCAATCCGGTGGATGCAGAATGTGCATTTTTCGACCACCCCGCGCGGGCGGCGCGGCACCTCTGGCGTACCCCATTCCGGCGCCTGCGGGTTTTCTTCGCTGCGCTCCGTCCAGTTGAACGTGCGCGCGCCATACGGACAGGCAGTCTGGCAGTAGCGGCAGCCAATGCACTTGTCGTAGTCCATCACGACCAGCCCATCCGCCCGGTGATACGTTGCGCCCACCGGGCAAACTTCAACACATGGCGCATGCGTGCAGTGCAGGCACGGGCGCGTCAGATGGAAGATATTGCCCAGCGGCGTTTCGTCCACTACGCGGATATTCCAGCGCATGTCTTCGCGTGTATCGTTGGTCGCCTGGCATGCCCAGACACAGTAATCGCAGCCGATACATGCGCTCAGATCAATCACCATCACCCAGCGATAACTACCATCCCCGCCATGGTCTTCCGAACGGTTTTCGAGAATGTCGCGCGCGAAGGTCTCCAGCGGTTGCGCCAGCGTTGCCGCCAGCACCAGCGATGCGCCGCCGCCGATCAACAGCGTCATGAATTCCTTGCGGCTTAGCAGACGCATATTCTCCGGCGGCTGCGCTCCCGGCGGCTGTTCGGTCACTTGCTGCGGTTGTTTCTGTGGTTCACTCATGCCCCTGTTACTCCCTCGTTAAGACTTGTGTTCTTCATCGTGCTGCATGGTCACTTCCGGGCGGCGGTTGCCCCGTGTAATAAACACTGCCGCGCCTGTGATGCCGAACCCGATGCCGAGGATCAATCCCTGGAGCAGTGAGATATAGTTGTTTTCGTTCGCCGCTACCTGTGAGGTCAGTTCTTCAACTTGCAGTTGCAGCGCAGCGCGTTCCTCGCGCAGTACACTACTGTCGCCTTCAATCAGTGTCCACTCACCCGTTGACACCAGTTCCTGATGGCAGGTATTACAGGCGACCGTCTCGACCAGCATAGAGTGCCCGGTTGTTGTGGGCACGCCCTCACCCGTCATCACGGATGCAGCACTGGCGGGCACAAACATATGACAATCTGTGCAGTTGACCGTATAGGCGGTGCTGCTATGCTGTTCGTGCACGAACACTTCCGGCATATTTTCCTCGTGGCAGTTCAGACAAATCTGGTTCGTCGTCAGCCCGCCACGCATCATCTGGGTGTGCGGCGAATGGCATGTCGCGCAATCCAGCGGACCAATATCTACATGCGCACTCGACTGCCATTCTTCCAGCGTTGCCGTGTGGCAGGTCCCGCAGATACTCGCTGCGACCTCGCGGAAACGCGATACCGGCTGGATGTCGTGCGCGCCGTGACAGTCCGTACAGACTGCCGCCGCCGTGTCCCCGGCAAGAATCGCCCGCTCGTGCAGCCCGTTCTGCAACCCCAGCACCTGATCCTCGTGACACCCCAGACAGAAAGTGACTGATACCAGCGTGTATTCGCGGTGATCGGTTGGCGTGGGTCCACTGTGCGGGAAGTTATCCCCATGACAGTCAATACAGCCCAGCGTGCCGATAGGGCTGCTCGCGCCATGCACAGAAGCCGTAATCAGCGCGGGGTCAACATACAGGTTAAGGATATTGCCGTCCCGCATGGTCACGGTTTGCAGCGGCTGGTTGTGGCAGACCACACAGTAACTGTTATCGCCAGTTGGCACTACCTCCGTGACATTTCCCAGATCATAAACCACTTCTGTCGCCTCTGGCTGGGGAATGCTCTCAGGGGTCGCCTCCGGCGTTGCATCCTGTGCCATGACCATCCATGGCAGCATTCCTGCCAGCACCAGTGTAATGCCTACACCTGTAAGCAAGACAATCAGGCGTTGACGCTTGTTTGCCATCATCATCACCCCTCTATTGTCCCGTTGGCGGGAACAATCCCAGTTCAGTAAATACTGCGTCCAGCAGCGCATCTGTGTAGGCATAATTGTGGACACCATAACTGCCGTCGCCTTCGACGAAATCCAGCGCCGTTATGACCCAGTCCGGCGTGCCCGCGTTGACCGCCGCGCGCGCAGTTTCCAGACGGCTGCGCGTATCTGCCTGCACGTCATCAATCAGAAGCTGCATGGTGGCGCCGTCCACCTGATCACCGTGACAGCCAACGCAGCTATCCACAACACCATCAAAGTTCAAAGCATCGCCCGGCAAAACCGGACGGAATGTATGGCTCAACCGGATGCTGTTCTCCACTGGCACCTCAGGGAGGTGACAGGTCACGCAGTCGGGACCGTCAGCGACTTCAAAGTGGTCGCTGGGGCGGCTGAAGACCTGCGCGACAATCTGAATCCCTTCAAACATCTCGCGCGAGGGACGATGCACGCCTGTGCCACCAGCAGCAAGGAAAGCCTCGTTGCTGTGGCAGTCGCTGCACATTGCGTTGGCTTCTGCCACAAGCTGCGCGGGCTGTTCACCGCCTTCAAGATGCGGGTTATGGCAGGTGATGCATGTCACGCCGTACTGCGCCGTCGCACCAGTCACGGGGTCAGGAGCATTCCCCTCACGATCCCCCGCTTCCACCGCCGCAATCTGCTGTGCTGTGGTGTTGTAATCGGCACTGTGGCAGGTCAGGCAGAAGGCTTCGACCTGTGCGCCGCTGTCACGCAGCGCGGTCACCGATGCGGCATGCCCATCACTCAACCACTCGTTGTACTGCATATTCGCCTGCCGCGCGTGCCCTGTCGGATACCAGTAGGCACTGTCGTCCATCGGGTACAGCGTCCAGAAGTCGCTCAGCATCATGCCGGGGTAATAGCCCACCGGGAACGGCTGCCCACTGACACCCGTGCCGCGTGAATGGCACTGCCCGCAAACCTGCGGGTCGGTAGCAGGGTTAATCGACGCGCGAATGTCAATCAGTTCATCGTCATCCGGTCTGCTGCCTGCGTCGTCCGCGGTGTCGAAGTGATCTTCGCCGGGACCATGACAGGCTTCACACTGCACGCCATCTTCCTCCCAACCACCCGTTTCCGCGTCATAGCCGGTCACATGGCAGTAGGCACAGTTTTGTCCCCAGTCATAGGCGGCGTCGGGCCAGTTGTCCGCCAGTGTATACGGCTGCCAGACACCCCGGCTGACATCCCATTCCGCGGGCAGCACCAGGTAACTATCTTCGCCGACAGCGAACAAATAGCGCTGGACCCCTGCCGAGCCACCGATCACATAGGCGATGTCCGCAGCGACGAATGCCCGCGCGCTGCTCTCGCCGGGGAATGTGACCATACGCAGATCATCCCCCTGGCTAAAATCCGCCAGTATCGGAGCGGTATCACCGCGTGTGATTTCCTGCAAGGTCTGCCCGTGCGCGGTGTCGCGGTGCGCAGAACGCAGGTCACGATGACAATCCGAGCAGTCATTCGCGCCAATAAAATCTCCCGGTCCTGGCTGTGCCGGGTTTTCCTGCATCGCTATAGTGTCCTGCGCAGAAGCAACGTAGCTTTCGGACAACAGCAGGAAAACGCCCATGCAAACCAGCACTGTCCCTGACAGTGCGAGCAACCGGATGTGCCTCCGTTTCATAACGTTTACTGCCTTTCCAGTTAGCCTTATTCGGCAAACGTGTGCAAAGCAAATGTGGTGTTAAAGGGTCTAATTCCCGACAATTAAAGAGTCGCATTGTTTTTTTGATATTCTCACTTGCAAGCAACAACCTGCAATCATTCGCGAGAATGAACCCGACTCATACGCGGGGATGATTTCTTCTCAACGATTCTGGCTGAAAACAGATCGTCTGGCGCGATACTTACCCCACATTCCATCCCGCGTTCAATCAATATTCACCAACCGGTGCCGCAGCGCCAGCAGCGCCGCCTGTGTGCGGTCAGACACATGCAGCTTCTGCAATATGTGCTGTACATGCGTCTTGACTGTCGGCAGACTGATATTCAACGTCTCCGCAATGCTGTTGTTGGCGAACCCCTGCACAATCAAGCGCAGCACATCGCGTTCACGGTCAGACAGCGGCTCAATTTCCAGTTCGGTGGGTTCGGGGCTGGGCATGCTCTGATCCACAGCCGTCGCCAGCGCCGCTGTCAGCAGGGCGCGGTCAATGAGTTCATCACCCGCCGCCGCCGCCAGCACCGCCCGGACAATCTGGTCAGGGTCAGTCTCTTTGGACAAATACCCCGATGCCCCACCGCTGATCGCTCGCGCCAGATACCCCGGATTGGCATAAGTCGTCAGCATAATCACACTTGTGCGGGGAGAAGCAGCCTTGATCTGGGGCAGCGCCTGCAAGCCGTCCACATCCTTCATGCGAATATCCAGCAAGATGACATCCGGCTGGTAAACACGCGCCAGCTCAACCGCGCCGACACCGCTGTCCGCCTCTGCGACCACCTCAATGCCGGGGCGTGTCAGCAGGGCGCGCAGTCCCTGCCGCACAATGCCATGATCGTCTACAATCGCTACACGCACCGGTGTATCGGGATCAGGCTTCATCTTTCCCCCTCTAGGCACGATTCAGCACTAATGTCAGCCAGCATTGTCAGTCATCGCACCGCCCGCCGCATCAGTTTCCAGTGATATTTGAGACAGCACGGTGTTGGGAACCCAGACTTCTACACGAGTACCTTTGCCTGGCTGGCTGGTAATCACACACGTGCCGCCCAGCAGCGTCGCACGTTCGCGCATGGTGGTCACCCCTAACCCGCGTACCTCGTTGGTGATTGCCGCCAGATCAAAGCCTTCGCCATCGTCTTCAATCGTCAGCCCGATACCGACATGATTGCGCAGATCAACGCGCACTTTGCGCGCGTGGGCGTGTTTGCGCGCGTTGTTCAGCGCTTCCTGCGTAATGCGGAACAGCGTCACTGCCACCGATTTATCCGGTTCAGTTGTCACCGCCTGCAGGTTCAGCCGCAGAGTCCAGCCTGCTGCCTGCGCCATCGTCTGCGCCAGTTCCTCGATTGCCGCAATCAATCCCAGATCATCGAGCACTGCCGGGCGCAGCCCTTCAATGATGCGCCGCCCTTCCGCAATCGCTTCAGTCAGTGCATCGCAGCCGCGCGCAATCCCCTGCTGGGCATCCTCCTCAGACCGTTCGCGGCAGTTGGTCAGGTAGAACCGCGCGCCAACCAACTGTTGAATCAAGCCGTCGTGCAGGTCAAAGGCAATCAGCTTACGTTCTTCTTCCTGCGCGTGAATCAACCGTTCGATCAAGCGATGTTCCTGATTACGCTTACGATCCAGTTCGCGCGCCATCGCGCAGAAGGCGCGCGTCAGACTGGCGATTTCGTCCAAGCCAAGCCGTTTGGGCGGTTTGGGCACAGTGCCGTCCCGCCCGAAAGCCGCCGCCATATGTTCCAGCGCCGCAATCGGGCGTGTCAGGCGTTGGCTGAGCGTATACGCCAGCAGCAGCGCCAGCAGTGCGCCACCCAGCAGCAGCCCTCCGAACAGCAAGTAAAACTGCGTCAAATCCGCAAAGATGATACTCTTGGGCATTTCCCGATAAAGCACCCAGAACAGATCCGTGCGGCTGGCAGTCGGGTAAATCGTCTCATACACGTAAACGCTGTGGTCGGTCTCCAGCGTGCCGCGCTCGCCACTGAGCAGCGGCGACAAATCATCGTGAACGACTGCCGGATCAAAATAGTTGGGATGCACCAGATAGCTGCCATCCTGATCCATCAGCGCCCAGTTGCCCTCACGTTCATCTGCTGGCAGGTTGCGCAGCAGCCAGCCCGCATGCAGGTCAATCACAATCAACCCCTCATCAGACGAGCGCATGGTGAAGTGAATCAGCGGCGCGCCGGTAGCGTCGCTTTGCTGGTCAGTCGTAAATGAGGACACATAAACGCCGCCCGGCAGCAAACTGACGGCAGAACGGAAATAGGTCATTTCGCGGCGGTCATAGGCTTGTCCACTGGGGGTCACGGTGCGCCCGTCGGAATGCACCGACACAATCTCCATGCCCGCATCATTGATGTAACGCAGCGCGCGATACATAGGGCGTACAGACAGCAGCACCATGAAGTCCTGCTCTGCCTGATTGCGCCACTGTGCCGCCAATTCTGGGCTGCTCTGCTCGCTTAGCAATTCAATGCTGCGCAGTGCATCCAGGTACAGGGCATCGCCTAACGCCTGATGCAGTGAACTAACGACACTTTCTGCCTGCAAATTGACCTGGCTCGCGGAACGCTCCACCGCATAGGCGGTAATGAGATCGCGCGCCATGATTTGCCCGTAGAGTGCCATTGCAGCCAGCGGCACCAGCAAAACCAGCAGGAAATTAAACATTAACCGGCTGCGTAAACTCTTGAATCCGCGAAAACGCATGCGCTTCGCAGTCCTCCCCCTGAATAGCCCCTCAACATACATTCTCTATTGTGTCCCAAAATGCTGCAAACCTTTGGTGACATGTGTCACGGCTCATTGGTACTAAATGAAAGCTGTTTCACATGGTAGAAACTGTTACCTTAGGGGGGTATAATGGACAGATGCATTTGAGACCTTATGCGAGGGACGAATGGCAGAAATTAGCTGGGGCAAAAAGCAGGCAATCACCCCGACCGTGAACAAAAGCGCCGTAGCGCGGTACAAGTTCATCGTTGGTGGCGTGCTCATGCTGGCGGCAGTTGTCTTTTTGATCGTTTCAGGCACTTTTGCCGGGGCGCGTTACTTTATTACAGTGGACGAGCTGGTGAACGACAGCCAATATGTCGGTCAGACGGTACGCATTTCTGGCGCTGTGATTGGTGATACGATTGCTTACGATAGTCAAAATCTGATTATTGACTTTACTATTGCCAACATCCCCGAAAATACCACCGATCTGGCGCTTACACTGCACAACGCTGTAATGGATCTCGACGCCGCCCGTGTTCCCGTTCACATCGAGAATCAGGTCATGCCCGACCTGCTCCAGCACGAAGCACAGGCAATCCTGACCGGCGCGCTAGGTGCAGATGGCGTATTCTATGCAACAGAACTACTGCTCAAATGCCCCAGTCGCTATGAAGAATCGGTCCCGCAGCAGGTCGAGGCTGCCGCGCCGGGTGCGTAGTCAGCGCTACGAGTCAGATTCACCCAAGCTGAAGACCATGTATGCAACACAACGGCGCTGCGAAAAGGGGATCGGTGCAGCGCCATCCTGGATCAATTTGGAGGGGCTATGCTTGCAGAAATTGGTTTGTTAACCACCCTGTTCGCCTTTATTTCCGCACTTTACGCAATTGTGGCATCTATCTATGGTGAGCGCTTCGCGCACAGTGAATCACTGGTGCGCAGCGGGCGCAATGCTGCGCTGCTGACGGCAGTGATGCTGACCATCGCTACAGTCGCGCTGGAACTCGCCATCCTCACCGAAGACTACCAGATCGCCTATGTCTGGTCGGTGTCCAACCCGCAGATGCCGCTGTTCTTCCGCGTCACGGCGCTGTGGGGATCCCAGGCAGGCTCGCTGATGTTCTGGTCGTTCCTGATGAGCCTGTTCGCAGCGGCAACCGTGCTGATCAACTGGCGCACCCAGCGCCGCCTGATGCCCTATGCCATCGCTTTCATGATGGCGACGCTCATCTTTTTCCTGGGGCTGTCGCTGTTTCTGGAAAACCCGTTTGAGCGCTGGTGGATTGTCCCCACCAATCCGGTCGAAACGCAGGTCGTTCGCGCGACCTTCGCCCCAGCAGGCGCGGTTGCCCCGGACCCCATCTCGCTGTCACAGTCCGCGCAGGGCTTGAACCCGCTGCTGCGCCATTTTGGCATGGCAATTCACCCGCCGATGCTCTATCTCGGTTTTGTCGGTTTTATCATCCCCTTCGCCTATGCGATGGCGGCGCTTGCCTCCGGTGACCTGACCACCAACTGGATCAAGGTGTCGCGGCGCTGGACATTGCTGGCGTGGCTGTTCCTCAGCCTCGGCTTAATTCTGGGTGGGCGCTGGGCGTATGATGTGCTCGGCTGGGGCGGCTACTGGGGCTGGGATCCGGTCGAGAATGCGGCATTCCTGCCCTGGCTGATCGGCACTGCCTTCCTGCACAGTGTGATGATGCAGGAAAAACGTGGCATGTTCAAAACATGGAACATGTTCCTGATTATTGGCACGTTCAGCGCCGTAATGTTCGGCACGTTTGCCACGCGCAGCGGTCTGGTAGACAGTGTCCACAGCTTCGCCCGCAGCGAAATCGGCTTCCCAATGTTCTTCTTCTGGTTCAGCGCCACGATCATCGCCGTTGTGCTGATTTTGTGGCGGCGCAGCCGGGGTGAACTGCGTGACGAACACGCCTTCACCAGCCTGTTCAGCCGCGAAACCCTGTTCGTGCTGAACAACTTCGTTTTTGTCGCGCTGTTTATTGCCATCTTCTGGGGCAGCTTCGGCGCGCCGATCCTCAGTGAACTGCTGATGGGCACAGACATCACCCTCGGCACGGACTACTTCATGCAGGTCACGCCGCCGCTGTTTCTGGTGATGTATATTCTGATGGGAGTCGCCCCGCTGTCTGCGTGGGGAGCATCGTCTTTGGCGCGCATCGGGCAGGCGCTGCTGATCCCGCTGGTGCTGACACTGATTACGCTGGCACTGTTCGTCCTCACCGGAACACAGCATATCGGCGCGCTGATCGGCTATGGCATCGTGCTGCTGGCGGGCTACGTCGCCATCTGGGAAACTGTGCGCGGGGTCATTGCCCGGCAAAAGGTGCACCAGGAGAATGTGCTGCTGTCGCTGCGGGCGCTGTTCACACGCAACCCGCGCCGTTACGGCGGCTACATGATCCATCTGGGCGTGACCATCATCGGTATTGGCGTCATTGGCAGCACACTGTTCCAGCAGGAAACCCAGCGCACGCTCGCTGTCGGCGAAAGCCTGGCGATTGGCGGCTACGAAATGCGCTATGACGCGCTGTTTCCCGGACAAATCTCTGAAGACGGGCGCGTAATGGACATCGCGCAGGTGACCGTGCTGCGCGACGGGCAGGCGCTGACAGTGCTGCGCCCGCGCCGTGACTTCTTCCCGCAGACTGCCGGGATGAACAGCATGACGATTGCCGGGGCACACAGCACGGTTGAAAACGACTTCTATGTGCTGCTGGTCAACTGGGAACCAATTGGCACACAGGCTGCCACCTTCAAGGTGTATATCAACCCGTTGATTAACCTCGTCTGGTGGGGCGGCATCATTCTGATGATTGGCACGGCGCTGGCGGTCTGGCCCCGCGAGGTGCTGCCCGCACGCATGCGCGCCGAAGTCCGCGCGGGCGGGGGCACACGGCTGGCGACCAGCAAAAGCTGACACTGACCGGCACACAGGCGCAAAGCCATCGCACCGGTTTATCTGGGCGCCGGCTTTGCGCTGCTGTGCAACCGATGTATTCAGGAGCATATAAGTATGAAGTTCAAGCTATCGGTACTGCTGCTGGCGCTGGCTGCCACGCTGGCTGCCGCGCTGCCTGCCGCTGCGCAGGCAGACCCCACCCCACAGCCTGCGGGACCCCCGCGCAGTGTCACCGACGACGAAGTCAATGCTATTGCCGAAGGGTTATACTGCCCGGTTTGCGAGAATATCCCGCTGGACACCTGCGGCACTGCCGCCTGTGCTGACTGGCGCAACGAAATCCGCCTGATGCTGGAAGCCGGCTACAGCGAAGCGCAGATCGTCGCCGACTTTGTGCGCCGCTTTGGGGACCGCGTGGTTGGCGTGCCACAGGACCCGGCGCTGGCGGCGCTCTCACTGGTAACGCCCTGGGTTATCATTGCGCTCAGTCTGGGCGTGGCGTTCAGCATCTTCCTGCGCTGGCGCAGTGCACATGCGACACAACCCGCACCGGCTGCACCCACCACCCCTGTGCCAGCGCCAGCGCCAGCAGCCGAAACAGCGGATCGTTACCGGGATCTGTTGGAGCAGGACTTAACCAATTAACAGGGGTGCGGCGTGCCTTGCCCCGCTTGAGCAATTGCCGGGGAAAACTCCCGGCAGCTAACCGTAAACCGGGACAAGGGGATTAATCTCCCTGTTCGTACCAGCAACCATGTACTTTTGAAACATAGGTTATTCTGAGGAACAACCATGAGCACATTAGATCAACATCTAGCGGATCAGCCCGACAGCGACGCCGTCGCAACCAGACGCAGCGGGTTAGGGCTGGGGTCACTGCTGCTGATCGGCGGCATTGTCATCGCGGGCGCAATCTTCGCGCTGGCGTTGTCGCGCCAGAACCTGAGCCAACCGACATCCGGACCCGCTCCCCTGTTCACCGCGACCACCTTCGACGGGCAGACCGTCTCGCTTGCTGACCTGCGTGGCAAGGTCGTCGTGATCAACTTCTGGGCGGGCTGGTGTGTCGAATGCGGCTACGAGGCAGAAGATTTGCAGCGCACCCATGAAAGTTACCTGCCCGGCGGTGAAGTGGTCTTTATCGGCATTGCCTATGCCGACAACGGACCCAGTTCGCTGGCATATCTGGATCGCTTCAACATCACCTATCTCAATGCACCCGACCTCGGCACACGCATTTCCGACTATTACAACATCACTGGCGTGCCAGAGACGTTTATCATTGACCGCCAGGGCAACGTTGCCGAACTGATTATCGGTCCTACCGATCAGGCACGGCTCACCGCGATCATTGATCGCGTGCTGGCACAAAGCTAGGAGAGCATCATGAGCGCAGAAGCTTTGATGATTACACTGCTGATTGCTGCCGCCGGGTTATTCTGGCTGGCACAGCCGTTCATGCAGCGCGGCAGTACACTCAAAGGCGCAGAGCTAAAGCTGTATAAAGAACGCGAGGCGCTGCTGACCAGTTATGAGCGCATTCTGGGCGTGATTCGCGATCTGGACGAAGACTATAACCTGGGCAAACTGCAACAGGCGGACTACACTGCCGAACGGGCAAGCTGGGCGGCGCAGGGCGCTGCCGTGCTGGAAGCGCTGGAAAAGCTGACCGGCAGCCCCATGAGAGCAGTCAAGACATCCAAAACATCGAAAGCCGCCCGCCAGCAGCCAGAACCCGCGGAAGCAGGCAGCGACCCGGATATGGTACTGGACGCGGCGATTGAACAGGCGATTGCCAAATATGTCGAGGCAAAAGGCGGTGCGGGCGATTGATCCTCGGCGACAGATGAACGTACCAGCGGCGACTCGATATTCATACTAGGAAACGGAACGATCTCGATATGATCCGACTTTTAGCTGCCTGCCTGATCCTGCTCGTGCTGCTCCTGGGGGGCTGTCAGGGATTGGGCGGCGAACCGCAAATCGTGGGCGAGCTGCCACCGCAGCGGGTCCTTACCCCGGCGCAGTCGCCTGATCTGGCGCTTGGCGCCCAGGTGTATGCCCAGAACTGCACCCGCTGTCACGGCATCGGCGGGCAGAGCGATGGTGAAATGGTGGAGGCTGGGCGTGTGCCGCAGATGGCGGCTTTCACCGATCCGGCAACTATCAACGATGCCACCCCCGCCGAATTCTTCATCACCATTACCGAGGGCAACCTTGACGCGCTCATGCCGCCGTGGGGCGAGGAATTGAGCGAAGCCGAGCGCTGGTCGGTGGCGCTGTATGTCTACACGCTGTCCTACTCGCCGGAAATGCTGGCGCGCGGGCAGCAGGTCTGGCTGGACAACTGTGCCGAATGCCATGGCGCAGATGGGCGCGGTACGGCAGACGGCGATCCCCTGCCTGACATGAGTAATCTTGCCGAGGGCATGGCGCTGTCTGTG
>DAOTWP010000348.1:0-15063 GCA_034435675.1 Anaerolineae bacterium
CAGGAATTAGCCCCCCACCAGCGGCACGGCGTCCAGTGCGCCCACAATGTCGGCAAACTCTGCGCTGATCCACGCGGTGCGCCCATCGGCGGTCTGCACTTGCAGCCACTCGCCGGACGGCGTGCGCCCGGTCACCGGCAGGCAGTCGCGGGCGTTTGCTCCGCCCAGCGCGGCAAACTGCGTGCCCGGACCCGCGCGCAGCACAACGCTGTCCGTGCCGCTGATGATCGCCGTCGGCGGGCGCTGCGCAACCTGTACCCCCGGCGCGCCGGGACGCCACAGCGGTTCCACATCACGCGCGCGTTCGTCCGTCAGGCGGCGCAGGTTGCAACTGTCCGCATCCATCACATAGATTTCCCAGTTGCCCTCGCGGTAGGACTGAAAGGCAATCTGCGCGCCATCCGGCGACCACGCCGGGAACAGATCATAATCGGGGTGGGCGGTCAGATTGCGCGCCGCGCTGCTCCCGACAGCAGCCACGCGGAAAAGATCCCAGCCCGCCGCGAATACCAGATCACTGCCCGTCGGCGACCATGCCGGGGTCTGGTCATACGCCGCGCTGCCGGTCAGGTGCCGCTGGCTGCCATCCGCCACGTTGACCAGCAGAATATCGCCCGCGCGCTCTACGGCAAGCTGCGTGCCGTCCGGCGACCAGGCGAACGCCCCGGCATCGCTGGCAAAGGCAGTCAGCGCGCGCGGAGTCGTGCCATCAGCATTCACCAGCCAGACCTGCCAGACCTCGCCGGGCAGCCGCGCGCGGTAAGCGATGCTGCGCCCGTCCGGCGACCACGCCGGTTCGCGTGCCTCGACCACGCCACCGGTCAGCGGGCGTTCCATGCCGCTGCTCAGCGCCAGCAGCAGCAGCCCCGTGCTGCCCACCGCGC
This sequence comes from Anaerolineae bacterium, assembly GCA_034435675.1. GTDB lineage: Bacteria > Chloroflexota > Anaerolineae > Aggregatilineales > Phototrophicaceae > DAOTWP01. Next base: position 885 of record DAOTWP010000348.1, read on the forward strand.
CACGCTGGAAAACAAGCTGTGTGCCATCGGGCGACCATGCCGGGCGTTCGCCGGGGAGCAGTAACAGCGCACTGCCCGCTGCCACATCCGCCACTGCCAGCGTCCACGCACCGGGCACAACCTCCGCGCCCGCCCGCGCCCGCGCCTGAAAGGCAAGCTGCGTGCCGTCGGGCGACCATGCCGGGTACGCTTCCTCAAAATCGCTCGTGGTCAGGCGGCGCAGTCCGCTGCCATCAGGATTAATCAGGTAAATCCGGCGCATACCCTCGCGTTCGGAGGTAAACGCCAGCAGCCCGCCAGCGAACGGCAGCGGCGTCTGCGTGGGCTGGGGCGTGTTGGTGGCAAGCGCCTGCCCGCGCTCAGGCGGCAGCGCGAGACTGCCCGCCAGCGCCAGCGCCAGCAGCAGCAGCAAAGCCAGCCGTGCCAGCAGTAAACGGTGAGTCGGATAGTTGCGCATTCGGGCGAGTTCCTTGCTTCAGGTTTGCGACACAGCGACAAGCGGGACTATAATACACAGGAGACCTGTTTTTATGCCACGATCATTGATCGCTGGGTGTACACCGCGATGACCAGCAACAACCGCTACAGTCATCATGCCCGCCGTGCCATCAGCCATGCCGGCATCCTTGCTAACCGTTACCATCACCCGGCAGTTGATACCGCGCACCTGCTGGTCGGCGTGCTGCTGACCGACGACAGCACAGGCTGCACGGTGCTGCGCGAGCTGGGGCTGGACGCGCGCACCACCGAGGTCTACCTGAAAAATCTGTTCCCCGACAGTGAAACCGCACCCGACGAACTGCCCAACGCCTCCGCGCTGGAAGAAGCGCTCGATCTTGCTGTTGATGAGGCGAACTGGCTGGGGCATCATTACGTGGGCACCGAGCACTTTCTGCTGGGCATCACCCGCACCAACGCGGGGTCCGGTAACCGGCTGCTGCGGCTGCTGGATGTTTCGCAGGGGCAGGTGCGCCGCAGTGTGCGCCGCGCACTGAGCGATGGGCGCATGGAATTTGACCTGCAAAATGCCAAGCGCGATGCCCGTCTGAGCGAACTGGCGCGCCGTGTAGTCACCGCTGCTGAACAGATGGCGGTGGCGATGGATCATCCTACTGTCGGGTTGGGGCATTTGCTGCTGGTGATGGCAAACGAAAAACGCAGCCCCGTCTCGCGTCTGCTCGAAAAAAACGGGCTGGACGAAGCGGCGCTGCGGGCAAGCCTGAACAACAAGGATACGAAACTGCTGCTGAGTGTGGAACTGACCCTGCGGCTGGCACTGGTGCAGGCGGAAAAACTCGGCAGCCACTATACCGGGACCGAACACCTGCTGCTCGTGCTGACGGTTGAGCCTGCTGGCATGACGCTGCTGCGCCAGTACGGCATTCGCAACCCCGAGATTCTGCGCGCCCGCATTGAGGCGCTGCTCAGGGGGGTGCGATAAGTTGACAGGCATCCCAACCGAATCTATACTGCCAGCAGTATTGACATCCGCTACAATAGACGACGGAACCCAGACTCATCTCCACGCGAGGGGGTAGTGATTATGCAGGGAACGGAGAGCTTTCGGCTGGTCGTGCGCCGGGGTCCACAGCCAAACCAGACCTATGAATTAAACAAAGATATTGTGACCATCGGGCGGGATATCACTAATGACATTGTGATTAACGACCCCGAAGTCAGCCGGCATCATCTGCGCTTTACTCGTGGCGCGGGGGGCTTTACGCTTGAAGATCTGGGGTCTACCAATGGCACCTTTGTCGGCGGGCAGCGGCTGACCGGCGCAAAACCGCTGAACAATGGCGATATGATCGGGCTGGGCGAAACCGTCACACTGAGTTACGAGATGGTGCGCCCGCTGGCGGATCCGGCTGTTGCCGCCACAGCACCGAGTCAGTCACCGCCGGTGAACCCCTATGCGCCGCCTGCGCAGCAGCCCGCCTATGGGCAGCCCCAGCAGCCCTATGCACCGGCACAGCAGCCCGCCTATGGACAGCCCCAGCAGCCGGGCTATGGGCAGCGTCCTGGTGAAGGTGTTGCACCGCAGGCGCCGGCACAGCAGCCCTACGGATACACACCCGCAGGACAAACCCCCGGTCCACAGCAGCCCTATGGCGTGCCGCCGCAGGCGCCGCCCAGCGCGGGATATGAATATGACCCCTATGCCGAAGAGGAACCACGCAGCAGCATGCGCCTGATCCTGATCGGCTGTGTGGGCTTGTCGCTGTTCTGCTGCTGTAGTGTGGTCATCGGGCTGGTGATTGTGGATACGTTCAACCTGTGGGACAGTTTCCCGCTGCTGCGCGACCTGCTGCTGCCCTTCGCCGGGATTTTTGGCGGTGGAAGCATCGTGCTGCCGTGGATGCTGCGCTAAATCGGCAAGGCAACCTGACGGGCACGCCGCTGGCGCAGCTTACCGGCGGCGTGCTGCTGCATCACACCCGCACCCCCGCACAGGACCACGAAGCGGCAGACCAGCGATGACCATCCCCCTGCCTCACGACCAGGATCAGCGCGGCGAACTGCTCGCCAGCGGCAACACCGCCGACATTTACGCCTGGAATGCCGGGCAGATACTCAAGTTGTTCAAACCCCAGTTTACCCTTGCTGCAGCCGAGCGCGAGGCACGCCTGACGCGGGCGGCAGTTGACGCAGGCATCGCCGCGCCCGCAGTGGGCGAGGTGCTGCTGCTGGACGGGCGCGCGGGCATCGTTTATGAACGGGTGGACGGCATGCCCATGCTCGCCGCGCTGCTGCGCCGCCTGTACACGCTGCCCGCCCTGGCACGGCAGATGGCAGACCTGCACGCCAGCCTCCACGCCTGCCGCAATTCCGCGCTGCCTGACCAGTACACCCGGCTGCAAGAAAAAATTAACTGCGCCGCCCGGCTGAGCGCCGCACAGAAAACGCGGGCGCTGGCAGCGCTGCAAGACCTGCCGCGCGGGGATGCCCTCTGTCATGGCGATTTTCATCCCGGCAATATTCTGGTAACCCCAGCCCAGAACGGCGCGATGCGCGCCATCGTGATTGACTGGCTGGACGCCACCTGCGGCGCTCCGGCAGCGGATGTCGGGCGCACATGGCTGCTGCTGACGCTGGGGGCACGCTCGCCGGACGATCCCCTGCCGTTGAAGGCGCTCAAACGGGGGCTTGTGGCGGCATTCTGGGCGTTTTACTGGCGGCGCTACCAGCGGCAGACGGGGTTGCAGTGGGCAGATGTGCGGCGGTGGCTGCCTGTGCTGGCAGCGGCGCGGCTGGAAGAAGGCTTGCGCGAACAGGAGGACGCCCTGCTGAACATCGCCGGACAGTTATGAATAAACCCGGAGTGATCGTTACAGGACCCAATCAAAAGGATCTTTGTTTATGGAAGCTCAGAAATCTCTTTTTGTCCCCGATATTCTCGACAAGCGCGCCAGATTTGCGCCGGATAAAATCGCGCTGCACTGCACCATCACCGGGCGCGACATCACCTTCCGGCAGTGGAACGCCGCCGCCAGCCGCACGGCGCATTTTCTGCATGCGCTGGGCGTTGGCAAAGGGGATCGCGTGGCGGTGTATGCCGTCAACAGTGTGGAATATCTGGATGTGTGGATGGCGTGCAGCAAGCTGGGCGCGATCATGCAGAATCTCAACTGGCGGCTGACCGTCACCGAGCTGACCGCGCTGGTGCAGGATGCCGAACCGAAGGTGCTGTTCTATTCGGGCGGGTTTGGCGCGCAGGTGGACGCCATGCGCGGCAGTATCCCCAGTGTGCGCCATTTTGTCGCCTTCGACGCGCAGGCGCACGACGGCGATTTGTACTTCAACGCGCGCGACCAGTACCCCGACGTGTACACCGCGCGCCCGGATCTGCACCCCGATGACCCCTGGGTGATCTGTTACACCGGCGGCACGACCGGGCTGCCCAAAGGCGCGATCATGTCGCATGGCAACATGATCTGGAACGCGATCAACACTGTTTCGAGCTGGGGGCTGGATCAGAACGATGTGGCGATTCTCAATTCGCCGCTGTTCCACGCGGGCGGGCTGGCGGTCTTCACGCTGCCGCTGCTGCACGCGGGCGGCAAGAGCATCGTCTGCAAGGCGTTCGATGTCGAGCAGGTTTTTGAGCTGGTGGCAAACGCCGGGGTGACCATCTTCTTCGGCGTGCCGACAATGTTCAGTATGATGCAGCAGCACCCGCTGTGGGAACAGGCAGATTTCAGCCAGCTCAAGATCGTCATCAGCGGTGGCGCGCCCTGCCCCATGCCCATCTTCGAGCGCTTCTGGGCGAAGGGTGTGGACTTCAAGACCGGCTACGGGCTGACCGAAGCGGGTCCGAACACATTTGTGCTGCCGCCCGAAGATGTGCGCCGCAAACCGGGCGCGGTGGGCTTCCCGCTGATGCACATTGATGTGCGGGCGGTGGATGCCGAAGGACACGAGTGCCCGCCGGGTGTCGCCGGGGAACTGCTGATTCGCGGTCCGCATGTGACGCCGGGCTACTGGAACAACCCCGAAGCGACCCGCAAAACGATTGTGGACGGCTGGCTGCATACGGGCGATCTGGCGATCCGCGACGAGGAAGGCTATTACACGATTGTCGGGCGGCTGAAGGACATGATCATCAGCGGCGGCGAGAACATCTACCCGGCAGAGGTCGAAAGCGTGATGCACGCGCACCCCGCAGTCAGCGAAGCCGCGCTGATCGGCGTGCCCGACGAAAAGTGGGGCGAGGTGGGGCTGGCGTGTGTCGTCGTCAGGGCGGCGCAGGCGTTCGACAGCGAGGAGTTTCTGGCATTCCTGCGCGAACGGCTGGCGAGGTACAAAGTGCCCAAAGCGGTCGTGACGCTGCCGGAACTGCCCAAAACCGGACCCGGCAAGATTGATAAAAAGCTGCTGGTCGAGCAGTTCGCCAACGTCCACTAGAAAGGATACTTGATGAACATCCCAACACTCCCCGGTATTACAGCACAAACCATCACCACCTCGCGCCTGACCACGCGCGTGCTGTTCAGCGGTCCGGACGACGGCGCGCCCGTGCTGCTGCTGCACGGCAACGCCTCCTGCGCGACCTGGTGGGAAATCGTCATGGTCGCCCTGCCGCCGCAGTTGCGCTGCATCGCGCCTGACCTGCGCGGTTATGGGAACGCCGACCCCGCCGCACTGATTGACGCCACACGCGGGATGGGCGATCTGAGTGCTGATGTCGTGGCGCTGCTGGATACCCTCGGCATCCAGCAGGCGCATATTGTGGGCATTTCGATGGGCGGCAGCGTCATCTGGCGGCTGCTGCGGGAACACCCGGCGCGCTTCCTGACCTGCACGCTGATCAACCCCGGTTCGCCCTATGGCTTTGGCGGCAGCAAAGACGCCAGCGGCACACCAACCTATGACGATTTTGCCGGGTCGGGCGGCGGGCTGGTTGCCCCCGATGTGGTCAAACACATGACCGATCCCGATCTGCGCATGAGCAGCGAACACCCGGTAATGTCGCCGCGCAACCGGCTGCGGCGGTTGTTCGTCAATGCGCCCGTGCCGTTCCCGCATGAGGAGGTCTGGCTGCAAGCGCTGCTCAGCACGCATATGGGCGCGCAGGCGTACCCCGGCGACAGCGTGCCGTCGCCCAACTGGCCCTTTGTCGCGCCGGGCGTGTGGGGGGCTACCAACGGGCTGTCGCGCAAATACTGCGGCGATGTCAGCGCGCTGAACGCTATTACGCCCAAACCGAACATCCTCTGGCTGCGCGGCGCCAAAGACACCGCCGTTGCCGACCAATCGCTGCTGGATGTGGGCACACTGGGTAAAATGGGCTTGATCCCCGGCTATCCGGGCGAGGCAGTATTCCCGCCGCAGCCGATGATCGCGCAGACCCGCGCCGTGCTGGAGCAGTACGCGGCGCACGGCGGGCAGTACCGCGAGGTGGTGCTGGAGCATGCCGGGCATGTGCCCTATGTCGATCAGCCGGAAGCGTTCCTGGCGGCGCTGCTGGAACACCTGCGTTGATGGCTGGAACACCTGCGTTGACGGCTGTCATTTAATCGGAACACACAACCTGCACCACCAACATCCTGATCCTGATTTGATTATTTAAGGAGCTGATGATATGCCTGTTCCAACCTTACCCGGCATCACTGCCCAGACGCTCACCAGCAGCCGCATCACCACGCGCGTGCTGTTCAGCGGACCAGATGACGGCACGCCGGTGCTGTTCCTGCATGGCAACGCCTCCTCCGCGACCTACTGGGAGGAGATTATGCTCTCGCTGCCGGTGGGCTATCGTGGCATTGCGCCCGACCAGCGCGGCTATGGCGAGGCAGACGCCGCCGTCAAGATTGACGCGACACGCGGCGTGGGCGACCTGAGCGATGACGCCTTCGCGCTGATGGACACGCTGGGGATTGCGGCGTTTCATGTCGTTGGGCACAGCGCGGGCGGCAGTGTCGTCTGGCGCATGATGATGGACAATTCCGCGCGCCTGATGAGCGTGACGATGGTTAACCCCGGTTCACCGTATGGCTTCGGCGGCAGCAAAGGCGCAAACGGCGAACCTGTTTACGATGACCATTCCTGCACCGGCGCGGGCATCGTCAACCCGCTGTTTGTGCAAAAGCTGGCGGCAGGCGATCGCGGCGCGGATGATCCGCAGGCATCGCCGCGCAACGTGATGAACGCCTTCTACTGGAAACCGCCCTTCAAACCCGCCCGCGAGGAAGATCTGCTCTCGTCGCTGTTGTCTACCCATACGGGCGAACAGGATTACCCCGGCGACCTGACCCCCGGCAAACACTGGCTGATGGTCGCGCCCGGTGTGTACGGCATGATTAACGCGCTGTCGTCCAAATATGCGGATGATGTCAAGCGGCTGTACAGCATTGACCCCAAACCGCCGGTGCTGTGGGTGCGCGGCAGCGATGACCAGATCGTCAGCGATATGTCCTTCTTTGACCTGGGCACACTGGGCAAACTCGGTTTTCTGCCCAACTACCCCGGCGAGGACGTTCACCCGCCGCAGCCGATGGTCGAGCAGACGCGCGCGGTGCTGCGCGAGTACCGCGAACACGGCGGCGAGTTTATCGAGCAGGTGATTCCTGATACCGGGCACACGCCCTATGTCGAAAAGCCGGAGCTGTTCAACCAGATCTTCCACCAGCATTTGCAGGCGGGGTGAGCGCAGACCGGGATTGTTGGGTACACAAGGGGATTATGACGTTTAACAAAATAATACGGAGTGCCTCGTGGCGACGTTGGGCGCAGTATGCTGCGTCGCTACGAAAATCGTGTTGCGCAGGGGCGAGTCTCAGACCCGCCCTTCTATGTTGTATTTAAGCGTTAAAGAGGATAATCCCCTTGTCCGCGCCGTTGCTACCCATGCGTCATGTGCTAGCGCAGCCGGAGCGAAGCATCATTCGCCCGCTTTCCCCTGTTCACCCGCCCCTTCATTTTGTTGTTGTGGCTGCGTCGGGGGCTGCCCTGCCAGCAGCGCTGTCACCACTGCCATGAAGCGCTGGGCATTGCCCTGTGCGGAAAACTGCTGTTCCACACGCGCCCTGCCTGCCGCGCCCAACCGTGCCCGCAGCGCCGGGTCGCGCAGCAGCGTGATGATTCTGCCCGCGAACGCCGCGACATCGCCCGGCGGGCACAGATAGCCGGTTGCGCCATCCACCAGCGTTTCCCGCGGTCCGCCGTTGTTCGTGCTGACCACCGGTTTGCCGCTTGCCATCGCCTCTACATTGACCACGCCGTAGCCCTCAAAACGTGACGGGCAGACGACGACATCCGCTGCCGCCAGCACGCGCTCCACGTCGGCGCGAAAGCCGATGTACTTCAGCCGCCGCCGCAGCAGATATTCCGTGCGGGCGCGTTCCAGCACGCGCTGCTTATAGGCGTTGTCGGCGCTGCTCTGCGCGTTTTCGCCCGCCACAATGAAGCAGGTATCGGGAAAGTGGCTGAGCACATGCAGGGCGATGTCCTGAAAAATATCGTGCCCTTTGACATCCTGAAAGCGGGCGACCATGCCGACCACGGGCGCATCCAGCGGCACACCCGCGTCGAAGCGCACCTTCACGCCGTCCACATCCGGGCGAAAGCGCTGTGTGTCTACGCCGGGGTAGAGCACTTCCACGCGCTCCGGCGGCATAAACGGGCGCTTGCCGAGGAAACCAGCGCGGATGGCGGCAGAGTGGGCGAAGGTGTGCGCCGCCCGCCGGAAAAAGCCGCGCTGCCAGGGTTTAGGATAAAACCACCAGCCCATACACGTCCACAGGCAGGGCAGCCCGGCAGCCTGCGCGGCGGGCAGGGCAAAGGGCAGCGTGTGGTAATCGCTGTGTACGGCGGCGATGTGTTCTTCGCGCAGCAGTGCTGCGATGGCGCGGCGAACCGGGAAGCGGGCATACAGCGCGGGCAGAAACCAGACCGACGCGCCGCGATAGTGCAGCACATGCACCGGGAACCCGCGCGCGCGCCACGCCGCGGCAAGCTGCCCCTCACGCGGGACGAGCAGATGCGGCGTATACTGCGCCACGTCAAGCTGGGTGGCAAGCGTCAACAGCCAGGTTTCGCCGCCACCCAGATCGCTGTAGCTGGAACAAAAGAGCAGGTGTGTGGTCATGCGCCGGTCATAGGGTCAGGATTGCAGCGCCCCACCCGTTCACGAACCTGCTTCGGGTGTTGCCTCTGCGGCAGCAGGCGCCACAGGCAGCGGCACCCCGCTGAATGTCCCGCTGACGGTGAGCGTGCTGTATGGCGCGGTCGCATCCGCCAGGGGCTGCTGTGATGGGAACGCCCGCACCGTACAGTCCGTCACGCTCAGGCTGAAGCTGCCGCGCAGCAGCCCGGCGTCCACCGCCTCAATGGTCACCTGGTTATCGCTGCCACTCAGCGCGGAACAGACCAGCACCGGCGTTCCTTCCACACCTTCCAGCGTCACCGGAATGCTGACCAACCCGAACTCCCCGGCAGTGATGGTATACGTGCCGGGCGCATAATCGCCAGTCAGCGCCAGCGGGAGAACCACGCTTGCCCCCGGTGCCATGCCCAGAAAACGCAGCGAGGGGCGTTCACTGGCGAAAGGCACGACCACAAAACCGGGTTCCTGCGTGTACGTCACGTTTGCCTCGGCAATGGTGATGCTGAACGTGCCGGTGGTTGCCGCGCCGGGCAGCGCCGTGATAGACGCCACCACCGCGTCCGCCGTGCGTTCAATGCGGTTGCTCGACTCGCCCAGCGCAGTGACCAGATAGAACGAGGTATCCGCTTTAACGATGTAGATGTAGCCGTTGCCGCTGAGCGTTTCTACCACAAGCTTGACCGTGGAACGCCCGCCAAGCTGCACGTCGTATGCCTGCCCGACCAGCGATTGCTGCGTGATGAAGTTCTGCCCGATAGCCAGATAGACCTCGGTGGGGGATTGCAAATCGCCGACGACCTGCTGCGGCAGGCGCTGGATGACGATTGCCGCCTGGCTGCCGCTGAAGCGCTCACTGCCGGGAATGGACAGCAGATCGAGCGTAGTCTGGCTGTCTGCCAGCGTGATACTGCCGCTGTCTGTGCTGGCAACCCAGTTTGCGGGGTAGCGCACAACGGTTGTGATGCGCACCGTCTCGTCATAGAGCGTTGCGGTTTGGGTCAGCGAAAGGGTGTTGTTTGCATTGATGAGCAGCACCGCCCCGACCACCAGCAGCAGTGCCAGCGCCAGCAGCGGCAGAATGCGCCAAACGAGCTTCAGCTTCATAAGAAGTTTACCTTTCCGGGATGAAACGTCGCTGATTGTAATGTCACGGGCAGACTGCCACAAGGTTGCATTCGGGGTGAGAACAACGGACTGTTGTCCCTAATGAGGGGCGGTGCTATCATCAACATATTGTCTGCTGAGGCACGGTCTGCGCTGCGCCTCCGCCTGTACCACCATTCCAGGACTGCCTGTTTATGCCCACACGTCCCAATATCCTGTTCATTGTGCTGGATACGCTGCGCCGTGATCGCCTGTCCATCTACGGGCACGCACGCGAAACATCGCCAGAGTTTGACGCTTTTGCCGCGCAGGCGACGCTGTTCGAGCGCGCCGTTGCCCCCGCGCAGTGGACCATTCCCTCGCATGCTTCGATGTTTACCGGGCTGCCCGCCAGCACACACGGCGTCACCGAGGCGAGTTCGCAGCTTTCCGGCTTGTATCCCACACTGGCGGAAATTCTTCAGGTCGCGGGCTACAAGACTGCTGCCTTCTGCAACAATCCGCTGCTGGGCACGCTCAATCATGGTTTGCAGCGTGGATTCAGCGAATTCTACAACTACGCTGGCGCAGCCACCAACCGCCCGCGCGACATGCACCGCAGCCGGGCACGCCGGGCAGCAGAGGCACAGTTCCGCCGGGCAGCGATGCGCGTGCAGAACGAATTCGCCAACAATGACTGGCTGTTCCGCATGGCGCTCAACCCGCTGTTTACGCCGCTGTGGACGCGCTGGGCAAACTTCAAAGGCAGCACCGAGTTCACGATTGACGATGTGATTGCCTACTGGAGCACACATGCCGGCGCGGCAGTGGGCGGGCAAAAGCAGCAGCCATTGTTCGCTTTCGTCAACCTGATGGGATCGCACCTGCCCTACCGCCCGCCGCAGGGGTATCTGGACAGATTCGCGCCGGAAACGCGCAAAGACCGCCGCGCCGAGGCGTTCATGCGCCGCTTCAACACCGATTCGGCACGCTGGGCAAGCCCGCCGGACGAGCCGTTTGCCGACTGGGAGCAGCGCACGCTGTACGATTACTACGATGCGGAAATCGCCTATCAGGACGCGCATCTGGGGCGGCTGCTGCGCTATCTGCGGGCAAGCGGTGCGCTGGAAAACACGCTGGTGATCATCTGCTCTGATCATGGCGAAGGGCACGGCGATCACCAGTTCTTTGGGCATGGGTTCGTCGTTTATCAGGAACTGGTGCATGTGCCGCTGGCGATTCATTACCCGGCGCTGTTCCCGCTGGAAACGCGCATCCGCACGAACATCAGCACGCGCCGTCTGTTCCATACCGTGCTGCAAGCCGCCCAGCTCAAGCCGCCGCTGGACGAAGCAGACCCCAACGCCGATGTCGCCGGGCTGTCGCTGGTCAGCGCTGCCGGTGCAGTGGACGGCGAACAGGGCATCGCCTTTGCCGAGGCATTCCCGCCGCAAACCTTTCTGAATGTGCTCAAACACCGCAGCCCGGCGCTGATTGACACACTCAAGCTGCGCCAGGTGCGGCGCGGCGTTTACGCGGGCGATCATAAGCTGGCAGTGGTTGGCGCGCACCCGGAAGCGCTGTTTGACATCGCCGCCGACCCGCTGGAAGTGCGCGATATTGCCCCGGCGCACCTGCCGCTGGTGACGCACCTGCAAACCCGCCTGAACGAGTTCGTGCTGGCATCGGAGGGGCGGCGGGCAGACGCGCCGCTGACCACCGATATTGACGACAGCGTGGCGGACAATCTGCGCGCCCTGGGCTATATTGACTGAGACCCGATCCATAAAACCGGTCTTGCTGAACAAGGGGATGATGCAATTCAAGAATTTAATCGAATAACGTTTTCCGTAGGGTTGAAGCATGCTTCAACCCTACCAGCGGTAACCTGATTATTTTCTTAACGAGCATAATCCCCTTGTCCGATTTTACTGCTAGATGCTGAATACGGGCGCGCAGTGCCAACAGGCTGACCACCACGCGATGCGACACCCTGCGCTGTATCCCTGGTTTGTGCCGGATTCTGCCCGGTGGTTGAACCCTTTTGCCCGCTTTGACGTACCAATAGCGCAAAGCACAATGGTGAAAACAGGTTCCTGAGGAGATTTTTGACAGTGAGCGATCAATTGCGCGACATGAATAGCGCTGGCGGGGGCTGGCGCAACAGCTTCTGGCTGGGGCTGCTGGCGGTCACGGTGGCGACGTTTCTGTGTATCGGCGCGGCGACAATTGCGCTGAATGACGCCTGTGAAAGCGCCTTTGCCAACAACATGCCGGTTTATCCCGGCGCGGAAGTGACGTTTGAGCAGCGCGGCTTTTTGCAGACGAAGGTCATCGAACTCTACACCCCCGACTCCCCGGCAGCGGTCAACAACTGGTTTGCCGGGTTTGTGGGCAGAACCACCCGCGCGGACATCGAATCGGGCAGCCGTTTTGGCACCGCATGGCGCGGCGACTACCAGATTACACCCGCCAATGACCGCCCGGCAGGCAGCTATATCCTGTTGACGTACAACTGCCCCTAACAAAGGAATTGCATGAAAACGATTATTGTGGCTTCGACCAATCCGGTCAAAATCGAGTCCGCGCGCCGGGGTTTTGAGGCGCTCTTCCCTGGCGAGTCCTTCAGCACTACAGGCGTGAACCTGCCGTCGGGCGTCAGCGACCAGCCGCACGGTGACGCCGAAACGCTGCAAGGCGCGCTCAACCGTGCCCGCGCCGCTGCCGACCAGTACCCCAACGCGGATTTTTGTGTGGGTATTGAAGGCGGCGTGAGTGACGAAGCTGGGGTGATGATGGTCTTCGCGTGGATTGTCGTCCAGGCAGGGGCGCAGCACGGCGGGCGCACGGGCAAGGCGCGCACGGCGACGTTCTACTTGCCTGCCGAAGTTGCGCGACTGGTGCGGCAGGGGCTGGAACTGGGCGACGCCGACGACATCGTCTTTGGCAGAAGCAACAGCAAGCAGGTCAATGGCAGCATCGGGCTGCTCACCGGCGACCTGATGACGCGCGCGGATTATTACGCGCATGCGGTGGCGCTGGCGCTGATCCCATTCAAGAACCCGGCGCTGACTTTCTGATTCTGGTGCAGCCAGCACAGCGCCCGCGCAGGGTGTGCCGCCCTGCAAAACCTAACAACGTTTAGACAATTTTTACACGTATCATCTTGCGCTCGGCGGCGGTAAAGGCTTAAGCTAGTGTTGAGTCGTCCGATGTGAGGTGTCTCATGCAAACGCTTAATGAAGCAGCCCCGCCTGTGCTTGTGCAAACCCCGCGTGACAAAAGCCTGTTCCTGCTGGAACTGCTCGCCGCGCTCAGCGAACTGACCGGCAACCAACTGCGCGTGTGCCTTGCCTGTGACGAAACCCCCGCGCCGGGTTATGGCGAGGGTGCGTCCGGCTTGCCCGCCAAGGCATTCGCCGAACCCACCCTGCACGCCTGAGCGCTGACTCCACTGCACCTATCGCATAATGGGCGAACCAGGGGATTAACGCCGTGTCCGGCGGGCGGCTTTGTCCTGCCAGCACCCTGGTGCACCAACAAGGTTAAGTTGACTACTCAGATACAGCCCTCACCCCCTCAATCCCGCGCTCCCCAACGCCGCTTCGCGGCTGGGCGAGGGGGAGGGAAAATCCCTGGCAATTGGGTTGCTCCCCTCTCCTAAGTACAACCAAATTGAAAATGTCGGATGTAGGGGCAGGTCTGAGACCTGCCCCTACGGAAAATAATCCCGCGAGATTTCTGTGGTTGCACTTAGTGCCGAAGGCACGGTCGGGAGCGGGGTTGGGGGTGAGGGCTGGACAAAGGCATCGGGTGTCATGCTCATCTTGTCGGACTACTACCCCCCGCGCCCCAGCAGCGCCAGCAGCCGGTCCGGGTAATCGGTGATGATGCCCTGCACGCCGATGTCAAGCATGCGCTGCATATCTTCTGGCGTGTTCACCGTCCACACATGCACATCAATGTTGTGTGCCGCCGCCCCCTGCACAAAACCAGGCGTGACTACTTGCAGCCCACCCGCGTATTCCGGCACCTGGAAGGCGTACATGCCCGGCTGGAACGCCGCGCTCAGCGTCAGCGTGTTCAGCACGTAAAACAGGCGAATCTCCGGCTCGACGCCCGACGTAGGCACTTCCGGGCAGGCGGCGCGGAATTCGTCAATCGACTGCGGGTGGAACGAGGCGACCAGCGCCTGATCGGTCAGTTCGTATGCGCGCAGCATGGCGCACAGCGGCGCGGCAATTGACGGCTCGCGCTGTTTGATCTCGATGTTCATGCGGTAATCCGGGAATGCCTGCAAGACCTCTTCCAGTGACGGAATCGTGATGCCCTGCCCGCGATACGGATGGTCTGTGCGCCCGGCCTCTTCTACCAGCGTGGGCCAGTCGTAGCCTGCATCGAACTGCTGAAGCTCGGCAAACGTGTAATCCTGCACGCGCCCGCTGCCGTCGGTGGTGCGGTCAATCGTGTCGTCGTGGATGACGACCAGCA
>DAOTWP010000349.1:0-24207 GCA_034435675.1 Anaerolineae bacterium
CATCGCCTTCGGTGTCGAAGTCAATCATCTGTACGATGTGTGCATGCCGAAGCTGCCCAACGCTCTGCGCCTCACGCCTGAAACGTTCGACAAAATCGCTGGACTCCGCCAGATGACCGTGCATGGTTTTAATCGCAACAAAGCGGTTCATGCCCGGCTGGAAAGCCTTATAGACATCCGCCATGCCACCCCGCCCCAGCCGTTCAGTGAGCTGGTATTTGCCCAATGTTCGTCCTGCCAGATCGGTCATCGCATTCTCCCACAGGCAACCGAAATACTGGTGTATTTAACCCAAGTATACGCCATGAAAGCGTGTCCCGCTGTGGCAGACTGAAAAAACCGTGTGCAAGTTTGGTGACAACAACCTGCGGCGAAAGCAGGCGCTTCTCAGGAGTCGTCCAACTGTGCCAGAATCTGCATATAGGCGACGTTGATCTCCTGCATACGCGCGGTTGCCTCACGCGAGGGGTTAACATCGGGGTGATACTGCATCGCCAACCTGCGATATGCCGCGCGAATGGTAGCACGATCCGCGCCGGGTGAAACGGACAGCACCGCGTAGGAGCGCTCAAGTTCGCTGAGTGTGGGACGTTCCGCATGAGTACGCTTAGAGTGCGCCTCACGGGCGCGCGCCTGGGCGGTTTCCAGCGGCTGGCTGAAATCGGCAACATGGAGCAGCCCCTCGAAATAGTCGCTGCGAGTCTGCGCCTGCCCCACGCCGAATGCCGCCCAATCCAGCGTATCGCCGTAGTGGATGCGGCGGATTGGTCCTTCGCCCTCAAAATGCACCGGAAAAATCCACACCCTGCCGTGAACGACCTCAAATCCGTAGAGTTTCTGGTCGTAGAGTGGCAGCAGCAAATCCATCCAGTCATCAACGCGATAAAACGACCCTTCACGCGGCAGCAGCATGTCACACCAGAAAACGAACAGGGTGTAGATGTCCAACTGTGTGTTGCGTTCAAGCGTGGTCAGCACTTCACTGCGGGCAATCGGGCGTTCGATCATGTAGATCATCACGCTGTCGCCATTGGGCATACCAACGAGGATAATGTCGTTGCCATCGTGATGCACCTCGCTGACTGCACCGGCATCCAGCAGACTGTTGACCAGATATGCCCCGGCTTTGTGGGTATCAAAACGCATAACCCCGTGTCCAGTAGATCTATTCGCTGACAAGCAGTTGAAGACATTACAGACTGCGTATGTAGCTGCTATGCATTATAGAGCGCACATGCTGCGGCGCATACCCCGGCGCACTGCGCCTGGCGCGCATAGAAAAGGTATCAAGCGCTGCACATCGCGGCGTTGAGGGATGCTGCAACGCTTTGAGAGAACAAAGAATCTGTCTGTAACCCTGTTTGCCTGAACAAGGGGATTAATCCCCTTGTCCTGGAGTTTGGCTTCGATAGCCATTCGATATGCCGATAGGCGTTCAGGTTAACGAATATGCCCTGAAACGGCGTTATTCTGCCTGTGCCACGCGGGGCGGCTGGCAGTATTTGTCGAACCATTCGACCATGTATTCCAGCCGTTTAATGCGGTGTGCCGGTTCGCCACTGCGGGACAGTTCGTGCCCCTCACGCGGGAAACGCACCATCTTGATCGGGGTTGACCCACTGCGGCGCACGTAGGCAAACAACTGTTCCGCGTCAGCAATCGGCACGCGATAGTCATTCTCGGAATGGATCAGCAGCAGCGGCGTTTTGATCTGGTGCGCATGGGCAAGCGGTGAGTGCTCCCACAACCGCTGGGGATCCTCCCACGGATCAGCATCAAATTCGTTGGTAATCAGCAGCGGCACATCGCTGGTGCCGTAGAAGCTGAGCAGGCTGTAGACCCCACGCTGGCTGACGGCGCAGGCAAAGCGCTGCGTGTGGCTGATGATCCACGCGGTGGCATACCCGCCGTAACTGCCGCCCGTAATTGCCATGCGGCTTTCGTCAACAAAGCCCTGCGCCAGCAGCGTGTCCACCCCGCTGAGGACATCCTCATACACCACCGGACCCCACGCAGCATGCAGCGCCTCCTGAAATGCTTCGCCATAACCGCCGCTGCCGCGCGGATTGCAGAACAA
This sequence comes from Anaerolineae bacterium, assembly GCA_034435675.1. GTDB lineage: Bacteria > Chloroflexota > Anaerolineae > Aggregatilineales > Phototrophicaceae > DAOTWP01. The sequence goes on from DAOTWP010000349.1 coordinate 2,078, forward strand.
GACCACATAACCCTGTGCGGCGTGGCACTGCCATTCATGCCACATATTTGCCAATCCGGGACCCCACATCACATGCGGTCCGCCGTGAATGTTGAGTGCCAGCGGATATTTTTTGCCCGCCTCATAACCGACCGGCAGCAGATACCAGCCCTGCAGCTCAACGCCCGCGGGCGACTGCCAGCGTAGTTCGTGTGCTTCCTGGACAAATACACCGCTCAGCCATCCGGCATTGTTGTCCGTCAGCGCCAGCGCTGCCGACGCCTCTGCCGGGCGGTAGAACAATTCCGGCGGGCACAGCGGAGTGCTGGCGACATACGCCACATTGCCATCAGGCGCGAGATCGAAATCAGCAATATAGGTGGTGGCATCCCCGACCATTTGCTCTGCCGCCCCCCCACTGGCGAGCACACGATAGATCGCGCTGCGCCCGTAATCCTCAGCGGTGAACCACAGCGCGGCGCTGTCCGCAGACCAGCGCACCACACCGGGATTACGATCCAGATTCAGATTGAGATCAAGGGGTTGCGCGCTGCCGTCCACAGGCAGCACGGTCAAACGGCTGAGGCGTTCTGTCAGGCGTTCATGCGGGACACGCTCGTATGCCAGCCAGCGTCCATCCGGTGATACCAGCGGAGCAGTTGCCATAAAGTCGCCACCGGTCACCTGTTCAATTTCGCCATCGGCGGCACGCACGCGGAAAATCTGCTGCCAGCGCCAGGGGGTATCGGCAAACGGATCGCTGGCGCGCGCGACATACAGATAGGCACCATCCGGTGACCACACGGGCAAATCGTGCGCAGCGTCTGTATGTGTCAACCGGCGGGGTCTGGCGGATTCGGCATCCAGCCCTTCTGCCACAGGCAGCAGGTAGAGCTGCATGTAGCGTTCGTCCACAAAGCTGGTGCCCTGCCGGTAGGGAATGCGCCACATCTCACGCGGGTCAAAACGCTCTTTTTCGTCCTGTTCCTTGCGCTCGGCGCGGTGTTTCGCGTCGAGTTCATCGCGCGGGGGCGCTTCCTTTTCGCCGCGATCTTCCCTGCCGCGTTCATCAGCATTCATCGGTGATAAATAAGCCATCTGCGTGCCATCCGGCGACCACACGGGAGTCGTCGCGCCATTGGGCGCAGAGGTCAGGGCACGGGCTTCACCACCGGGTGCAATCAGTGGCAGCAGGTAAATCTGCGGCTTTTTGTCACGGGCGGAGACAAATGCCAGTGTCTTGCCATCCGGCGACCAGCGCGGGCTGCTGTCCTTGCCACTGCGCGTCAACTGCACCTGGCGACTGCCGTCGGTCGCTTCCAGCCAGATGTTGCGCTTATAGCCGTTACCCTGCCGGTCTACGGTCACACGGACGTAAGCCACCCAGCGCCCATCAGGACTGATGCGCGGGTCTTCCGCCTGTTCAATGAGATGCAGATCATCAATGGTGATGGGACGCCTCTCGCTGCTCATGGTGTTATTGATCCTCACGTAGGAAGTACCATTCAAGAAACTCAGTGCATTCGCCCTGTGCGTTGAAACGCAGCACCCAGATGTTGGCAAATTCCGCTTCGATATCGCGCGAACCGGGGCGGAAATACCATGTCAAGCCAGTTGTAACCGCGCGATCTCCATCAATCATCAGCGTGTGATATTCGGCATCGTAGGTGCCGGGAGGGTCGGGGTCTTCCAGCCAGGACACGACAATCGCCGCACGCCCAAGCTGCGGCGGGTCGAACGGGGTATAACGGTGTACACAGTCCACCGAAAATAACGCGCCGATTGCCTGCGGGTCGTAGCTTTTCCAGGCAGCGACATAACGGCGCAGCCAAGCATCAACACTGGTTTTGTCCATCGCGGTTTGGTCTTTGCTTTGATCCGGCTGCCAGACCCACTATAATACCGTGTAATGTTTCCCGCGCACGAGTCCAATTGCTGATGAACCCTGAATTTGAGCTGTATGATTTGCGTATCACCGTAGTTGCCATTGAGGGGCGTTCTGTATGCGGCTTACAGGTCGGTGATTATTTTGAACTGACTGAAAGCAGCCGCCTGCGTATCCCGGCGGGCAGACACTTCTGCATTTTTGCGCTGGGCAGCGTGCTGGCGCTGCTGGCGGCAAAACAGCGCAGCCTGCACCCCGCCGACTGGATGGCGCGCGATACACTGGTCGCCTGCCCTGATCCCGACGAGCGCCTGATTATGCAGATTGAGCGCATGGACAAACGCACGCTGAACAGCAACGACCTCACCTGAAGGCAGCACACCCGACGAGTCACATCTGCCACACAAAACCAACCAGCATCACAACCTGGCACGATTCTTCTGCGTATAAAGATCACAAAACCAGGTTATCGGGAGCTTGTGCCAAACGCGAACTTGAGCAAGACAAGAATGAAGCACATTATCAGGTGAGGTGAATTTTATGCACACCAACCATGAGGAAGATGCTTACAATCGCCGCGCTCAGGACGCAATCGCGCGCCTCAGGCGGCGTTACAACCGCCGTGTACGATTAGCCCTGCACATTGCCCTGGCAGCGCTTGCCGCGATCTTTGTTTCCACCTCGCCCGACTTTATGTACGGCAATTGGCCCCAATGGGTTACGCTGCTTGGCGTGATTACGATTGCGCTGCACAGCTTCTGGCTGTGGCAGCAGGAGCTGCTCGATCAGGCAGTCAGCTACATAGAAGGCACAGCCCCACTGGAACGTGAACCGGCGTTAAAGCGCCCCAACCGTTGGTGGTGGTTTGTCCTGCACGCCTCTATCGCCCTGCCGCTGATTGTGTTCTATGCTGATTACGGGCAGTGGGATGGGCTACTGTTCCTGCTGTGTACTGCGGTGGGGGCAGGACTTTACCTGCACGGCGGTTGGCTGCTGCTGGACGATTTTCGGCAGCGCGCCGCTGCTCGCAGACAGGCAGAAGTACGGTTACACGAAAAACCCAAACGCGAGAGCAGCCCTGAAACACGGCGAACCCCCTATGCAGAACCGCAGGCAATGCGCCTGACGGGCGACGGCGAGTTAATCAGCTTTGAGGACGAGGTGTATCTCGCCCAGGAGGAACGCCGCCAGCGCTAAATTATGCAGGTTAGCACAGCAACAATTGCGACGCGGCGCAGCAGGGACAACTGAATGGAATGAATGCGCGAACGGGGCAACCTGCGGTATCATCCAGCACCATCTAGTTCAAGCTGTGAAAAGTGAGCGATGATGCCTGCCCGCGAAATCAGCATTGCCTTTCAGACCGACAAGACCCCGGCGCAGTATGTCGCGCTGGCGCAGTTGGTGGACCAATATCCGTTTGACGCCGTGAGCGTCTATTGTGATGCGCCGTTTCACCCCAGCTATGGACCGCTGCTGCTCATGGCACCGCATATCCGGCGTGCGCGGTTGGGACCGGCGGGTGTGATGCCCTCACGCATGCAGCCCATTGACATGGCAGCGAACACAGCGCTGCTGGCGAGCGCGGCGGCGGGGGGCGCGTATTTGGGCATTGTGCGTGGGGCATGGCTGGCAGATCACGGTGTGCGCGAAGTCGAAAAGCCGCTTCAGGCGATCCGCGAGTGTGTCGAAATTGTGCGCTGGCTGCTGGCAGGCGGCACCGGCGGCTACAACGGGCAGGTCTACCAAATCGCGCCGCATGTACGTGCACCCTACCCGCTGCCAGAGCATTCGGTGCGTTTCATGATTGGCTCGTGGGGCAAGAAGCTGTGCGCTGTAGCAGGCGCAGTCGCCGATGAGGTCAAGGTCGGTGGCAGCGCCAGCCCGGATATTGTGCCGGTGATTGCCGGATATATTGCCGAAGGCGAACGCGCCGCAGGGCGTCCGGCAGGCAGCGTGGGCGTGGTGATTGGCGCGGTGTGCGTGGCAGATGAGGACAGGACAGCAGCACGCGAAGCGGCACGGCGAGCTGTGGCGTTATATTTGCCCGTATGCGCGCCGCTGGACCCCACTGTGCAGGTCGAGCCGGAATTGTTGGCACGGGTCGAAACGCTGAATCAGCAGGGAAACGGCGCAGCAGCAGCAGGGTTGATTTCCGACGACCTGCTGGCGCGTTTTGCCTTTGCGGGGAATCAGCATGATCTGATTGAACACGCTGAACGGCTGTTTGCCGCCGGTGCCAGCCGCGTGGAGTTTGGCACGCCACACGGACTGCAAAACCCGGAAACGGGCATCCGCATGCTGGGTCAGGTGGCCGCAGCGCTGCGGGGCTAACGTGCGGCGCTAATGTGCGACGCCGGCATGTTAACGCACAGCGACGGAATGTGCAGCCCAGCGGCGCGCTTCTTCAAGCGTGCGCACAAAACGCAGGCGGCTTTCGTCGCCATCGGGCAGCGCGGTTTCCATAAAGTGATCAACCAGCACCTGCGAAAAATCATCCCCGGTGACGACGATGATGCGGTTGTGCAGCACCGACACGGAACGCAGGGCACGCTGTACGGCGTTGATCGGCAGCCCCAGCAGCGCGGTAGACTGCGCGTTGAGGATGACATCGTAATTCCAGCGCACGCCACCGAGCAACTGGCTCATGTGGCGGCATGACAGGCGAAACTGCTCCCACGTCCACGTTTCTGGAAAGTCGAGGCGCAGGGCAGTTTTATCGAGATTGTCCCACACAACAGGAATGGACATGCATGTCCTCGCGGCTCTAGCAAACACCTACGACAATGATACGCTAAATGCGCAAACCGACAAACAAAGAATGTTTAAGAAAGGGTTATCTCTAGATGAACTACTCCGAACGCCTGCAACACTTTCAACAGCGCCTCAATGGGCAGGCAGATCTCGCATTCTTCCCGATTTCAGCAGACCTGCACTATCTGACCGGCGTTCCGCGCGATATCCCCAACTTCGGCTGGAATATTCACCCTGGCGAATGGCTGGAAGGCGCATGGATTGCGCCGGGCAAGGACGCCATTCTGACACTACCGCGCATGACCGCCGAGTTCGGCGGGCTGAACCGGCTGACAGGCGTGGACATCCGCGTGCTGGGTGATCATGACGCGCCGGACGTAATGATGCGGCGGATTCTGGCGGATCTCGGCACGCCTGCCCGGAATGCACAGGTTGCTGTGGGCGACCGCACGCGCGGCGAAACAACCATCGCGCTGCAAACACTGCTGCCGGGCGTAATGTTCAGCAGCGCCACAGCACTGCTGCGTCCACAGCGCGCCGTCAAAAGCGCGGATGAAATCGCCGTAATGCGCAAGGCGGGTGAAATCACCGAAGCAGCGTTTGCGGATGTGCTGCCCAAACTGCGCATGGGCATGACCGAACTCGATATTGTCACGGAGGTGGATTATCAACTCAAGCGGCATGGGTCGCTGGGTCCGTCTTTCACGACCTCACTGTACAACAGTGGTCCGGATTACCCGCTGGTTTTTGGCGACCGCGAACAAACCTGGAAGCGCGTGCTGCACGCTGGGGTGGCGGTGCTGTTCGACTTTGGCGCTGTGTATGACGGATTCTGTTATGACTATGGGCGCACGGTGGCATTCGGGCAGCCCGACGCAGAGTTCCAGCGGGTGTATAATCTGGTGATGCAGTCCCAGGCGGCAGGTATCGCCGCGCTGAAGGCAGGCGCTGCTACCTGCGAACAGGTTGACGCTGCCGCGCGCGCGGTCATCACTGACGCAGGCTATGGCGCGGAGTTCCGCCACCGGCTGGGGCACGGCATTGGCATGGATGTGCATGAACCGCCCTTCCTGACCAAAGGTGACAGCACACAGCTTGAAGCCGGGATGATGTTCACGATTGAACCGAGCATCATGCAGTTTAACGGCTTCTCGGCACGTGTGGAAGATGTGGTCGTCGCCCATCCGGGCGGGGGCGAAAAGCTGACCAACGGCTGGCAGCAGTTGATCGTCGTGGAATAATCTATTGGGGGCACGCCCGCGGTGTGCCCCCGCTTTGTTACCCGCACCAGATTCGCCCAACACTCATCCCGGTTTCACACTGCGATCAAACAGTTTGCCGTACACTGCGCAATAATTCGTTATACCGGGAGGACACAATGGCAATCTCTGGCGAGACGCCGACAGTCAAAACACATATCTACGAAAAACGCTCGGTGATTAATACCAGCATAGCGCGCATGATTGCGTTTCACAATGAACCCAAAGCGCTCGGAACCCTGACACCCCCGCCGATCTTCATGCAGCTGCACCGCGATGATCGCAAATCGCTGTCCGAAGGCGAAATCGAGTTCACACTGTGGTTCCTGTTCATTCCCATTCGCTGGATCGCGCGGCATGAAGCAGGACCCACCGAAACCTCGTTCGCAGACCGGCAGGTTAAGGGACCAATGGGCTACTGGCGGCATGAGCATATTTTTCGTGAAGTCCCCGGTGGGGTAGAATTGACGGATCGAGTGAAGCTGGGACACCGACCGGGCGTGCAAGGAATACTCACGCGGTTGGCATTTGACGGGCTGCCACTGCGTATGCTGTTTTTCTACCGGCATCTGCGTACCCGGTTGGCGACACGCGGGGGCTAGCGATGGAGCGCGGACGATGCAGACAATCACAGGCTTTGTCGGCGAAAACCGGATGACTTATGAGCTGCCTGCGGGCGGCATCTCCCTGACAGGTTATGTGGCGCGGCGGATGCACAAGACCGAACTGCTGGAAGAAATGCCCGCGCTGATCCGGCTGAATCCGCTGCGGGCGCTGGCACAGTTCGGAATCTACGTGGTTGCCGCAGCAACCAGTTTCGGACCGGCGCGCTACCAACCGCGCTTTGACCACCCCGGCACACTGATCAGCGAAGAAGACCCCGCCACAGGGGCGCGTATCACTGTCGAACAACTCACCCCAGATCCGCATTACCGCTTCACCTTCTTCGCGGAACTGCCCGGCGGCGATACGCTGCGCGGCGAGGAAACGATCATTGGCACAGTGCTGACCCTGCGCGGGTTGGGCATGCCAGCCCCCTCCTACTACGAGTACACTGCCACTGCCGACCACTGGCATGCCATCGCGCAGGGCACGATTTACAGCGAACTCAGCCCACGCTTGTTTCAACCGGCATGGATACAGGGCTTCGGCACGCTTCAGGTGAGCGACAATGGCGGCAGAGAAGGTACGATCACCCTGACGCGCAGCGCCCTAATCCGAGTTGAACTGAATGAATCCGGCGGCAGCGATGAAGGTGGCGAGAGCCTCGCGTTTAGTGTGCAGTTGCGTTAAGCAACATGCGCACTACCCGATTCCGAAAACAACAATCTGTAGGGATTCATCGCTCCGATTCATGCAAAGCTCATTTCGCCGCGCTATTCTCGTTCAGATCGTTTAGTTTGTTCTGAATAGTACGAGAGATCGCGCTGCCAGTAATTCGCAGTGGGGGCGAAGTGAGCAAGAGTATCATCGTGATCGGCGCAGGCGTGGGCGGGCTGACCACCGCCGCGCTGCTGGCACAGGCGGGCTACCGCGTGACTGTGCTGGAGGCGCAAACCTACCCCGGCGGCTGTGCGGGCACATTCTATCATAAGGGTTTCCGTTTCGATGCCGGGGCGACCGTCGCGGGTGGATTCCAGCCGAACGGACCACACGCCATCGCAGGCGAACGACTGGGCATTCACTGGCGGGTAAGGCAGCATGATCCCGCGTGGGTCGTGCATCTGCCGGATCGCACAGTTGCCTTGACTGGCGATAACGCCGAGGTCCTGGCGCAGTTCCCACAGTCCGTCCGCTTCTGGCAGGCACAAAGTCAAACCGCCGATCTCGGCTGGAAGCTCGCTGCACTGGGGCTGCCGTGGCCCCCGACACAGCCCGCCGATCTACTGCAACTCGCCAGAGCCGGACTGCGCTATTTCCCGCAGGATGTACGCCTGCTGCCCTATGCGTTCAGCACAGTGCAGCAGTGGCTGCGGCGCAGCGGCGCGGATGCTGACCCGGCGTTCAGGCGCTTTGTGGATGCGCAGCTTCTGATTTCGGCGCAGACCACTTCTGAGCGTGTCAATGCGCTGTGGGGCGCAACCGCGCTCGACCTGGCACGGCAGGGGGTTTACCATGTGGAAGGCGGCATGGGCGGGCTGGCGGAAACGCTGGTCCGGCGCATCGCTGATTTTGGCGGGCAGGTGCTCTATCGCCAGCGCGTCACACGGATTGCAGTGCAGCAGGGGCGCGTCAGCGGAGTATACGCGCAGCAGGGCAAACGCGGCAGGCAGCAGCAGTTCTACCCCGCTGATTTCGTGGTGGGCAACCTGACACCCTGGTCGCTGGACACGCTGCTGGCTGACAGCAGCCCGTCGCGATTGCGGCGTGAAGTTCAGGCGCGGTCAAACGGCTGGGGCGCGTTTGTGCTGCATCTGGGCGTACAGGCGGACAAACTGCCTGCTGACCTGCCCGACCATCACCAGCTAATTGCCAGTTACGAGGGTGCACTGGGCGAAACCCGCAGCATCTTCATTTCGATCTCGCCCCCATGGGATCACAGCCGTGCCCCGGCAGGGCAGCGTGCTGTCACGATGACCACGCACACAGCCGTACAGCCGTGGTGGACGCTGCTAAACAGCGATGAAACGGCGTACCATGCGCGCAAAGCGGAGTACACAGCCAAGATGCTGGAGACCGTTGAGCGTTATCTACCAGGTTTTGGCGGCAGCATTACCCTGCAACTGCCCGGCACACCGGTCACATACCAGTTCTACACCGAACGGCATCAGGGCATGGTCGGGGGTTTCCCGATTACGTCTTTGTTCCGCGTGCGGGGACCACGCACCGGCATCAGCAACCTGCGCCTGGTGGGTGACTCGATCTTTCCAGGACAATCTACGGCAGGTGTCACACTGGGCGCAATGCGCGTCGCCGCCGATGTGCAGCGCGCCCTGCCGCTGGAACGCACACGCAGTTTTGCGCTGCCACAACCGGAGCAAAACCGATGAACACGCTGCCTGATCCTGTGATTGTCTGGCTGCGGCGCGACCTGCGGCTGACGGATAACACAGCGCTGAATGCCGCGCTGCGTGACAAGGACGCCCCGCTGATTGTGCTGTTCATCCTGGACCCGGCGATTCTGCGCGGTCTGCGTTTCAGCATTCCGCGTATGCAGTTTATTCTCAACGCGCTCGCAGCACTGGATGCCAGTTTGCACACACGCGGCGGGCAACTGCTGCTGCGCCAGGGACAACCAGCGCAGGTACTGTATGACCTGATTCGCGAAACCGGCGCACGCGCGCTGTACTACAATCGGGACTACTCGCCCTATGCCCGCCAGCGTGACGAGGCACTGCAATCCCTGCTGGGCGTGTCTGTGCATGCCTTTGATGACCTGCTGCTCAAAGCGCCGGGCAGCGTCCTGAAGCAGGATGGCAGCCCCTACACCGTCTATACGCCGTTCATGCGCCGCTGGAAAGCCCTGCCGCCGCCAGCGCCACCGGCAACGGAGACGCTGCACGCCGCACGACTGCTGCCACTGGCGGGCATTCCCGGCAGCCCTGTGCCGACACTGGCAGCGCTGGGTTTTGCGGCAAATCCCGTGCCGCTGCCGGACGCCAGCGAACACAGTGCCGCCGCACAATTGGAAGCATTTGTTGGCGCACACATTGCGCATTACGCAGACGGACGCAATGCACTCGGCAACATGCAGGACAGCCCGCTGGCGCAAACCTCGCGTCTGTCGCCCTATTTGCGCTCGGGCATTGTATCGCCGCGCATGCTGTACTGGGCAGCACGCGGGGCTTATCTGCACGCAAGCACCGAGGCGGGGCGCAACTCGATTGAGTCCTGGGTGAATGAACTAATCTGGCGCGATTTTTACACGCACATCCTGTATCATTTCCCGCTTGTGGTAACACGCAATTTTCACACGAAATATGATGGGGTTGCATGGCGGCATGCGCCGGACGAACTGCAAGCATGGAAGAACGGGCAGACCGGCTACCCGGTGGTTGATGCTGCCATGCGGCAGTTGCGGGCAACCGGCTGGATGCACAACCGGGCGCGTATGATTGTCGCCAGCTTTCTCACCAAGCACTTACTGATTGACTGGCGCGAAGGCGAGCAGCATTTTATACAATGGTTAGTGGATGGTGATTTGGCAGCAAACAATGGTGGATGGCAGTGGGCAGCGGGCACAGGTACAGACGCGCAGCCCTATTTCCGCATTTTTAACCCGGTGAACCAATCGCAGAAGTTCGACCCGCAAGGGGTGTTTATCCGCCGCTGGTTGCCGGAACTGCGCGCTGTCCCGGCGAAGTTCATTCACGCCCCGTGGGAAATGGATGCCCCACCAGCAAACTACCCGCCGCCGCTGGTTGACCATCCTGCCGCCCGTGAGCGCGCGTTGACTGAGTTTAAGGCGGCTGTCCTCACAGATGCTGAAGCAAAAGATGCAAAGGAAATGAGTGATGAAACGCCGTAGAAGATGGTTAATTGCACTGGGGATTATCGCCTTTATGCTCTTTATTCTACCTTTCCTGATCCCCCTGCCGCCGGCGGGCGTGGACCCGGTGGCACTGTATAACGAGATCCGCACGGGAACGGTACCCGATGGTGTGAACCCGGCGCTGGTCGAAACGCTGTCCAACCCGGACGGCAGTTATATTGAAGTGGACGGTGTGCAAATCTATGTCATTGACAAAGGCGCAGAAGACGCCCCGGCAGTGATCTTTCTGCATGGCTTTGGCGGCTCAACCTTCACCTGGCGGCTGACGTTGGACGCCGTTGCAGATGCCGGATACCGCGCAATTGCCTTTGACCGCCCGCCGTTTGGCATGTCGCAGCGCCCGGCAAGTCTCGACTATGCCGCGCCTGCTGCTGCCGACTTCACGGCACACCTGATGGATGTCATGGGCATTGAAACGGCGACGCTGGTTGGACACAGCGCAGGCGGAACTGTGCTGGCACATTTTGCGCTGAATTACCCGGAGCGCGTTGATAAACTGGTGATTGTCTCAGGAGCAGTGCTGACCGGAGGCGGCGCACCGCCGTTTGTCGGCAGTATCGTCGGCTTCCCCCCAATCACACGCTGGACACAGATCGGGGTACGTATCTTCATTACGCCGGAACGCCTGTCGGACATTCTCTCTACCGCATATGCCCGCAGCGACTTCATGCGCCCGGCAATTGCGCTGGGCTACCAGCTTCCGCTGTATACGCTCGACTGGGACAGCGGGCTGGTCGCCCTGGTGCGTGACTCGGCGCGCAACGCGGTACCGCAGGAACGTCTGCCGGAGATTACGGCGAATACGCTGCTGCTCTGGGGCGCAAACGATACATGGGTTCCCCCGGCAGATGGTGCACAACTGGCGGAGATTCTGCCCAACGCGACGCTGCAAACCTATGACAATGTCGGGCATTTGCCGATGGAAGAAGCAGATCAAAACTTCAACCTTGATCTGATCGGATTTTTGAATACCGGCGAGTTACCAGCAGAGGCAGAATTCCAGGGATGAGCACAGCAAAAAAAGCACAACCGCGCCTGCACCCCGGCGACAGCGCCCCCGCGTTAACACTGCTGAACGCCAGCGGGAAAACCGTTGAACTGCCAGCACTGTGGAACAGCGGACCAACGGTACTGACCTTTTTACGGCATTTTGGCTGACTGTTCTGCCGGGAATGGCTGGCTCAGTTAGAGCAGCACCATGCAGAATTCAGCGCAGCGGGCATCCAGGTGATCGCCGTCGCAATGGGCGAACCCAAACATGCGGAACGGTACTGCGGCAAACTGGCACCGAGTGTGGACTGCCTGACCGATGAAACCACAGCGCCCTATCTCACGTATGGGTTGAGTAGAGGTGGGGCAAAAGAGTTGATGTCGTTTGATGTCGCCAAAGCGGCTGTGCGAGCGATGGCGCGGGGCAATGTGCAGGGTAAAACAATCGGCGATGCGCAGATGATGCCGGGCACATTCGTAATCGATAGGCAGGGTATTATCCGCTACAGCTACTACAGCGCGCACGCAGGCGACCATCCACCGATCAGCGCACTGCTGGCAGGTGGGCGTGAGACAGCGCAGCCCTGACACAACAGCAGGACGGGGATCAAGTGGCTGAGTAATGAAGGCAGAACACCTCAAAGACGGTGAGGCGTTCTATACCAAGTACAAGCAAATTGAAAATGTCGGATGTAGGGGCGGGTCTGAGATCCGTCCCTACGGAAAACAATCCCGCGAGATTGCTGTGGTTGTACTTAGCCCCTGATACAGGCATTGCGGAAACAGAGGGACTGTACGAGGGTAACACTTTAACATGGCTCTCATACGAACCTAATGGCAAACTTTGGCGTTCAAGGATAATACTCATTGGTTAAAATCTCGCAGTGAATCGCACTGCCGGGTCTGCAATTACCCACCACAAGACAGGCGCAAGGGAATGACCGTTCAAATCCATTATGCATGGGAATATCGGCTGCTGACGTGGGCGCAGGAAGCGTTTGAAAGTCATACGCCCGGCAAGTGGCTTGAAACTGATAATGTGACGCTGGCAAATGCTTATCTGGAATGTGAGCAGATCACCCGCGAACACAGCCGGACGTTCTATATGGCATCGGGATTACTGGCGCCGGAACGCCGCCATGCCGCTCGCGCGCTGTACGCCTTCTGCCGTGTGACGGATGATCTGGTAGATCGCAGCAGTGCGCCTGCCCACCGCCTGACGGCGCTGCGGGAGTGGCAGCAAACCATCTGCGCGGCAGTCCCGGCAGAGGATAACCCGGTAGCGCTGGCATGGGCGAATACGCAGCTTCAGTTCCGCATTCCACGTGGCTACGCCGAGCAGCTTATCGAGGGCTGCGCTACTGACCTTACCAAAACGCGCTATGCCACGTTCGACGAGCTGGCAGAGTATTCCTACGGCGTCGCCTCAACCGTCGGGCTGATGGTCATGCACATAATCGGCTTTCAGAGCGTAGACGCCATTCCCTATGCGATTCGGTTGGGCGTTGCACTGCAAATGACGAACATTCTGCGTGATGTGGCGGAAGACTGGCGCGCCGGACGGCTGTACCTGCCACAGGATGAACTGGCGCTGTATTCCCTGAGCGAAGCGGATATTGAAGCGGGACAAGTGGACAACCGCTGGCGGGCATTCATGCGCTTCCAGATTGAACGTAATCGCCGCCTGTACGCGGAGGCGCTGCCAGGCATCGCCCTGCTGAACCCCGGCGGGCGTTTTGCCATTATGGCTGCGGCAAACCTGTATGAAGGCATTCTGACCGACATCGAACGGCATGACTATGATGTCTTCAGCCGCCGCGCCCATGTCAGTCCACGCGGCAAACTTGCGCGACTGCCGGGTATCTGGTGGCGCACCCGGCGGATGCGGTAGAATAGTCGTGTTTATACCGGATCATCTGGGGCATTAAGGGGGCTGCTGTGAAGCTGGGAATTGTCGGAACCGGATTTGTCGGCGCGACTGCTGCTTATGCGCTGGTGATGCGCGGGCATGGCAGCGAACTGGTGCTGGTGGATGCCAACGCGGAACGGGCAAAAGCCGAGGCAGAAGATTTGCTGCACGCCGTGCCTTTTGCGGAACCGATGCGCGTCTATGCGGGAAGCTATGCCGATCTCGCAGGCAGCACAATTGTGATTATCGCAGCGGGCGTCAACCAGAAGCCAGGCGAAACACGGCTGCAACTGCTGGAACGAAACGCCACAATTTTTGCGCAGGTTGTGCCCAGCATCCTCCAGCATGCGCCAGATGCAATGCTGATTGTCGCCACCAACCCGGTTGACGTGATGACGCATTTGACCGCGCGGTATGCGCAGCAGTTCGGTGTGCCCAGCACGCGGATTATCGGCAGCGGCACAACGCTGGACACGGCGCGCTTCCGGTCGCTGCTGGCGCGGCACGTAGCGGTGTCATCACAGCATGTACATGGCTACGTGATCGGCGAACACGGCGATTCAGAGGTGCTGGTCTGGTCCCAGGCAATGGTCGGCGTGATTCCGCTGGAAGATTACTGTCGCATCCAGAATATCCCGCTGAACCAGCAGATCAAAGACGAGATTGATCGCAATGTGCGCCGCGCCGCCTACAACATCATCGGCGGCAAAGGGGCGACTTATTACGGCATTGGCAGCGCCCTGGCGCGCCTGGTGGACATCATCCTGTCTGATGAACACGCCATCATGACCATCTGCACACCAACGGCGGATATTGCCGGGGTGAAGGATGTTACGGTTGCCCTGCCGCATTTGATCGGTGGAAAGGGTGTGCTAGCGACCCTGCCCATGCCCCTGACTGACGACGAGCAGGCAAAGCTGCACAGCAGCGCCGCCCTGATTCGCGGCATTATTGACGACCTGTATCAAAAGCTGGACACCGCGCAGCCCTAAGCACACCGGCTGATCCAGCCCGGCTTGATTCGTGTGGCAGACTGCCCTAACACCAACGCAAAAGGCAAACATCGTGAGATATTTCGGCTTCCTTGTTCGTTTTGTCATCATTCCGCTCATTGGACTCAACCTGCTGCTGCGCCGTGACAGGCAGCAGAGCAAAGGCATGCCGCCGGAACTGCGCAACTGGGCACCTAATGTTGTCGCCAACAGCCACGTCATTGCCGCCGTTGCCTACACCACCCCGTGGGACAACTACATCGTGGCAAACCGTGTCTGGTGGTATGACCCAAAACTGGTGACCGGCATCGTGCTGGGGTATGTGCCGCTGGAGGAGTACACCTTTTTCGTGCTGCAAACCCTGCTGACCAGCAGTTGGTACAAAACGCTGGCGCACCGCCTGCCGCAAAATGACGAACCAATTGGTACGCCCGCCGGGCAGAAGTTCCGGCGCTGGTCTACCGCCGCGCTGGCGGTCACGTGGGCGGCAGCGACTGCCAGCCTGGCGACGGGCTGGCAGCAGGGTAAATACATGGGGCTGATGCTTAGCTGGGCACTGCCGCCGATCATGCTGCAAACCGCCTTTGGAGGCGACATTCTGTGGAAGCAGCGGCGCCTGGTCGCACTAGGTATCGCGGTACCAACCCTGTATCTCTCTGCCGCGGATACATTGGCAATTGACGCCGGGACATGGACGATCAACCCGGAAAAATCACTGGATGTGCATATCGGCGGTAAACTCCCGGTGGAAGAGTTCCTGTTTTTCCTGATCACCAATACGCTGATTTCGTCTGGCATGACACTGGTGCTCTCGCCGGAAAGTGAACAACGACTGCCCGCGCCCATGCGCAGCGCGATCCAGCGGGCAAAAGACTACTTTGCCAGCCGTAGACGCGCTCGTGAGCACGCTCTTGTGGGCACGCTTGAGCGTGCCAGAGAAGGACAGCCCTATGCAAGCGCCTGATAAACTAACGCACGCCAATGGCAAACCCCCGACGCCGGACGTTACGCTTGTAGAACCAATTCCAGCGGAAAATACATGGTTGTTTAACGAACGCCTGAGCCAGCGCCTGCTGCGCATCAACCTGATTAATGTCGCTGTGGGGCTGCTGCTCCAGCGCAACACGCCGTTTTGGCGCGGTGTTGGCGCGCAGGCAGTCGGCTGGGGCGCGATCAATATCGCTATTGCTGTCGTGGGACGCTGGCAGCAGACCCGGCGCTTCAAAACGCTGGAGCAGCCCTATGCCGGTGAGGTGCTGCGCAAGGATGCGCGCAACCTGCGCCGCGTACTGTTAATCAATATGGGGTTGAATCCGCTGTATGTGGCAGGTGGGTTGAGCATGGTGCGGCGCGGGCAGATGGTCGAAGACGAGGCAGGGGAACGGCTGCGGGCGACAGGCTGGGGCATTGTCGCGCAGGGCGCGCTGCTGATGCTGTTCGATACCTTCCATGTGCTGCGCGTGCCCGCCCCCCAAGACCATGCCTGACATTGAGCGTGTAGTGTATTGTACTTCGGAACAGTTGAGAGATGGATTTAGTGTATGCGGCGTTTTATCCGCACAACGTTGCGCCCGGAAGTGTATCATGGACACGGCAAACAGCCGCCATTTTTTGAGGGCTGGTATATCAAACTGGTCAGCGCTGATGAACAGCGGCGTTATGCAATCATTCCGGGCATCTTCCTGAGTCACGATACCCGCCGGCAGCATGCCTTTATTCAAGTGCTGGATGGCATCAGCGGGAAAGCCACCTACCACGTGTTCCCTGATACGGCGTTCAGCGCATCGGACCGGCAGTTCGCGGTGCGGTTGGGCGACAATGTCTTCTCGAAACACAGCGTGCAACTGAATATTGCGGATGAGCAGCTGAACCTGCATGGGCAGATTTCGTTTGAAGGCACAACCCCGTGGGCAGTGCGCTGGCACTCACCAGGGGCAATGGGCTGGTACTCATGGATGCCGATGATGGAGTGTTATCACGGTGTCGTCAGCCTGCATCATCGCCTGCGCGGCAGCCTGACAGTGAACGGCGAAACGATTGATTTCACCGGCGGCATTGGCTATATCGAAAAAGACTGGGGACAGTCATTCCCCTCCGGCTACATCTGGACACAGACCAATCACTTCGACACCCCGCAAACCTGTCTGGTGGCGTCAGCAGCCATGATCCCATTTATCGGGCGCACCTTTCCCGGCTTTTTGATCGGTTTCCTGTACAAGGGCACGCTGTACCGTTTTGCTACGTACACGGGCGCGAAAATCGAACGGTTGGCGATCACGGATGATCACGTCTATTACGCGGTAAGCGACAGACGCCACCGGCTCACGATGGTGGCGGAACGCGCAGAGGGCGGGCTGCTGCTGGGTCCATCCCGCGAGGAAATGCACCGCCGGGTGAACGAAACGTTAAAAGCGCGGGTCGAAGTCACGCTTGCAATGCTGGATGGGCGTACACTATTTCATGAGACCGGGCGTAATGCAGGGCTGGAGGTGCATGGCAATACGGAGGCGCTGCTAACCGGATGATGGCGCAGGCAAGAACAGGCTGGAAGCAGATGCAGGGTGTGCTGCAAATCCCGCGTGAAGAACGTCCCTATTATCTGCTGCTGGGTGCGTGGGTGCTGGCAATGATTGCCCTGCCAATTGCGCGCTGGATCTACGGCGATGCCGCGATTCAGCCGGGGGTGATTATCACCACGCTGTTCCAGTTCAGTGCGACATTCTTTATGCTGGCGCTGCGCTGGGGGCTGCGGCGGGCGCTGCTGACGCTGCTGGTGGCAGCGGCAACCGCTTGGGCATTTGAGGCGCTGGGCACAAAAACAGGGTTTCCGTATGGCGCGTATAGCTATACGAGCCTGCTGCAACCACAGGTTGCCGATGTCCCGCTGCTGATTCCGTTCGCATGGTTCATGATGCTGCCCGCGTCGTGGGCGGTTGCCAGCCTGATTGTGTCCAACCGCCCCGGCTTACACGGAAGGTTGGCGTTTGCCGCCGTGACCGCTATCGTGATTACCGCATGGGATCTGTTTCTTGATCCGCAGATGGTCGCGTGGGGTTTCTGGGTCTGGGCAGCCCCCGGCACTTTCAGCTACTTCGGCATTCCCTGGGTCAACTTTTTGGGGTGGCTGCTGACCGCATTTGTGATTACGCTGCTGGCACGTCCGGCAAATCTGCCTGTCAGACCGCTGCTGCTGATGTACGGCATCACCTGGGCTTTTCAGGCAATCGGGCAGATTGTGTTCTGGGGACTGCCGGGATCGGGCGTTGTTGGTTTTGCCGGTATGGGCAGCATGCTGCTTCTGGCGTGGTGGCGTACCCGGCAGACCGAATAAGGAAGATTGCCTGTGACGCTGGAAGAAATGATTTTTATCGTTGCGGCGTTTTTGCTGGGCGCCCTGCCCTTCTCGCTGCTGGTGGGGTTCGTCTTGCTGCGCAAGGACATTCGCCAGTTTGGCGATAGCAATCCCGGCGCGACCAATGTGCGCCGCGCGGGCGGAACAACGGCGATGGTGGGGCTAGCAATTTTTCTCGACATTTTTAAGGGTGCGTTCCCGGTAGGCTTGGCGGCGCATGTTTTTCAGTTTGCCCCGCTGCCGCTGGTGGTGGCAAGCCTCGCCCCGGTGTTGGGGCACGCCTATTCGCCATTCCTGCGCTTTAATGGCGGCAAGGCACTGGCGACGAGCTTTGGCATGTGGATTGGGCTAACGCTGTGGATTGTGCCTGTGTTCGGGCTTTCCGCTTTTCTAGCCGCCTACGCGCTGCTGCGTGGCGATGGCTGGGTCGTGCTGACGGCGCTGCTTTCCGCGCTGGCGGGTATCCTGCTGTTCAACCCGGACCCGGCGTGGCTGGTCGTCTGGCTGTTGGGTACAGGGCTGTTGATGTGGAAGTACCGTGAAAGCCTGCGCCAACCGCCGCGCCTGAAACGCGCTGGTGGGTCAATAGCATGACGCTGCTGGATGTGCTGGTGCTGTTCGTCTGCGGCGCACTGCTGGTCATCAGCACCATTGCGGTGCTGAATGCGCTAACGTTCTCTCGACTGCGTTCAGTGGACTTCACTGGCAATGCTGCCCGTCTGCCGCGCATCTCCATGTTGATTCCGGCGCGCAATGAAGCAGCAGTGATTGGCGACACCATGCGGGCGCTGCTGGCGCAGGATTACCCCGATTTTGAGGTGCTGCTGCTTGACGACCACTCTGAGGACGGTACGGGCGAGGTAGCGCGGGCAAGCGCACAGGCTGATGCGCGCCTGCGAATTTACAGTGGTGAAGCACTGCCCTCCGGCTGGATGGGTAAAAACTGGGCTTGCCACCAGTTGGCGCAGCAGGCAACGGGGGATCTGTGGGTGTTCACGGATGCGGATGTCTGCTGGCAGCCCGGCGCGCTCAGGGCATTGGTTGCGCGGCAAATGGTGACCGACGCTGATCTGCTGACCGTTTGGCCCACGCAGATTACGGTGACATGGGGTGAACGGCTGGTAGTGCCGCTGATGGCGCTAGTGGTGAACAGCTATCTACCGCTGCTGGCAGTGCATCGTGTGCCGCTGAGTGCTTTTGCGGCAGCGTGCGGACAGTGCATGGCATGGCAGCGCGAGGCGTATCTGGCGGTTGGCGGGCATGCTGCTGTACGCGAGACTGTGCTGGAAGATGTCACAATGGCGCGCGTGCTCAAGCGCACACGAATTGCTGGGCGGCGCGGGCGTTTGCATATGGCGGACGGCAACTGGCTGGTACAGACACGCATGTACCGCCGCTGGGCAGATGTTCTCAATGGCTATGCGAAAAACATCCTTGCGGGTTATGGTGGGAGCGTGGTTTTTCTGGGGTTGGGCGCAGCATTTCACTGGCTGGTGTTTTTGCTGCCGCTGCTTCTGCTGTTTGTGCCCGGCTATGCGCCATGGGGTGTGGCGCTGTTGGTGCTGGGCATCACGGTTAGAGCGCTGACCGCCGCAATGACCCACCAGCGCGTGCAGGACGCGCTGCTAATGCCGGTGTCGGTGCTGCTGATGACACGCATCGCTGCACAGTCGGTCTACTGGCAGCGGCGTTATGGCGGTCCGCAGTGGAAGGGGCGCACCGTGCCCAGCAAGGTGCAGAAGGAAATCTGATGGCAGATCCGGTAGTTATCGTTGGCGGCGGAATCGGCGGGCTGGCAGCGGCAGTGCGGCTGGCGGCGGCGGGCAGGTCCGTCACACTACTCGAAAAGAATGCGCAGGTCGGCGGCAAAATGGGCGAAGTGTGCGACGCCGGATTCCGCTGGGACACCGGACCTTCGGTCATCACCATGCGCCATGTATTTGAAGACCTGTTCGCTGCTGCCGGACGCAGGCTGGACGATTATTTAACGCTGCTGCCCGTGAACCCGCTGACACGCTATTTTTACCCTGATGGCACGGTACTGGACGCCAGCCGCGAACTGGCAGAGATGGCGCAGCAGATCGAACGGCTGCACCCACGCGATGTAGAGGGCTATCTGGCATATCTGGCGCATGCGGCGAAAATCCATCGCATCACCGGACCGGTGTTCATCTATGGCGAACCGCCGAGCCTCAAGACCCTGCTCAGCGTCCCTCCCTGGCAGTTCTTTCAGGTGGACCCGCTGCGCACCATGCAGCAGTCGATCAGCAGCTATGTGCGCAGCCCGCACCTGCGGCAGCTGTTGGGACGTTTTGCGACGTATGTCGGCGGCAGCCCTTACCGCGCCCCGGCAACGCTGAACGTCATCGCCCACGTAGAACTGACAGGCGGCGTCTGGTATCCGCAGGGGGGCGTTTACGCGATTGCACGTGCGCTGGAACAACTCGCTTTAGAACTCGGCGTCGAAATCCGCACGGAATGCGGCGTGGAAGCCATACTGGTCGAAAACGGGCGGGTGCGCGGTGTGCGGCTGGCAGGTGGCAGCGAACTGCGCAGCGCCGCCGTGCTGGCAAACGTGGATGTCACAACCGTTTACAGGTACCTGCTGCCCCCTGCCCCGGCAGTTGCACGGCGACTGCACGCGCTGGAAGCCTATGAACCGTCGGGTTCCGGTTTCATCCTGCTGCTGGGCGTCAATCAGCCGCATTCAAAACTGGCACATCACAACATTTTTTTCTCGCAGGATTACCGCCGCGAGTTCGACAGCATCTTTCGGCAGCAGATTATGCCGGACGATCCGACGATTTATGTGGCGATTACGTCTAAAACCGACCCCGAACATGCCCCGGACGGGATGGAAAACTGGTTTGTGCTGGTCAACGCGCCGCCGCTTTCCGCCGCCTATGACTGGTCACGGCAGGCAGAAGGCTATCGTGAGCTGGTGTTGAACCGCCTGGCAGAGCACGGCTTTGATGTGCGCGGGGCTATTGCCGCCGAACAGATGCTGACGCCGCATGACCTGCAAACCCACACAGGCGCATGGCGCGGCGCACTTTACGGTCCGTCGTCGAACAGCCGCTGGACGGCGTTCAAGCGCCCCAACAACCGTTCAAGCGACGTGCGCGGGCTGTATTTTGCCGGGGGTACAACCCATCCCGGCGGCGGCGTGCCAATGGTTACGCTGTCCGGCAAGGTGGCGGCGGAGATGGTGCTGGCGGATCTGCGATGAAGGCGTTCTATACTGACAGCTTTGTCCTGCCACTGCCCGCCGATCACCGTTTCCCGATGGACAAATACCGTCTGCTGCGTGAACAGGTCGAAGCATCGGGTGTGGCACAGTTGTGCATCCCTGACGCAGCTTCGGATGAGGAAATCCTGCGCTGTCATGACGCTGATTACCTTGAGCGCGTCAAAACCGGCACACTTTCGGCGCAGGAAATCCGCCGGATCGGTTTTCCGTGGTCGCCAGAAATGGTCGAACGTTCCCGGCGTTCCTCCGGCGCTACCATCGCCGCATGTCGTGCCGCGATAAGCGATGGTGTAGCGGTGAATCTGGCGGGCGGCACACATCACGCCTGCCGCGATCATGGCGAAGGCTACTGCGTCTTCAATGATGCAGCGATTGCAGCCCGCGCCATGCAGGTTGAAGGACATGCGCAGCGTATCGTGATTGTGGACTGCGACGTGCATCAGGGCAACGGCACAGCGGACATTCTGCGCAATGATCCTACTGTGTTTACCTTTTCGATTCACGGGGAACGCAACTTCCCGTTCCGCAAAGTGCCGGGCGACCTGGATATTGGGCTGGCGGATGGCACGGGGGATGCAGAGTATCTGGCAATCCTGGAAGAAGCGCTGCACCGCGTGCTGTTCCTTGCCAATGCCAATCTGGCGATTTATCTGGCAGGCGCAGACCCCTACGCAGGCGACAGACTGGGAAAACTGGGGCTGAGCATGCAAGGGCTGGCAAGCCGCGACCGTCTGGTGCTGCGCCTGTGCCGTGATGCCGGGCTGCCAGTGGCGGTCGCAATGGCGGGCGGCTACGCTGCCGATGTGCGCGAAATCGCCGCGATCCACTTCCAGACAGTGAGCATCGCCGCGCAGTATGCCCGCTGAACGGCACGCACAGGACGCACACGCCCTATCGCGGGCATTCGAACGGCAGATGGTTGCGCGTGGAACTTTCGGCGCGGCTATTTCCCCAGTTTATCCCAAATTTATCCCAAACTGTTGTTAGCCAGCGCTGGACTCAGGGCGGCTTGCCATGAGCATTTCCAGACTGCCCTTTTGAACCACTTTGTTATGCTGATTGTAGATGCGCATTTCCAGCGTCACCAGCCCACCGCCGAGGCGAGCTGCGTCCTTCTTCTCAGTCACGAGGATTTCTGCGCGAATAGTATCGCCGATAAAGACAGGCAGGCTGAATTTCATCTCCACACTGCGGAACGCTATGGTCGTGCGTTCGAGCACGCCAAGCTGGTATGCCTGCCCGATGGCATAACTGAGTGCCAGCATGCC
>DAOTWP010000350.1:0-7946 GCA_034435675.1 Anaerolineae bacterium
CGGCAATTGGGTTGCTCCCCTCTCCTGGTGCCGAAGGCACGGTCGGGAGCGGGGTTGGGGGTGAGGGCTGGACAAGGGCAGCGGGCGTCATACTCATCTTGTCCGTATACTAGCGCAGTGCAGCAGGGGGTGCGGCGGTGCGGCGGTGCGGCGTTACGACACGGCGTGCCGGGCGATACCCCCCAGCAGCCCGAACAGGCGGTGCAGCCCGACGCCGTAATCATGGCGGAAATCCACCGGCGGGTGCAGCAGTTCCAACTGCGCCAGATCGCAGGATTGGTGCAGCACCGGCACGAGGATTTTGCCCGCGCGCATGAACTGAATGCGTTCGGCAGTGACATCCTCATCATCCACCGCCGCGGGGGACGCCACCACCAGCATCAGCCCGCAGCTTTGCAGCGCCGCGTCCACTTCTGTATGCCAGTCGCTGTCTTCCGAAATTTCGGCAACATCAATCCAGACCGGGAAGCCCGCATCGCGCAGATCAGCGGCGAGGTCTACAGCAATCACCTCGTCAGGGCGCGCATAGCTGATAAAGATGCCCTGCCGGGCAGCGCGTTCGACATGCAGCGGCGTGAACAGCTCGAGCAGCGCCGCACGCACACGCGGCGAGTCAGGTTTGAGCAGCAGCGCGCGGGTGAGCGCGGCGCGTTTTTCCTCTGGCGTTTCGGCAGCGAATGCCAGCCACAGCCATGCCGGGACGTTATAGGGCTGGCGCTTGACCAGCCAGCGCAGCTTTTCCCGCGCGGATGCCATGTCCCCGCTGCGGGCGTGCATGATCGCCGCCGTGAGCGTGTATTTGAGTTGGCTCGTCGTCACCACTGACATCCCTGCACCGATCCTTAATCACCCCCACAGCGTAAACTCGCAACCCTGCGCTGGGCGTCAACATCATCACCGTGAATGAGCAATCCGCAGCGCCGGTCCGCGAATCAACCGGTTTGCGAAACAACCCTGATAGGCGGATGGTTCAGCTTCTGGATAAACCAGGTTGAGCGCTCATGATGTTGCCCCCTCCCCTGCTTGGCTAACGCTCAGCTTCCCCTCAGCCGATGCGATGGGGTGGGGTTATTCGCTGTTAATTTGGTTCATCCATTGGATGATCGCTCAATAAACAACTTTACCGAAATTATACCTGATGTCAACGGTATTTTAACCTTAATCTTCGCCGCAAGCATGCAGCGGCTGTGCCCGCGTGCCGGCGCGCGCTGACACCCAGATGCCGGCGCCCCTGCTTCACCCCGCCCTACGCCTTCACCGGCGAGCCGCGCGACGCCAGCGGGCTGCACTACCACCGCGAAGTCTGCGCAGCCGACACGCTACCTCAACCCCGCGCTGGGCACGTTCCTGAGCCTCGACCCGTTCGAGGGCGTGGCTGAGCGGGCGCTGTCGCCGCCCCCTGCCCGCAATGGACTTAACGGCGGTTGCCGCCGCCCGCGCGCGTGTCTACAATCACGGTTGGCAAACGGCGCACATGACGCTGCTTCGCGCCCGTGGTGCCGTCCTGTTCACCCTTTGTTCCCCAAAGGAGTGTTTATGTCCCCCCAAGATCATGACCCGCTGCTGGACTGGCGCAGCGAATTCCCGATCCTCGACACCTGCACCTACCTGATGAGCAACTCGCTCGGTGCGATGCCGCGCGGCGTCTACCACCGCCTGCGCGAATACGCCGACACGTGGGCGACGCTGGGCGTGCGGGCGTGGGGCGCGGGCTGGTGGGATCTCAAGCGTGCCGTTGGCGACAAAATCGCCCCGCTGCTGGGCGCGCCGGCGGGCAGCGTGCTGCTGCACGAAAACGCCAGCATCGCCAGCAGCATCCTCTTCAGCGCGCTGGCATTCGATGACCCACAACGTGATAAAGTCGTCACCAGCGACCAGGATTTCCCCTCGGATGTCTATACGCTGCGGCGCATGCTGCCGCCGCACATGCACCTGCACAGCGTGCGCAGCCGCGACGGTATCACGCTGGACACCGACGCCCTGCTGGACGCGATCGACGAGCGCACGCGGCTGGTCTCGCTCAGCCATGTGCTGTTCCGCAGCGCCTATATTCTGCCTGCCGCCGCCATCATCGAAAAAGCGCAGCGCGTCGGCGCACAGGTGCTGCTCAACGGCTATCACAGCGTCGGCGTGATTCCGGTAGATGTGACCGCGCTGGGCGTGGACTTCTACATCGGCGGCACGCTCAAGTGGCTCTGCGGCGGACCGGGCGGCGTGTTCATGTATGTGCGCCCGGATGTGCTGCCCACGCTCAACCCAAAGATCACCGGCTGGTTCGCCCACCGCCAGCCCTTCGCCTTCGATGTCGAGCATTTCGAGCTGCGCGACGACGCCTACCGCCTCGCCAACGGCACGCCGGGCATCGCCTCGCTGTATGCCATCCAGCCCGGTGTGGAGATCATCGCACAGGTCGGCGTGGCGGCAATCCGCGCCAAGTCGCTGCGGCAGACCGCGCTGCTCGTCAGCATGGCAGATGCCGCCGGTTACGAAGTCGTCTCCCCGCGTGACCCGCAGACCCGCGCCGGCACGGTCACGCTGCGCCCGCCGCATGCCTATGCAGTCAGCCGCGAACTGCTGGCGCGCGGCATTGTCATTGACTACCGCGAAGGCGCGGGCATTCGCCTTGCGCCGCATTTTTATACCAGCGATGCCGAAATTGAACAGGCGCTGCACACCATCGCCGATATTCTGGCGGACGGCACCTGGCAGCAGCACGCCGCCGGGCGCGAGTTTGTGACCTAGCCCCCGCTGACCCACCCCCGCACGCCGCCGCTGGGCGTGCTGTGGGCAGGGTAGGAAAAAGTTAGGAATGCGCCCGGCGCAGCGCCGCCCGCTGCCGAACCCGCTTATAATGTGCATTAAACCATTTGCGCATAATATCGTTGGGAGGTTTGGCAATGAGTGTTGTCCTGACCCAGAAGATGCTCAAAGGCTACGAGCTGCGCGAGCGCATCGGGGCAGGCGGCTTTGGTGCCGTCTACCGCGCCTATCAATCCACCGTGGGGCGCGAGGTCGCCATCAAAATCATTCTGCCGGGGCTGGCGAACCTGCCGGAATTCATCCGCCGCTTCGAAATTGAAGCGCAGTTGATTGCCCGCCTGGAACACCCACACATCACCCCGCTGTACGACTACTGGCGCGATGCCGACGGCGCATATCTGGTTATGCGCTGGCTGCGCGGCGGCAGCGTGCGCGACGCCCTGCAAAACGGACCGTTCGAACTGCGTGCTATCGCCCTGCTGCTCGACCAGATTGCCGGGGCGCTGGCGCTGGCACACCGCAGCGGCGTCATCCACCGCGACATCAAGCCCGGCAACATTCTGCTCGACGAAGACGGTAATGCCTACCTGACCGACTTCGGCATTGCCAAAGACCTCAACCTGTCCGACAGCAACACGCAGCAGGATGCTATCGTCGGTTCGCTGGACTATATCTCCCCGGAACAGGCGCGCAGCCAGCCCGTAACGGCGCGCACGGACATCTACAGCCTGGGCGTGACGGTCTATGAACTGATCACCGGGGAACACCCCTTTGAGAATGTCTCGTCTGTCGAGCGGCTCTACAAGCACATCAACGACCCGCTGCCGCTGATCATGACGCTGCCCGCCGACATCCGCGCCAGTGTGAATACCGTCATCCAGAAAGCCACCGCCAAAAACCCTGACGCGCGCTATACCGACGCGCTGGCATTCGCCGCAGATTTCCGCGAAGCCGCCAGGCTGACCAGCACGACCAGCAGCGTTGTGGAGGTGCTGACGCGCCGCGAGCAGGAGATTTTGCAGCTCATCATTGATGGACTGTCGAACAAAGAGATCGCGCAGCAGCTCACCGTCACGGTCGGCACGGTCAAGTGGTATGTCAACCAGATTTTCGCCAAGCTGGGCGTGCGCAGCCGTGTGCAGGCGATTGTGCGCGCGCGCGAACTGCATCTGATCACGCAGGGGACGGCAGAGCAGCCGCTGGAAGTAACCGTAGTGCCCGGCAGCAGTATGGGTTTCACGGCGGACAACCCTTATAAGGGGCTGCGCGCCTTCCAGAGTGCCGACTATCAGGATTTCTTTGGACGCGAGGCGGTCACGAGCAAGCTGCTCAAGCGGCTGGCTGAAAACGGCGACTACGGGCGCTTCCTAGCGGTGGTCGGTCCCAGCGGCAGCGGCAAGTCCAGTCTCGTCAGGGCAGGCTTGATCCCGGCGCTGTGGCGCGGCGACCTGCCCGGCGCGGAGAGGTGGTTCATCGCTGACCTGCTGCCCGGCGCGCGCCCGCTGGACGAACTGGAAATCGCCCTGACGCGCATCGCCGCCAACCAGTCTGGCAACCTGCACGAACACCTCAAACGCGACCGCTTCGGGCTGCTGCGCGTCGCCAACCTGATTCTGCCCGGTGACGGCGGCGACCTGCTGCTGGTGATTGACCAGTTTGAAGAAGTCTTCACACTGGTGGAGGATGAAGCGCAGCGGGCGCACTTCCTCGATCTGCTCTACACCGCCGTGACCGAGCCGCGCAGCCGCGTGCGCGTGGTCGTGACGCTGCGTGCTGACTTTTACGACCGCCCGCTGCATTACCCGCAGTTCGGCGAAATGGTGCGTACACGCCTGGAGACGATCATGCCGCTGAGCGCGGAAGAACTGGAACGCGCCATCGCCAGACCTGCGCAGCGCGTCGGCGTGACCTTTGAGCCAGGGCTGGTCAGCGCGATCATTGGCGATGTCAGCTATCAGCCGGGGGCGCTGCCGCTGCTGCAATATGCCCTGACCGAGCTGTTCGAGGGGCGGCAGGGGCGTGTGCTGACCCGCGAAGCGTATCAGGCGATTGGCGGCGCGGGCGGCGCGCTGGCAAAACGTGCTGAAGAACTGTACTGCGAGCTGACGCCGCAAGGACAGGAAGCGGCGCGGCAGATGTTCCTGCGGCTGGTGACGCTGGGCGAGGGCAGCGAGGACACCCGGCGGCGTGCAGCACGGTCGGAACTGCTGGCGGTTGCGGCAGGTGAGGAACTGATGGACGAAATCATCGACACCTACGCCGAATACCGCCTGCTCTCGCTGGACAACGACCCGGATACGCGCACACCGACGGTGGAAGTGGCGCACGAGGCGCTGCTGCGCGAGTGGGAACGACTGCGGGCGTGGCTGAACGAGAGCCGCCTCGACATACGTACACAGCGGCAGCTTTCGGCGCTGGCGATGGAATGGCAGACAGCGAAACGCGACCCCAGCTTTCTGGCACGCGGCTCACGGTTGGAACAGTTTCAGGCGTGGGCAGCCAGCACAGACCTGGCAATCACTGCGGTGGAACGTGCATTTCTGGTTGCCAGCAGCGCTCAGCAGCTCCAGCAGCAGGATGAGGAACGCGAACGCCAGGCACGCGAACTGGCGCTGGCGCAGCAGGCAGCGGCGGCAGCGCGAAAGGCGGCTGATCGCCTGCGCTATCTGGTCAGTGCGCTGACCGTGTTCCTTGTGGTGGCGGTGGTGTTGGGTGGGCTGGTTTTCGCCAGCGAACGCCGCACCGAGGCAGCGTTAATGGCGGCTGAACGTGAAGCGGCTGTCAGCCACAGCCTTGCACTGGATGCCAATGCCCGCGAAGCCTGGACACGGGGTGACCAGTCACTTGGGCTGGCGCTGGCGGTGGAAGCCAACAGCGTGCCCGGCGCTCCCCCTGAAGTGCGGCGCACTCTCGCGGACATGGCTTATGCTCCGGGGCAGCGCGGCAGCATCGGCGCACACGAAGCATTTATTACCCAGGTCGCCTTTTCGCCGGATGGACGGTATCTGCTGACGGGTGGAGGACGCGGCGATCCCAGACTTCCCGTTGCCGAAGACAACAGCCTGCGGTTGTGGGATCTGCAAACCGGCGCAGAAGTGCGCCATATGGTCGGGCACACCGATACGATCTACAGCCTCGCCATCAGTCCGGACGGGCGCACCGCTGTTTCAAGCGCATGGGACAGTGGGACAATCTTCCGCTGGGATCTGCAAACCGGGGCAATCATCTGCCGTTTGGAAGGACACGCTGCCCAGAGCTTAGCAACGCCAGTTCTCAGCCCGGATGGTGCATGGGTATTGTCTTACGCTGATGACAACACCGTCCGGTTGTGGGATCTCGCAACCTGTACTCAGCGCCAGCAGTTGGATAATCTTCTGGTCGTTCACGCCTATTTCAGCCTCGACAGCAGCAGTATCCTGCTGGTTCGCGCCGACGAGAACTATACGCCGCGTGAGTGGATCCGCTGGGATTTTGCCGCGGGCACCACATCTACTGAATTCATGCTGAACCTCATAGACGCGATTTATGTTGCCGTCAGTCCTGACCGGAACACTGCTGCGCTGGCGGATCAGTCCGGGCTGGTGCTGCTGCTGGACACCGCGACAGGGGCAGAACGCGGACGCCTTGAAGGACATAATGCCCTGCTACATGGGCTTGCCTTCAGCCCTGACAGCCGCAGTTTGCTGACTGCCGGGCAGGACAACACCCTGCGGTTGTGGGATGTTATCAGCGGGCAGCAGCTCCAGCGCTGGGGTGTTGGTCTTCAATATATTGGTATGGCAGGTATCGGTATGGCGATCAGCCCGGATGGGCGCATGGCGGCAGTTGTGCCTACCGGCGCGTCAACAGTGCAGTTATGGGACCTGACCAGCGGGCTGGAAATCCGGCGTTTCAGCGCGCCCGATGTCAACGGTTTCTGGGGGCTGGCGGTCAGTCCGGATGGGCGCTATGTGCTGGCGGGCGCAGGGATGCGCGGGCTGACCGGTGCGCAATCCTGGAACGGCAACACCGATATCATTGTCTGGGACACGCAGACCGGGCAGGAAGTTCGGCGGCTGCCGGGACACACCAACCCGCCACAAGCGCTGGTCTTTAATCCCGATGGCAGCAGGCTGCTGACAGTTGGCTGTTGTTCCAGTTTCGCGGGGCGTTATGATGCAACTATTCGCCAGTGGGACTGGACCACAGCGGTGGAAGTCCGCAGCTTCTGGTATGGCGATGGTGATCTGGCTTGGGGTGACTTCAGCCCGGACGGGCGCACGGCACTGCTCAATACCTGGACCAACCTGCGCCTGGTAGATGTAGAGACAGGCGCTGTCATCCGCTATTTTGTCGGGCACGAACTCACCATCTGGGGCGTGAGATTCACGCCTGACGGACGCCGCGCTATTTCCAGCAGCCTGGACGGCACAGTGCGGGTCTGGGATATCGAAAGCGGCGCAGAGCTGCACCGGCTGACCCTGCCTGCCGGCGCGCTTTCGGGTCCCATCCTTAGCCCGGATGGACAAACCGTTCTGATTGTTACGGGAGACAACCACGTGCGTGCGTTCGCTGTAGAGACGCTCACAGAGCTTCGGCAGTTTGAAGTTGGGGAAGCGCTGTGGAGCATGACTCTCAGTCCCGACGGTCGGCTGCTGCTCACCGGGTTACGCAGCGGAAGCATGATCCTGTGGGACTTTGCGACAGGCGAACAGCTTGCGCGTTATGCCGGACACACCGAAGCCGTTGGTGTGGTCTTTGCCCCGGATGGACAGACATTTTTCTCGGCGTCATGGGATGGCACCGTGCGCGAATGGGCAATTTCGCGCCGCGCACCCGATGAACTGATTGCCTGGACCTATGCCAACCGCTCTGTGCGTGAACTGACCGAGAGCGAGCGCGCAGTGTATCGCCTGGATGCGCTGAGTGCGCCGGGTCAGCCGCTGCCAACCCGCACGCCGTTTAGCATTGGCGCGACAGCGACCCCACCCGCCATCGGGTCTTCCACCCCGGCACAAAGTACCGCTGCTGCGCTGCCTGTGCCAACCATCACGCCGATGATGCTGCCCACCGCCACACCGGTGACACATGGGGCTGTAGTGGGTGACAATCGGGGCAGTCTGGCGCTTGATGGCATTGACTGGTGGAGTTATGCCGGGCAGCAGGGCGAAGTGCTGACCCTCAGCGCCAATGCCGATTACCCGCCG
>DAOTWP010000351.1:0-7130 GCA_034435675.1 Anaerolineae bacterium
GATGGGGCGCTGCGGCAGTTCGCTGCGTTCCACCAGCCCGCGCAGTGTGCTGAGCACAATCGTGATGCCGCCCTTCATATCCACCGCACCGGGACCGTAGAGGATGCCATCCTCGATGCGCACCGGGCGCTGTGCCAGCGTGCCTTCGGGCCACACAGTGTCAATGTGGATCAGGAACATGATCGGCTTGCCGGGCGCGTCTTCGTGCCATTTCGCCAGCAGAAAATCGCCCACTTCGGTCTGCGGAATGCGTGTGACCGACGACGCTCCCAGCGCGCGGAACTGGCTTTCCATAGTCGCGCCGAGCCGGTCCACCAGCGCTTTGTCGGTGGTGGGCGTTTCATAGTTGATCAGCTCGGTCAGCAGATTGACCATGGCGTCTTGTTGGGATTGGAAGTAATGCAGCAGATCGGACATTGAGTGAAGACCTCTTTATGCAAGCTACAGGTAGATACAATTATAGGGGGCATGTGTTGTCATGTCCCCGCAGAGTGCGCAGGTAAATGCCGGTCGTCAGAAGGTCGTGCTGCTCAGAACGGACAGAGCGACTCCAGCGTATACACCGGGCTGCGGCTGCCATAGCGGTTCAGCAGGTTGACTGCCTCCGGGCGCTGCCGGGCGACTTCCAGCGCTTCCAGACAGGCGCTGTTCAGGTTGTTGGTCACCTGCAAGCCATCCCAGAAAGCGGCACTCATCTCCACATACACCGGCGCGGTGCTGCGATCCGGGAAAGTGTCGGTGATTCGTGTGAAGGTCGCCAGCAGGCGGTCATCTTCGGTATAGGCATAGGTGAGCAGCAGTCGGTACAGCGTGTAGCTTGCCAGTATAGCAGGCTCGTCATCAAACCAGAAGCGCAAATTGGGGTCGTCCAGCGCCAGTGCATAGGCAGGGGCGGCGCTGTCCATTTCGCGGCGGGCAAAGGCGCGGTCTGCCTCGTGCAGCACCTGAATGCGGTACTGCGGTGGGGCGAGTTCGACAATGGACAGCACGTAATTCACGCCGTTCCAGTCGTAAATGTTCAGACCGGTGCGCAGCGGTCCGGTTTCGGCGCTGCCGGGGTTATCCAGCCGCACGATAATTTCGAGCACTTCATCGCGCGGGTTTTCGATGTCCTGGACTACCGGCAGGGATGCGCTCAGCAGCGGTGTTTGCAGCAGCGCCACGAACTGTCCAAAAACCGGATCCCATTCAATGAGCTGTGTCTGGAAATAACAGAAGCCGTCTTCTTCGCGGCAGCGCTGGGCGGTGAACAACACGTCCGGTCTGCCGCTGCGGTTCATGTCGCCAATCAGCACAATCTGTGGCAGGCTGGCGCTGCCCGGTGTGGACGTGTAGCGCACGTTGTATCTGCCGCCGATGCAGCCCAGAATCAGCAGTGTGCCGCCGTCGTCCGGCGCGAGATAGTTGATGATGATTTCAGGCGTGCCTTCGCCGGTCAGGTCAATATCGCCGCGCACCTCGCCCGGCAGTCCATCGCCGTTGTCGCCCAGCAGTCCCCACGCCTGCATTGCGGTTTGCAGCCGTTCCACGCTGCCGCCGCTGGAAAGAAACGCGACAATATCTGCGTTGATGCCGCGCCCGGTGAGCGACGGCGCAACCGGAAGGCTGATGTCGCTGCCGGGCGGGCAGGTGACAAAATCGGGTGTAGGCGTCGGGCGGTTTGCCTGTGCCACCGCCGTTGCCGGATTCGAAACGCCGCCGTCCAGCGGCACACCGTCGGGCGTGGGCAGTTCCCCGATCCATACCCGCCCCGGCGTCACGGTCGGGAAGGGTAGGGCAGTGGGCGCTTGCACGGCGGTCGCAGCGTCCGGCTGGCACGCGGCGGGCAGTAGCAACACAAGAATCAGCAGGAGGACATTTTTCATGCCCTCCAATTTAGCACAAAGCGGCAAAGCGTGAAATAGCGGCGCTGTGCCGGTTGGTCAGCTTTCGTCGGCGCGCAGTGCTGCTACCAGCCGCAAGTCCTGCTGCGCGCTGCGATAGCGCAGGATCAGGCTGGCGACAAATAGACCGACAATCAGCGTGATTGCCACCAGCCCCAGCAGCAGGTAACTCAGATTCTCTGGCGTGACGAAGAAGCCCAGCAGCACCTCGTAGAACGCACCGCCCACCTGCGGTACACTGCCTGCCGCGCCGCGTTCCAGCGCCACCAGCGTAAAGCCGCCGCGCACCTGCGCCTGCACCATCAGCATGCTGCCGTCGTCCAGCCGATAGCTGTTCAGCACGGCGTTTTCGCCCAGCGGTGTGCTGCTGTCTGGCGCGCGGTCAAAGGCGGGGTCAAACGCCTGCCGGATGGCTGCGACTGCCTGCGGATCGTCCCCCGGCACAATCAGCATCTGCACCTGAAGGTCGGGATCGCGGTCAAGGAAGGCGATCACATAATCGTCACCGTCGTAGACCTGTCCTAACGCGGTGATCGTCGTGATGTCGTCCGGTTGGTAGACCTGCTGCGTCCATGTCCCGTTAGCGAGGTTGACCGTGCCGGTACTCTGCGGGCTGGTGTCAAACCCGGCGATGATCTGTTCCAGTCCGGCGATGATACCGGCTTCAGCAGTCTCCGCCTCTACACGGATGATGAAAATGTCAAAGTTGCCCCGGCTGAAGCGCGCCACGTCGCCTGTGCTGGTGTCTTCCCAGCCTTCCGGGATCGGCGCGCCAATGCGGGTGCGCTCGTTGTAATAGCGCGCCCCGGACTCCGGTACGGCGGTTGTCTCTGCCTCGGCAGCTCCGGCAGTATCAGCGGGGGCGGTTTCTGTTGTTTCGCCGTCCTGCGCCCGCAGTGACAGCGGCAGCAGGAGCAGCAGCAGCAATAAGAACACAAGGTGTTTGCGCATCG
Organism: Anaerolineae bacterium; assembly: GCA_034435675.1. Lineage (GTDB taxonomy): Bacteria > Chloroflexota > Anaerolineae > Aggregatilineales > Phototrophicaceae > DAOTWP01. The sequence goes on from DAOTWP010000351.1 coordinate 2,837, forward strand.
TGTTTACCTGTCAGGTGTGGTGAAAGCGGGGCGCATCCATCAGGCGTACCCCGCAGCATAGGATAAGCAACTGTCTTTTAACCGTCTGCCAGTGCGGCTTTGGCGCGGCGGGCACGCTCGAAAACGCCCTCAAGGTGTACACGCCACCAGAGCAGCGTCAGCGGCACCAGCGTGGACCAGATAATCAGGTTGGGAATCAGTGCCAGTCGCACGCCGCTGCTCGCCTCAAAGGTGCCCTGTGCATTGACCGGGCTGGGACCAATCACCACCGGGTGAATGGTGTCCGGCACAACGCGAATGATGAACAGTGTGATCAGCACGGTGACGATGGCGAAAATGCCGTATACCGCAGCAAAGCGGCGGCGCTGTTCCGGGTTTTCGATGCCCGCGCGCAGCATCAGGTACGCGGCATAGGTCAAAATCATAATAGCTTCGCTGGTCAGTCGGGGATCCCATGTCCACCAGGTATTCCAGATGGGACGCGCCCAGATCATGCCGGTAATCAGGTTGATCAGCGCCAGCACCATGCCCACCTCTACGCCTGCCAGCGCCAGCGTATCCCAACGCAGGGCGCGGGTGCGCAGATACTGGATGCCGCCGACGACGGTCGCGCCAAAGGCGACAAACGCGCCAAAGAACGCCGGCATGTGGATGTAAAAGATGCGCTGGATGTGCCCCTGCTCAATGTCTGTCCCGGCGACGAACAAGCCCAGCACCAGACCAGCCCCAACACCAACGGCGGTGATGATGCTTAAAATGGTCAGGGCGCGCGGGGCGGGTGCAGCAGACGGCAAAGTCTCCGGCGCGGCAGCATGCGGCAGCGATTGTGAAACGCTCATGGCAAAAATCCTCGTAGCCCTCAAATAGACAGTTTGGTACACACCTACAAGATGAGCATGATCGGTGAACAGGGGGTTCATCCCCTGTCCGGTATGCAGCTCAATCCTGCCGTGTTATGGTACAGAATCAATTTGCCATGAGCTTAGCATGTTTTTGCAGAAATGTGTAGATTTTGTACAGGTTTATTCTTCGACCACAAAGCCGAACAGCATCACACTCAGCGCAAAGTAGATCAGGTCAATCGCGGCGATGATGTTCAACCAGCTCTGCCACTGCGCGGCGGGGGCATCGTTCAGGATGCCGGTGGTGGCGTTCACGGCGGCAATAATCATCGGCAGCGCCATTGGCAGCATAATGACGGGCAGCAGCGCCTCACGTGCGCGGGTCTGCGCGGTCATCGCCGCCAGCACCGTGCCCACCGTCGCAAAGCCCAGAATGCCCAGCGCCAGCAGCAGCAGCAGCAGCGGGCGCGGCGACAGGTCGAACAGCACGACCAGCACCGCCAGTACGCCCAGCCCGACCAGCGTGGTGAACAGGAAGTTGCCGACCAGCTTGCCGCACAGAATCGCCGCGCGGGAGACGGGTGCCATCAGCATGGCGTCCATGTTGCCCAGTTCGCGCTCGCTGGTCATGCTGCGGTTCAGCCCCAGCAGGCTGGCGAATGCCACCGTGACCCACAGCACGCCGCTGACCGCCTCGCGACGGGTGATGCGATCCAGTTCCAGCGCAAAGCTGAAGATCAGCACACTGAGCAGGGCGAAGACCAACATTGCGCTAACGAGTTCGCGGCTGCGCAGTTCGGCGCGCAGGTCTTTGCGGATAATGGCAAACATCGTCTTCAGGAAAGGTGTTTTCATAGGGTTGGCTGCCCCCCGGTGACGGTGGCGTAAAGGTTCAGCAGGGCAGCAGCGTCATGGTCTGCCATCGCGCCATCGTGCCCAACCTGCCCGCGAGAGAGGATGACCGCGCGCGACGCCAGCCCGGCAGCACGCGGCAGATCGTGGGTTGCCATCACCAGCGTGCGCCCCTCGGCATGTGCCTCGCGCAGCAGGGCATCCAGTACAGCGCAGGCATCCTGATCCAGCCCGGTGTGCGGCTCATCCAGCAGCAGCACGTCCGGGTTGTGCAGCAGGGCGCGGGCAATGCTGATACGCTGCTGCATCCCGCGTGAAAAATAGCGCACGAGATCGTCTGCGCGGCGGTGGAGGCGCACACGCTCCAGCAGCAGGCGAATGCGTTGCTCGGCGTCTGCGCGGGGCAGGTTGTACATTGCCGCTGTGAAACGCAGGTTCTCGCGGGCGGTCAGGTTTTCGTAGAGCAGCGGCTTGTGGCTGACTACGCCAATCTGCGCGCGGACTGCCGCCGCCTCTTTAGGCATCGTCCAGCCGCCAACGGTGATCGTCCCGGCGGTGGGTTTGCTCAAGCCGCACAGCAGGCGCAGCAGGGTGCTTTTGCCGCCGCCGTTGGGTCCCATCAGCGCGACAAATTCGCCGCGTGTGATGTTCAGGTCAATTTTGCGCAGCGCGGGCAGCAGGTCGTAGGTTTTGACCAGCCCGCGAATTTCAATCAATGCGGTCATTGTGTGCTTCCGTGTTGTGGCGCTCAGCCTGCTGTGCCGGTTTCTGTGGCGGTTGGCAGGCTCAGCGCTCATCGTCGTCTGTTGCGTCGTGCTCCAGCAGTGCCGTGAGCTGTGCTTTGAGTGCTGCGCGGTGCTGCTGGTAAACATCATGGTTGATCTGCCCGGCGTCGTGCTGGTCATCCAGTGCGGCAATGCGGCGGGTGAGCAGGTCAATCTGCCGCGCCGGGTCACTGGCGGACGCTGTGCCGCCGGGCTGCCTGCGGCGGCGCGCCACCAGCACGATGCCCGCGACCAGCAGCATGCCCGCGCCGAACAGTACCAGCGGCAGCGACTCCGCCGGAATGACTGCGCTGTTTGTCGGGAGTGTCTCCGGCGCGCCCGTGCCCGCGTTCCCGCTCAGTTCAAAGCGCACGGGCACATTCGACAAAATATTGTACGGCTGCGTGTAGCGCAGGTAAACATGGCTGCCAGTCTGTTCGGGTTCGCCCGGCGCCATGTCTGCGCCGCTGGCGCGCAGCACAGTGGGCGATACAAACAGGTTCAGCGACCCCACAAATGCATAAAAAATCGGGAACTCGACAATCGCGCCGATGTCGTTGTAGGGCAGGAAATAGGTGAACTGCATCTGATGTTCGCCCGGCATCACCGGCAGCGTGTCAATCAGGATACCTTCTGTTTCCAGCGTGATGAAACGCTGCGGATTCTGCACGAACAGCCCGCCCGCGCCGGGGGGCATCGCCGCGGCAACCGACGCCAGCGTTGGCAGCGTGCCGCCAAAATCGCTGCGGAAGGCGCGGTCCGAACTGTTGCGAAAGGTGACCTGCTGCACGATTTGCAGCCGCCCCTGCGAGATGGTCGTGATCTGCATATCAATGCTGCTGATGGTGATGTAACTGCGGTCGTCAGTCAGCTCATAAACCGTCACGGGCAGTTCGAGTGCGCCATTTTGCAGCGTGGTGGCGTCCACAATCTCACTGGCGAAGCCCGTATCGCGGTAGCGCGTCACGACGGCATAGACGAGGTCGGCGGCACGGGGGACATCCGCAAACATGTACCTGCCGCTGGAGTCGGTGGTTGCCTGGCGCTGCTCTTCGTCAATGACTTCGCCGCTTTGCAGATTGACCTGCACAATGCGCAGCTTTACCGGCTGCCCAACAGGCAGCGGTTGTGCCCCGGCTGTGCCGTTGATGACCGTTCCGGTAATGCTGATGCTGCCTGGTGCGATGTTCTCTTCGGTGCTGACCGGTGGCGGCTGCGCGATGACGCGCCCTGCTGTGTCCGGTACAGCGCCCGCCAGCAGTGCCAGCAGCGCTAGCACGACTGCTGCTCCGGCGTGTGCCCGGCGCAACCCCTGCACAGGTCGTGCTGCGCTCAATAGCGCGATGATGCAATCCACAATGCCCATGCTGTTACTCGCTGATTCCTGTTAATGGCGTTGTTCGGTTTGGCTGGCAATCGCAGCGCATCCTCGCAGTTATTCGGGCACAGCGCCTGCCAGCAGTGTATCCAGCGTTTGCGCCAGCCCGCGCAGTGTCAGCGGACCGAAATAATGCGGCATGATGCTGCCAAAGCTGTCGTACACCGGACTGATGCTGCCGGTGCGGTTAATCACGAACGTTTCTGGCGCACCCTGAATACGATACACAGTGCTGACGCTGCTGCCAATGTCCAATCCATTGGGGTAGGTAACGCCGAAGCGCGCAATGAAGGCACGTGCCGGGGCGTCTGCGTCGCGGTATGCCACGCCGATAAACAACACCCCGCGTTCACGGTAAGTCTCCCATGCCGCCTGTAGTGCTGGGGCTTCATCGGCGCAGGGCAAACACCAACTGCCCCAGAAGTTCAGCACGACAATGCTGCCGCGCTGCTGCGACA
>DAOTWP010000352.1:0-2769 GCA_034435675.1 Anaerolineae bacterium
TTCAAAGCCACGTTCAGTATGCTGGTTATGACCGATGAAGAAGAAGGGCAGCCTCGGCTGCGCAGCATCAGCGATGCGCAGATGCTGCCAGGTGAAGCGCTGCAAGCCATTGTTAGTGTAGTCAATGATATTCGTATTCCTCAGGTTATCCCCACCCCGCCGGAAATTGGCAATCTTGTGCTGATGGCAGCGCCATTTGTGGTTGGCGGAGAACGTCTGGGTGCAGTGATTGTTGGACGCGACGGGAAATTTACAGTCGCGGATCACCGACTGATGTTCGCCATCAGCAGCCAGATGGATTCGGCAGTGATGCACAACCGCACGCGCCATCAGGTCGCGCGGCACAATTTTGAGTTGGAAACCATTTATCGCATTGACCAAATCCGCGATCTGGATATCGAGTTTGATGATATGCTGCAACAGGTGTTGGGCGAATTGTGCCGGGCAATCAGCAGCGAAATTGGTTATCTGATGCTGTATAACGAGGGCGGCGAAACCGGGCTGGAACTTAAAGCCATCACGCGCGAAGGAATCAGCACTGACTCGGATTATACGCGGGCGCTTCAGCAGGCTTCGCGGGAGGCGCTGGACAGCGAGAGTATTGTCTGGCGCCATGAACCCGACGGTGTTGTTCGCTCAATTATTGCCATTCCGCTGATTTTGAATGAACGGGTGATTGGGGTCTTCGGAGCAATCAACAGCACGCATCCACATGGGTTTAGTCGTGAAGATCGCCATCTGCTGAAAGCGATTACCAGCCAGGTAGACACAGCAGTGTTTGAGCGTATCGAGCGGCGGCGCATGCGGCGCGTACTCAAACGCTCTGTTGATCCCAAAGTGCTGGAGAAACTGCTGCAGCAGGCAGATGACCGGGTACTGGCGGGCGAACGGGTTGTGCTGAGCGTGCTGTTTGCCGACCTGCGCAATTCTACCGAATGGGCGGAACGCACCGAACCGGAAGAATTGGTGCGCACGCTGAACGAGTTCCTCAGCCGCATGACTGACGTGATCTTTGCCTATGGTGGTACGCTGGATAAGTTTGTCGGGGATGAAGTCATTGCGCTGTTTGGCACGCCGATTCTGATGGAAGACCATGCCTATAAAGCGGCACAATGCGGGCTGGAAATGCAGCGCGTGCAGCAAGAACTGCTCAAAGAGCTGGCAGCACAGGGGCGCGAACTGCCACCAATGGGCGTGGGTATCAGCTCCGGCGAAGTCATCGCTGGAGAGTTTGGTCCGCCCATCCGCACAGATTTCACCGCTATGGGCAGGATTGTCAACCTCGGCTCACGATTGTGCGGGGCAGCGGGGGCGGGTCAGGTGTTGATTAATCAGGGCTGCTATGAGTTTATCCGCGAATTTGTGGCAGTCAGCCGCCTTGACTCGCTCAATCTCAAGGGTATTCATCAGGCAGTAGACGTATACGAATTAACTGGGCTGCGCGGGAAGTAAGCGCGTACCCGGCAAATCTTAAGCCTTGGGGTTTCTTGTCTGCGACGGGAGAGGGCAGCTAATGCTCTGCCCTCCGGTGAACAAGGTAATGGACGACAGAACAAAAAAAGACCGCATTGTGCAAGGGGCGGTCTTCGTACTGTCCCACGCCGGGCGCACACTATGGCGCGCCCCTACGATTGGGCAGCTTCTATGGATGCTATCCATAATGTGCGTCTAGACATAACGTTCACGAATCGCAGCGCTGGCGTAGTCCAGCACCGAGACGACAATCGCAATTGCCAGCACGGCAACCCCGGCATCCCGGTAGCGCAGCAGGTTGATCTGCTGTTGCAGCAGAAAGCCGATACCACCGCCGCCGACAAATCCGATAATCGTGGACATCCGCACATTGATGTCCCAGCGATACATGGTGAAGGCGATATACGGTGGGATGATTTGCGGCACGACAGCATACATAATCGTCTGCAAGCGGTTCGCGCCGGTACTCTGAAGCGCCTCAATCGGACCTGCATCAATATTTTCGATTTGTTCCGAGTAGAGTTTACCCAGCGACGCGACGGAGTGCAGCGCCAGCGCCAGCACCCCGGCGAACGGACCGATGCCCACCCAGATAACGAACACCAAACCCATAATCAGTGGTTCGATGGAGCGCATTCCGTTAAGCAGCGTGCGGGTAATGTTGTATAGGACCGACCCGACCGGGAAATTTGCCTTTGTGCCTGCTAGTGCGCCAGAAATTCCGCCCAGCACAGCGCCGATCAGCATGGACTGCAAGACATAGCCATAGATCGGGATGTCGAGAATAACCGCAGCGGTGTTTTGCGGGGGGAGCACCCCTTCGATCAGTGACTGGCGCAAATTGAGAAGCAGGAATGTCGCCACAAAACCAATGATTGCACCGCCCCACGACAGCAGGGCGCGAATGCCACGCACAGCCTGTGGCACGCCACTATCATTTTTGCTAGCCAGGCTGTAGATCTGCGGCAAAATGGACCCTGCCAGCCCAGCGGCAACAAACGGCGTAAGCAGCCCCAACCACGCCGCCACCATGCCGATGGATGCGGTCAGTGCCAGCAGAATAGCGCCAGCCAGCGCCCCGAGAACAGCGCCCAGCAGATGGCTGAAACTCACGCTGATCTGTTTAAGTACGTCGCGGCTCAGGGATGTGCCCATGGAAGACAGCATAAACGCGCCGATTAGACCGGCAATCGGCACAAGCCCCAGTTCAATGAGCTGCCCTAACGAGCCAATGAAGGTAGCGATAGGAGCGAGGATAGTGTCTTGAAACGTGCTGCGGAACAACACGCCCAGCCC
>DAOTWP010000353.1:0-14598 GCA_034435675.1 Anaerolineae bacterium
GCGGCGCGACAGGGTGCGGCGCGACAGGGTGCGGCGCGACAGGGTGCGGCGCGACAGGGTGCGGCGCGACAGGGTGCGGCGCGACAGGGTGCGGCGCATCATTCGCCGCAGGACGGCACGCTGTTTTCACCGCTGGTTGGGCGTGATGCCAGCGTCACCGCAAGCTCCTGTGTGCTGTCGTCGCGCACTACCAGCAGCGTCACCGTATCGCCGGGGTGCGTTTCTGTCACCAGATAGGTCAGGAACGCGCTCATCGTCTCCACGTACTGCCCATTGATCGCGGCAATGACATCACCGCCCGCGCAGACATCCACGCCGCGCACACGCACGGGCGTTGTGCCGCCGCGCACCCCTGCCGCGTCTGCCGGTCCGCCGGGTGTGACCCATGTTACCAGCACGCCGCTGTTCACCGGCAGTCCCAGCGCTCCCGCCAGCCCTGCCACCGTGAAGCCGTTCTCTTCTGGCAGGGTGCTGATGCCGATATAGGCGTAATCCACCGTGCCGCGTTCGCGCAGTTCTGGCACCACGCGGTGCACTGTGCGCGCCGGAATAACAAAGCCCATCCCGGCAGGTTCGCCCGTGCCGCCCAGCGCTGTATTGACGCCCACAACCTCGCCGCGCAGGTTGAGCAGGGGCGCACCGCTGCTGCCCGGTGTCACCGGGGCATCGAGCTGAATAATGGACGGATTCTGGAAGCCCGCCGGAGCGCCCGCGTCCATGAGCTGCGCGGACGGAAGCTGCCGCCCCAGCGCGCTGATCATGCCGCTGAGCAGCACACTGCCCACACCGTAAGGGTTGGCGACCAGCAGCACCGGCTGCCCCACTTGCAGCGCGTCCGAACTGCCAAAACGCAGCGGGGTCAGGCGGTCGGCGGGCAGATTGACGCGCAGCAGCGCCAGGTCGCTGAAGGTGTCCGCCCCGGCAAGCGCTGCCTCGGCAATGCTGCCGTCCTCAAACTGCACATAGAGTGCGTTGGCATCCAGCGCCACATGCGCCGTCGTCAGAATGCCACCCTGCGAGTCGATGACAAACCCGGAGCCGTTCACCCGGCTGGCGATGCTGCCGTCAACGGTGGTGCGCACCGCCTGCACGCCAACCACCGAGCGCGCCGTTTCTGTATAGAGCGTATGCATCAGCCGTGTCTGGTCCCCTGCCGCCAGCGCCGCATCTGCCGGGGCGGTGGCTTCTGCCGCCGGGGGAATGGTTGGGTTTGCCGTGCAAGCCGCAAATATCCCTGCGATGACCAGCAACGCTGCCGCCTGCTTTATTCTGTACCGCCAACGCACATGACACCTCCTGCATTGCATAGTCACCGCCACAACCATAGCGGAACAGGCGGCGCCCGTCAAAAGGGTACCTGCCTACAGACCTGCTTACAGGCGCAGAGTGTTACGTACAGCAATCGGGCACGTGCCTGGCTGGCAGCTCAACCCACAGGCACACGGTGGGCAGGCTGTCTTCGCCGGCTAAAACCCACCTGTGCGCCCTTGTATGGTTTGCTATCTGTGGTGCGGACGACCACATGACCCAATAACCCCGGTATGCCCTGAATTACGTAAATTCTGGTTGTGTTGCGTATGCATTTTCTATCCCGGCGTGCTCTGGCACAGGCAAATGTGTTACGATAACCCTAACCCGGTGTGTGCTTATTCCGGGATAACTGTTATCGAAATGGGGAGTTGTAATTATGGTCTATCTACCACGCGAAAAAGGTCAGGGGCTGGTTGAGTACGCACTGATTCTGGTGTTGGTGGCTGTGGTCGTCATCGTCATTCTGACCCTGCTTGGACCGCAGATCGGCAACATTTTCTCGCAGATTCTGGATGGGCTGGGTGGAAACCTGTAATCCGCTGCGTTTCGCACAGCGATATCAGAGCAGCACGGTGGGCGGCGGCAGCGTGGCAGCTCACCGTGTTTTGTTAAGATCTATTGACGGTTCTCGCGGCGATGCTGCATGTTCATGAATAATTGAGGTTTTCGCTACAACTATTTACTTTTTTCCGGTTGACATCAATACATTGTTCATGATATTGTGAATTCAAGATGCAATTATGCATCGACTTTATCAGACAGGGAGGAATTATCCAATGTTGTATCAACCTCGTGAAAAGGGTCAGGGCCTCGTTGAGTACGCGCTGATCCTCGTGCTGGTCGCTGTTGTCGTGATCGTCATTCTGACCCTGCTTGGGCCCCAGATTGGCAACATCTTCTCCGAGATCATCAACGGTCTGGGCGGCAACGCGTAATCACGCGATTTCTCCTGCAAAAGGGCGGCTCTACGGAGCCGTCCTTTTGATTCTGGTGCCTGTTCCCTGCGCCGGTTCTAAGGCGCAAATCCCCGCTTGAAAAAGCCCCCGTTCAGCGCTATCGTACCGCCTTTGTTTGCAGTGCGGGAACGGCGATGAGCGCAATCCTAACCCTTGATGAAGCGATAATACGCCGCCGAATGCTGCACGCGGCGGGCGGCAGGCTGGTGTTCACCAACGGGCATTTTGACCTGCTGCATCTGGGGCATCTGGTTTATCTGGAAGCGGCGCGCGCGCTGGGCGAGGCGCTGTTTCTGGGGCTGAACGGGGATACCAGTACACGCCGGCTGAAAGGGGCAGGTCGCCCGCTGATCCCGGCGGCAGAACGCGCCCGGCTGCTGGCGGCGCTGCGCCCGGTGGACGCCGTCGTGATCTTTGAGGAAGACACCGCCAGCGCGCTGATTACAGCACTGCAACCGGAAATCTATGTCAAAGGGGGGGATTATGCCGTTAGTAACGCCGCTGAAAGCGCCCCCGCCAAACCGCTGCCGGAACGCCCGCTGGTCGAGGCATATGGCGGCACAGTGCTGCTGATTGATTATCTGCCGGGGCACAGCACGTCAGAACTGATCGCCCGTGTAAAGGCGCTGCCCTGATGCCCACGCGACGCCCTGTTCAGCCGTCCGTCAACCCGTCAACTGGCAGTGAAGCGACGGAAGCCGCACCCACGCGCAGGACAACCGACCCATGACCGCTGAATCGCCTCCATCGTCCACGACGCCCCACGCGCCCGCCAATACGCCCCCTGTTTCAGCGCCCGCTGCCGTGCCTGCTGCCGTGCCTGCTGCCGCGCCCGATGAATCGCGGGCGGAAGCCGGGCAGACCGCAACCAACGCGAGTGTCGCGCGCGCCACTGGCGTACTGGCGCTGGGCAACATTGCCAGTCGTGTGCTGGGCTTGGGGCGCGAGATTGTCCTGACCAACCTGTTTGGCGCGTCGCGCGCGGTGGATGCCTTCAACCTCGCCGTGATTGTGCCCAAAGCGCTCTACGACCTGCTGATTGGCGGGCATGTCAACGGGGCGCTGGTGCCGGTGCTTAGCGAAGTCGCCAGCCTGAAAGGGCGCGATGCGCTGTGGCGGTTGGTGTCGGTGCTGCTCAGTCTGGTGACGGTAGCGCTGGCAGTGCTGGTGCTGGGGGTCGAACTGTTCGCCGGACAGATTATGAGCGTGATGGTCAGCGACCCGCAAACGCTGGCGCTGGCGACGATCCTGCTGCGGCTGACCGCGCCCGCTATGCTGTTCATGAGCCTGTTCGCCGTGCTCAGCGGCACGCTGATCGCCCTGCGCCAGTTCACACTGCCCGCCTTCGCCAGCACGGTCTTCAACGGCAGCATTGTGGTTGTCGCGCTGCTGCTGGCACCGGCTTTGCAGGTGACGCCGCACCTCAACAGCGGCGCGCTGGTGCAGTGGGGTATGGCGCGTCCCAACAGCGGCATCGTTGTCGTGGCGCTGGGCTGGCTGGTCGGCGCGGTGGTGCAGATGCTGCTGCAAGCGCCGGGGCTGCGCGGCGCGCGGCTGCATTTCACGCTCAACTGGCGGCATCCCGGCGTGCGCCAGATTGCGCTGCTGTATGCGCCGGTGATGTTCTCGCTGATACTGGATACGCTGGTGGTGCGGCTGTTCAGCTACAGCCTTGCCGAACAGACCGGTGTGGGCAGCATCGGTTACATGACCTGGGCTACTACACTGATACAGTTCCCGCAGGGCTTGGTCGCGACGGCGATCAGCATCGCCATTCTGCCCACGCTGGCGCGGCAGGCGGCGGCAGTCGCGCCGGAAGCGCGGGCGGCGCGCACCGCATCCGAACATGCACGCATGTTCAAGGATACGCTGGGGCTGGGCATGCGGCTGGCAATTACGCTGATTGTCCCGGCGACGGTGGGGCTGTTTGTGCTGGCGACGCCGATCATCGCGCTGCTGTTTCAGCATGGCGCGTTTACCGCGCAGGACACGCTGGTCACGGCGGATGTGCTGCGCTACTACCTGATCGGGCTGCCGTTTGCCGCGCTTGACCTGCTGCTGGTCTATGCCTTCTATGCCCGGCAGGATACCCTGACCCCGGCGCTGGTCGGCTTGTTCAGCCTGACCCTGTATATGGTTGTGGCGCTGCTGCTGCTGCCCAGCTTTGGGCTGCTCAGCCTGATGATTGCCGACAGCACCAAACACATCGTACACGCGCTGCTTTCGGCATGGCTGCTGGCGCGGCGGTTGGGCGGCTTTGGCGAACAGCGCCTGCTGCTGACGCTGGGGAAAACCGGTGTGGCAGGACTGGCGATGGCGCTGGTCGGCACGGCGCTCACCCCGCTGCTTGCCGGGCTGCTCGGCACGGGTGGGCTGCTGCGCGAGCTGCTGCTGGTGCTGCTGGCAGGTGGCGCTGCTGGCGGCGTGTTCCTCGCCCTGTCACTGCTGCTGGGCGTGGACGAGTGGCGCTGGCTGGTCGGCATGCTGCGCGCGCGCCAGAAACGTTAGCGCGTGTTAAGAACCTCAGCCCCTGCCCCGCATCTGTTCACCTTGCCGCGATTTACGCCGGCGGACGCCCTTACACACCTGTCGTGACCTGCAGGGGTATGCCGATGGCGTACCCGCCGCACCGCCACAACCCGGACCGCATAGCATAGATACGACTGCGCAGGAAGACTGGTTTATGGATCGGTTCTGAGTACAAGCAAATTGAAAATGTGGGATGCAGGGGCGGGTCTCAGATCCACCCCCTACGGAAAACAGTCCCGCGCGATTTCTGTGGTTGTACTTGGCGGTGTGGTGCGAATGAACCTGCCAGAAAGCTAACGGGCGTCCACGGGGGACGCCCACACGACGGTCTATGAGACTGTTTCGTTCAACCGCTGCCTTACGCCCGCACGCGGTGCGCCTGAATCAGCTCCGCGTAGCGCTTTGCCGATGCCTTCAGCGTGCGCTGCTGTGTCGCAAAATCAATATGTACGATGCCGAAGCGCTTGTCGTAGCCCAGTTCCCACTCGTAATTATCCAGCAGGCTCCACACAAAATAGCCCTTCACCGGCGCACCCTGCTGCATCGCCTGCGCCACAGCATCCACATGCGCTTCGAGATACGCCACGCGGCGCGGGTCGTTGACGATACCGTTCTGCGGGGCGGGGTCGGGGAAGGCAGCGCCGTTTTCGGTAATATAGATTGCCGGGACGTTGTAGTCGCGTGTCAGTCGCAGCAGGTTGTCGGTCAGCCCCTGGGGGTACACTTCCCAACCCATTTCGGTGTACTCCGCGCCGGGGCTGCGCAGATAGTCCACATACAGCGGCGCGACACCCTGCGGATTGTGCGCAATCAGGAACCGCATGTAGTAATTGACGCCGACAAAATCCAGCGGCGCAGCGGCAGCTTTGACCGCGCTCAGGTCAATGCCGTCCAGCGCGCTGCCATAGACTTCGACCATATCGGCGGGGTATTCGCCCTTGAGCACCGGATCGGTGTACCAGCGCACATGATAGCCGTCTTCACGGCGGGCGGCGGCGATGTCCTCCGGGCGGTCTGTGGCGGGCTGGTACATGTGGATGTCCAGCGTGATGCCCGCCTGCCCCCCGGCGACATTGCGCTGAATCACCGGCACGGCAGCGCCATGCGCCAAAAACAGGTGATGCGCGACCTTCAGGGCGGTGGGCAGATGCGCGATGCCCGGCGCTTTGGTGCCGGTGAAGTTGCCCAGCATGGAGACCACCCAGGGTTCGTTGTGGGTGATCCAGTGCTTGACCCGGTCGCCATACAGCCGCGTCATACGCTCGGCGTAATCCACAAACCAGCCGACGCTGTCCGGGTTTGCCCAGCCGCCGCGATCCTGCAATGCCTGCGGCAGATCCCAGTGGTACAGGGTGATAAACGGCTGGATGCCGGCTGCCAGCAGGGTATCAATCAGGCGGTCATAAAAGGCGATGCCCGCCGGGTTATCCGCGCCGGTGCCCTGCGGCAGCACGCGCGCCCAGGCAATCGAAAAACGGTAGGCGTTTAAGCCAAGCTGCTGCATCAGGCGAACGTCTTCGGCGTAGCGGTGGTAGTGGTCGCAGGCGACATCGCCATGTTCGCCGTTGTGGGTCTTGCCGGGGGTGTGCGCAAAACGATGCCAGATGCACTCGCCGCGCCCATCTTCGCGCACCGCGCCCTCGACCTGGTAGCTGGCGGTTGCCGCGCCCCAGTAGAAATCGTGTGGAAATGCCATAGTGTTCTGCTCCTCATCAAAGGGTAAAAGGTCTTTCCGACTGCGACGACGCAAAACCATCCGGCATACGGAGCGTATTCCTCTTGACGTGTTCGATTCTAGCGCAGGCAGCGGGCTAAAGCGAGTTGCAGTTCACGCCCGCGCATTCGGCTTCGGGGGCAAGTGACCCCCAGTGCCAGCAAAGCGCACCGCAAAGCCGCGAAGAACGCAAAACGCGGTGTTCGCCAGCAGGGGAAGCAAGGCTCCCACGCACCGCCTGTTGCTCTATTACCGCCCGCTGGCTATACTTCGCGCTACCGCAGTTCTCACCGCCGGAGCAGGGCATGGCACGGATTTTTATCAGCTACGCACGCAAACACGAATCCTTTGCGCGCCGACTGGCAGCCTCTTTGTCAGATGTCGGAGCAGATATCTGGCTGGATGTGGAAGATATTCCAGCAGGCATGAACTGGAGCAGCGCGATCCAGCAAGGACTGGACGCTGCCGAACTGATGCTGGTGATCATCACACCGGAATCAATGACATCCCACAATGTCGAGGATGAATGGCAGTATTATCTCGATCACCATAAACCTGTTTTGCCCATTCTGCTCGTCCCGGCAAAAGTACATTTCCAGCTAAATCGCCTGCAATACGTGGACTTCCACAATCAGGATTACGATATTGCTTTTCGCCAGCTTCACAGTGAACTGCGCCGCAAGGGTGTAAGGCTCAATCCGCTCTCGTCGAACGATGAAAGCGTGCCCTTACCTGCGCAGCCGACATTACCAGAACGGGACACTGCCCCGCCTTCCCGCCGCCTGCCGTTGATTGCTGGGGGCATTCTGCTGCTCATCGCCGCAGTCGGCATCCTCCTGCTGCTGAACAACGGACAGGGCACAGCAGCGGGGGACAATGCCACGCTCACCGCCGGGGCTGACGTGGCAGCGCTGCCGACGGCAACCCCAACTGAAACGCTGTCCCCAACCCCAACCATCACGCCGCTGCCCACGCCAACGCCGACCGACACGCCGACGCCGACGATCACTCCTACCGAGACGCCGACCCTCTCGCTGACTGAGCAGGGGGCAACGGTAAACGCGGTGATGTGTGGGGTACAGACCGAGGCAGGACAAACCGCACAGGCGCAGGCGGCGTTCGATGCACAAACCGCAACCAGCGCGGCGGTCAGCACCAGCGCCGGGGCGACCGCGACAGCCGCCAGCTACACCGCCACCCCTACGCCGGACATCCGCGCGACTGCCGAAGCGCGCGCCACGCAGACCCAGGACGCCGCCAACGCTGCCGCCACCAGCGCCGCCCAGCAGACCGCCACCGCTGACGCCTACGCCACGCAAACGCAGGACACCGCCAATGCCGCCGCCACCAGCGCCGCGCAGCAGACCGCCACCGCTGACGCCTACGCCACGCAAACGCAGGACACCGCCAACGCCGCCGCCACCAGCGCCGCGCAGCAGACCGCCACGACAGTTGCAGGGGCGACACAGACCGCTGTTGTGGTGGCAACTGAAGTGGCACAGCAGATTGCCGACTCACGCGCCACGCAGACACAGGCGGTGATTAACGCGACGGCGACAGCAGATGCCTACACCGACACCCCAACCCCAACCCACACGCCTACCGCAACGCCCACGTTGTCACCGTTGCTGGATGCCGCGCTTGCCCGCGCGCGCAGCTTTGCGGGCAGCAACGCCGACTGGACGCCAGTTATTCAGGAATTCAACGGCGTGGAGATGGTGCTGGTGCCCGCCGGGTGCTTCATGATGGGCAGCGAGGATGGCGGCGGTGACGAGCAGCCAGCGCACCAGCAGTGTTTTGACGAACCGTTCTGGCTGGATCGCACAGAAGTGACCCAGGGCGATTTTGCACGGTTGGGCGGCGTGGCGGGACGAGCCAGTTCTTTCAGCGGCGACGCCCGCCCGGTAGAAAGCATTACCTGGTTTGAAGCGCGCGACTTCTGCGAAGCACGCAACGCCCGCCTGCCCAGCGAACGCGAGTGGGAATACGCGGCGCGCGGACCGGACTCGTGGGTTTATCCCTGGGGCGATGCCCGAAACGCCGATAACGCGGTGTGGTCTGGCAATGCCAATGGAAAAACGTCAAATGTCGGCAGCCGCCCCGCCGGGGCGTCGTGGGTGGGGGCGCTGGACATGAGCGGCAATGTGTGGGAATGGACGAGTTCGTTGTATGAGGAGTACCCGTATGCTGCGGACGATGGGCGTGAGGCTGCCGATAATAGAACAGATGTTCGAGTGCTGCGTGGTGGCTCGTTCGGCAGTACAACGAACTACCTGCGGTCTGCCAATCGCAACTGGGACTTCCCCGTTAACAACGGCGACAGCTTCGGTTTTCGCTGTGCCCGCTTTGTGGCGACCTCAGCGACAACAGCAACCCTTGTGCCTACACCTACGCCAACAGTCCAGGACACAGCCCTCTTCGAGGATGCCCAGACCCGCGCGCGCAGTTTTGCGGGCAGCAACCCGGATTGGGAGCCGTTCTATTGGACATTTGACGACGGTGTGGAAATGGTGCTGGTGCCTGTGGGTACCTTTGAGATGGGCAGCACACCAGAAGAAATTGATTTTGGGTTTGACCTGTGCCAGCAGGCAGCAGATAACGATGCTGCATGTCAACGCAGTTGGTTTGATGATGAAGCACCGAACGGCGACAATGCCCAAACCTTTAATGAACCCTTCTGGATAGACCGCACTGAAGTCACCCGCGCACAATACCAAGCCTGCGTTGACGCCGGTGTATGTGACGAACCGCCCGCCTCGGATTATTCGACCGAGGAGAACCAGCCCATCAACCGTGTGACGTGGTTTCAGGCGCAGGCTTACTGTGAATGGCGCGGCGCACGACTGCCGACGGAGGCGGAATGGGAATATGCGGCACGCGGTCCAGATCGTCTGATTTTTCCCTGGGGGAATGAGTTCACTGGCGATGAAGCGAATCATTGCGATAACAACTGTGGGTCACAGGATTGGGCTTCGAACTACGATTACGTGAATGAAGAAAATGACGACGGATTTGCTGTCACAGCCCCTGTGGGGAGTTATCCGGAAGGGGCGTCATGGGTCGGGGCGCTGGACATGAGCGGCAATGTCTGGGAATGGACGAGTTCGTTGTATGAGGAGTACCCGTATGCTGCGGACGATGGGCGTGAGGCTGCTGATAATAGAACAGATGCGCGCGTGCTGCGTGGTGGCTCGTTCCTCAATGCCGCGGACTTCCTGCGGTCTGCCAATCGCAGCTGGGACGACCCCGGTTTCTACGACAGCGTCGTCGGTTTTCGCTGTGCCCGCTCTGATGAATAGCCCTGATACTCTGTTTTCTGTTCTCTGAATCCTGAAGCTGACCGAAGGTCAGCCCCCGCCGAAGGCGGGTCAAAAATTTGAAATTAAGGTGCTATGAAGACATACAAAAACCTCTATCCACAGATCATCAATTTTGGCAACCTGGTTGCCTCATGGCGCAAGGCAAGGCGGGGCAAACGCTCAGCCGCAGGCTTCCAGTCTGCGGCACGGACGTAGCAAGGGGTGGAGATGCGGCAGAGCATCGGGCTAATCCCAATCTGTGCTACACTGAGATGAAAATCGGGCAGATGGATCGCTTATGGATACGACTCTCAATATCACCCTGATTGCCGCCAACCCGCAGGTGCGCGGCGGGCGTCCGTGCATCGCCGGCACGGGACTGCGTGTGACCGATGTGGTCATTGCCCACCTGTTTCACCAGCGCAGCGCCGACGACATCGCCGGCGATTACGCCGTGCCGCTGGCGGGTGTCTATGCTGCGCTGGCATACTATTACGAGCACAAACGCGAACTGGATGAGGACATCCGCCAGCAGCTAGAGACTGCACGCAGCCTGAAAGAGGCATGGATCGCCAATGGCGGCACTTCGCTTTTATCTCGATGAAAATGTGCAGGTCGCTGTTGGCGAACAGCTCAGGCTGCGCGGGATTGAAGCGGTGTCGGTTCGTGACCTCGCGGCACTTGGCGAGTCAGACCAGAGCCATCTGGCGCGCGCGACAGCGCTGGGTTATGTACTCTGCACGCACGATACAGATTATGTGCGCCTCGCCTCAGAAGGCGCGCAGCACGCGGGCATCATCATCGGACAGCAGGACAAGCACACGATTGGTGATTGGGTCAAAGGCTTAACTCTCTATCATACCCTGCTCAGTGACCAGGATATGCTCAACCGCGTGGACTATTTGTAACGCATTCGCGTCCCCCCTTCACGCCTTTGCCGTGTCCTGCGGCGGCTGGTTCTCCACCAGCCAGCGCCAGACCAGCCCCAGCGCCACCACATCCTCGCGCTGGTAGGTGCAGGCGCGGGTGATGGCGTGCAGGTCGTCCTGCCGCCGCCAGTGCGTGTAATCGTACAGCGCCTGTTCCCAGCTTTGATAGCCTTCCCAGGCATATTGCAGGAATGCCGAAACCGCTTTGAGTCCATAGCTGCGTCCCGGCAGCGCCACCGTCCGCGCTGTCGTCAGGCACAGGTCATGCATGCGCGGCAGCAGGGTTCGTTTGACATCGGCAGGACCGGTCGCCTTGAGCACGCCGGCATCAAACCCGCCCCAGTGGTAAACCGGACCCCCGTGCGCCTCTGCCGCCGCGTCAATCAGCCGCCAGGCAGCGTGATGATGCTGCACCAGCGTGATGACCGTCTGCCCGTCCGCCAGCAGCAGCGTACCCGGCGGGCGTTCCGGCACCACGACAATCACCTGCGTCGGTTCAGCGCCGCCCTGCCAGCCAAAGCACCAGGGCGTCTGCCCGTTAAAGGGATCGGTTTCAATATCCAGCATCATGCCCGGCTGCTGGCAGCGCGCCGGCAGCGTGTCGTACCAGACGGCAGCCCCGCTGAGGATCGCCCGCGCGTGCGAATGCAGCCGCAGTGCCGAATGGCGGCTGATGCGCGCTTCTTTATACAGCGTGTCCGGCGCGGTCTGTGCCAACTGCCCGACGGTGTTGTACCCTGCGCGGCGCAGGCAGTCGCGGGTTTTGCGCTGCAAGCGGTAGATCATGCTGACATCTGCGGCTAAAAGCTGCTCATAAGCCGGGTTGTCGGGCAAAGGGATTGGCGCTGGCGTTTCCATCATCGGTGTTCCCCGCTTGCTCAGAATTCATCCATAAACCGGTCTTGCCGAACAAGGGGCTTAATCGCAAGCCTTTTGTTCGCCTCATCCGGGTTTACGGATAGACGCTTACACGATAGCGCTGATTTTAACACCAGAACGGGCATTCTGTTGAGGGCAGTTCTCACTGGTCAAGCCCTGCCGCCCGCGTTATGATTCCCTCGGTTTTTATCAGTGGGGGCAAACGCTATGCTGGTCGATCTGACCGATAAAGTGGCGCTGGTGACCGGTTCGGCTCACCGCGTCGGCAAGGCAATCGCGGTGGAACTGGCGCGCGCCGGGGTGCACATCCTGGTGCATTACGGCGGTTCTGACGAAAACACGGTACGCAATACGCTGCATGAAATCAAATCATTCGGCGTGGATGCGTTTGCGGCACAGGCGGATATGCGCAGCCCGGCAGAGATCGAGGCGCTCTTTGCTGCCGTGCAGGAGAATTTCCAGCGGCTCGACATCCTGGTCAACAGTGCGTCCATCTTCCAGCCGCGCCAACTGCTCGATGTCACGCTCGACGATTGGCAGGCAACACTGGACATCAACCTGACGGCGCCGTTCCTGTGCACCCAGCATGCCGCGCGGATGATGCGCGAGAACGATCCCCCCGGCGGCACGATTATCAACATTCTGGATCGCGGCGCAGAGCAGCCCTGGCGGCGCTATGCGCATCACGGCATCAGCAAAGCCGGGCTGGGCATGCTGACAAAGGTCAGCGCCATCAGCCTCGGTCCCGATATTCGCACCAACGCGGTTATCCCCGGTCCGGTGATGAAGCCGCCCGGCGATACCGATGAGGAATGGGCGGCAATCGGGCAGCGCACGCCGCTGAAACGCACCGGCACGCCGGAAGATGTGGCGCGCGCCGTGGTGTATCTGGTGCGCGAGGATTACCTGAACGGCGCGGTGCTTCATGTCAATGCGGGCGACCATCTGAGTGCGTAGGCATGATCGCGCTCACGATCCGCCAGATGACCCCGCATGACCTTGAGACCGTGATGGCAGTGTTTGCCTGCTGGCATAAGACCCGCGACCTGTTTCAGTTTTATCTGGCGGAACAGGCGCAAAACGCGCGTGTGGTGCTGCTGGCGTTGTTGGGCGAACAGGTCGCCGGCTATACCACGCTGGACTGGATTTCGCAGGATATCCAGTTTGCCCTGCGTGGCATCCCCGAGATTGTTGATCTGAACGTCCACCCGGATTACCAGCGGCGCGGCATTGGCACCGCGCTGATTCGCGCCTGCGAAGCGCTTGCCCGCGAACGCGGTTATGCGCGGATTGGCATTGGCGTGGAACTGCACCCGCAGTATGCCGCCGCCCAGCGCCTTTACCCGCAGTTGGGGTATGTCCCGCTCGAAGGCGAAAGCGCGCCAGATGAGTGGGCGCTGGTCAAAGCGCTGACCCCATGAACACAGCGAGCACGATCTACGGTCTGTTGGCGCGGCTGCTGCCCCAGCGGGCTGACCTGCCGCAGAATCCGCGCTACATTGTGCTGATTCTGCCCTGCTGCATTGGCGATGTCGTGCTGGGGACGGCGGCGCTGGCGGCGCTGCGGCGGTTGTACCCGCAGGCGCAGATCACCTGGGCGGTGGGCAGTTGGTCGCGTCCCGCGCTGGAAGAACACCCCCTGCTGGACACTTTGCTGGATACCGGCGCGGCGGCACTGCCGGTCAGGACTCCGCGCGGCTGGCTGCGCTTTGTGCGCCAACTGCGCGCCGGGCATTATGACCTTGCCGTGTCGCTGGTGCGTTCGCCGCTGATGAGCCTTGCCGTGTGGGGCAGCGGCATTCGCTGGCGTGCCGGGCTGGACAGCGCCGGGCGCGGCTTGGGCTACAACCTGCGCGTGCCCATTGACCCGCAGCAGGCGCGGCACGAAGCTGAAATTTATCTGCAAGTGGTGCGGCGGCTGGGCGGCGACACAACGGGGCTGACGGCGACTGTGCCCGTGCAGCCGGTGGCACAGGCGCGGGTGGCGGCGCTGCTGGCAGAGCGCGGCATCAGCACGCCCTATTGCGTCCTCAACCCGGCGGGCGGGCGCAATCCCGGCATGCTGCTGGATGTCAAACGCTACCCGCCGGAGCAGTGCGCGGCGCTGGCAGACCGGCTGGCGGCAGCAGTGGGCGCGGCAGTGGTGCTGCTGGGCGGACCAGACGATCACGCGATTGTCGCGGCGGTGCGGCAGCGCATGCAGACACCCCCGGCGGCGGCTTTTGTAGGCGAATTGTCGTTTGCCGAGATTGCAGCGCTGGCAGCAGGTGCGCGGGTGTATATCGGCAATGACACCGGCTTAACACACCTGGCGGCGGCGGCAGGCGCAACAACGCTGATGATCCTCGGACCGTCTGACCCGGCGCGTTATGCCCCGTTCGCGCCCAATGCCCGCGCGGTCTGGAAACCGGCGGCGCTGGTCAGCGGCGGGGTGGCAGCAGGCGCACCGGCGGATTGGGATTGGGCGCGCGATGGCGTCAGCGTGGACGAGGCGCTGGCGGCGGCGCTGGCGCTGATACACGGCGGCGCATGACAACCTCATTTGCTGCCGGAGTCACAGCACTTGCAGCGGGCGCAGCGCTTGCCCCGCCGCCGTTTGCCGTTTACAATGGCGGGTAGACCTAACGCAATTGCAACATTTTGACTGCCCCTCGGCATCGGGAAAACAGCCGCATGAGCCAAACTTCCGACGTGAAAGCTGATGTCATTGTGCGTTTAGACGACCGTGTGCGGCTGCTCTCTGCCGTCCTCGCCGCGACCAACTGGCACGATAAGGCACAGGAACGCAAACCGCACGGCACGCATGCCCACGCCCGCGCCACGCGCAAGTTCCTCAGCGGTTTCAGGGAGCACCCGGCAGCAGTGGGGCTGCAAACGCTGCTGGATCAGGGTGCGCCGCTGGAAGCGATGTTCACGCTGGTGCTGCACTTCAGCCCGCCGGATTTTCGCAGCGCCGCGCTGCCCAAGTGGGCGCCCCCGCA